>NZ_CP097800.1:2105000-2408750 GCF_000612545.2 Streptomyces sp. PCS3-D2 | reverse complement strand
TGGTCGCCGGCCGCCGGGTAGGAGGAGTCCAGCAGCCACCAGTCGGGCCCGTGGGTCTCCGACCACTCCGCCCCCTGGGCGAACTCCTGGCCCATGAAGAGCAGTTGCTTGCCCGGGTGGGCCCACATGAAGCCCAGGTACGCCCGATGCGCGGCCCGCTGCTGCCACCAGTCGCCCCCCGGCATCTTCGACACCAGCGAGCGCTTGCCGTGCACCACCTCGTCGTGCGAGATCGGCAGTACGTAGTTCTCGCTGAAGGCGTAGATCATCCCGAAGGTCATGTCGTGGTGGTGGTACTTGCGGTGCACCGACTCCTTCGACATGTAGCGCAGGGTGTCGTGCATCCAGCCCATGTTCCACTTCAGGCCGAAGCCCAACCCGCCGCCGTCCGTCGGCCGGGTCACGCCGTCCCAGGCGGTGGACTCCTCCGCGATGGTCACCACCCCCGGGCAGCGCCGGTACACCGTGGCGTTCATCTCCTGGAGGAAGGCCACCGCGTCGAGGTTCTCCCGGCCGCCGTGCTCATTGGGCGTCCATTCGCCCTCGCCGCGCGAGTAGTCCAGGTAGAGCATCGAGGCCACCGCGTCCACGCGCAGCCCGTCCACGTGGAACTCCTCGCACCAGTAGACGGCGTTGGCGACGAGGAAGTTGCGTACCTCCTTGCGCCCGTAGTCGAACTCCAGCGTCCCCCAGTCCGGGTGCGCGGCCCGCCGGGGGTCGTGGTGCTCGTACAGCGGCCGCCCGTCGAACTCCGCGAGCGCCCAGTCGTCCCTCGGGAAGTGCGCCGGCACCCAGTCGACGATCACACCGATCCCCGCCCGGTGCAGCGAGTCCACCAGGAAGCGGAAGTCGTCCGGGGTGCCCATCCGCGAGGTCGGCGCGTAGAAGCCGGTGACCTGGTACCCCCACGAGCCGCCGAACGGGTGCTCGGCGACCGGCATCATCTCCACGTGCGTGAAGCCCAGCTCCTTGACGTACTCCGGGAGCTGCTCGGCGAGCTGCCGGTAGGAGAGACCGGGCCGCCAGGACGCCAGGTGCAGCTCGTACACCGAGAAGGGGGCCTGGTGCGGGGCGCGGGCGCCGCGCCGCGCCATCCACTCCGCGTCCTGCCACGCGTACTGTGAGGCGGTGACCACCGAGGCGTTCGCCGGGGGGACCTCCGCGGAGCGGGCCATCGGGTCGGCGCGCAGCGTGTGGCTGCCATCGGGGCGGGTGATGTCGAACTTGTAGAGCGTCCCGGCGCCCACCCCGGGCAGGAAGAGCTCCCAGACGCCGCTGGATCCGAGCGAGCGCATCGGATGGGCGACGGAGTCCCAGTAGCAGAAGTCCCCCGTGACCCGGACCCCCTGCGCGTTCGGCGCCCACACCGTGAACCGGGTCCCGGCCACGCCCTGGTGCTCCATGGGCTGGGCGCCCAGCGCCGTCCACAGCCGCTCGTGGCGGCCCTCGCCGATCAGGTGCAGGTCCAGTTCGCCCAGGGTGGGCAGGAACCGGTAGGGGTCGTGGACCTCGATCTCGTCGCCGGCGTACGCCACCAGCAACCGGTAGTCCGGCACCGCGGTCAGGGGCAGCAGCCCGGAGAACAGTCCGTCGCCGTCGTCGTGCAGCTCGGCCCGCAGCCCCTTGGCGATGACCGTGACCGCCTTGGCGTGCGGGCGCAGCACCCGGAAGGCCACCCCGCCGCGCTGGGTGTGCGCGCCCAGCACCGCGTGCGGGTCGTGATGGCGGCCCTCCAGCAGGCGGGCCCGCTCCTCGGCGGCGAGCGGCGGGGCCGGGCGGACCCCGCGTGGAGGTGCCGAGCGGCGGGCCCGGGGAGTGCGTGGCTTCTTGGCCGCGGCCGCGGCGGGTACGGATTCGTCGCGGACGGTCGGTGACGGCTGTCGTGCGGCGCTCACGCGAGCGGCCTCCTCGGGGGCTTCGGGTGGGGGTGCGGATGGGGGGAGAGGGCGGGCGGGACCGGCGGCACGCGGTGGGCGGGCCGCGAGGGTTCCGAGAGCCGCCGGATCGCGGCCATCGGTACGTGCAGCCAGTCGGGGCGGTGCCGGGACTCGTACCGGGCCTCGTACACCGCCTTGTCGGTCTCGTAGGCGCGCAGCAGAACGGGATCCTCGCGCGGGTCCCGGCCGGTGGTGCGGGCATAGCCCTCGCAGAACGCCGCCCGGCAGTCGTCCGCCCAGGCCGGGGCGAACGGCCGGTGCGAGCGGGCGGCGTAGTCGAAGGAGCGCAGTATCCCCGCGATGTCGCGCACCGCCGGTTCGGGACGGCGCCGGTCGGCCAGCGGCCGGGCCGGCTCCCCCTCGAAGTCGATCAACGACCAGCGGCCGTCGAGGGTGCGCAGGGTCTGGCCCAGATGGAGGTCGCCGTGGATCCGCTGGGCGGCCACCCCCGTCCCGCGGGAGGCGGCCAGCGCGTCGAAGGCGCCCCGCAGCCCGGCCTCGTACGGCCGCAGCGCCGGCACCTCCCGGGCGGTGGCGGCCAGCCGCGCGGTCATCCCCGCGGCGAGCCGTGCGGTCTGCTCCGGCCCGAGCGCGACGGTGGGCAGGGCGGTGGCGAGCGCGCTGTGCACCTCGGCGGTGGCCCGGCCGAGCGCGTGGGCCTCGGCGGTGAAGTCCTCCCCGGCGCCGAGCCGGCGCAGCGCGAGCTGCCATCCGTCGTCCGAGCCGCGCAGGTACGGCTGGAGCACGCCCAGGGTCAGCGGCTCCCCGCCGGGCGGCTCGGCCTCGTACCAGGCGACGGGCGCCGGCACCCGGGCGCAGCCGGCGGCGGCCAGCGCCCTGGGCAGCTCCAGGTCCGGGTTGACGCCGGGGCCGACCCGGCGGAAGACCTTCAGGATGAACGAATCTCCGTAGATGAGGGAGGAATTCGTCTGCTCCCCGGACAGCGGCCTGGGCGTGAGCCCGGCCGGGACCGGTGCGGCCGGGTCCCGGTCGAAGCGCAGCGGGCCGAGCGGGCCGGGCGAGCGCAGCCGCTCCAGCAGCATCGCCGCGAGCCGGGGGTCGCCCAACGCCTCGTAGACCGCCCGGCCCGCGTACGGGCCCTCCTCGGGGTGGCCGATCAGAGCGGGCGCGAGGGCGGGCGGCAGGGACGGGCGGACGCCCAGCAGCAGCTGGTAGCAGTCCCCGTCGACGTCGAGCAGTACGTGCAGCAGTCCGGGGGTGGACCCGGGGGGCAGCAGGTCGGCCGCCGAGACGGTCGTGAGTCTGCTGATGGCCCGACCCTTGCCCGCGAACCAGCGCTGCGCGGGCAGCCAGGCCCGCAGCATCGGTTCGAGCGGGGCGATCCCGGCGGCCCGGTCGGCCGTCAGCCGGCTCCGGGCGGATGCAGCCTCCGACATGGCGTCGCGTCCTTTCCCCGGGCCGTCACAGAATGCGCAGAGTGTCCCGGATGCGCGGCAGTTGCTTCTCCGGCATGTGCGAGTGTCGGGTCAGGATGATCCGTACAGGGGCGGGCGATTGACCCATTCGAGCCGCCCGCCCCCTGGTCGAGGCGTGGTCCGCCTGTGCCGTGCCGGCTATTCGGCGCGGCGGTCACCGCGCTGTTCGGCACGCAGCCGGAACCAGTAGAAGCCGTGTCCCGCCAGGGTCAGCAGGTAGGGCCACTCGCCGATCGGCGGGAAGCGCACGTCGCCCGTGAGCTCCACCGGGACCCGCCCGTTGAACGACTGCAGGTCCAGCTCGGTGGGCTGCGCGAAGCGCGAGAAGTTGTGCACGCACAGCACCAGGTCGTCCCCGTACTCGCGCAGGAACGCGAGCACCGCCGGGTTGGACGACTGCAGTTCGGTGTACGAGCCGAGGCCGAAGGCCGGGTTCGCCTTGCGGATCTCGATCAGCCTGCGGGTCCAGTGCAGCAGTGAGGAGGGCGACGCCATGGCCGCCTCGACATTGGTGACCTGGTACCCGTGGACCGGGTCCATGATGACCGGCAGGTTCAACCTGCCCGGATCGCACGAGGAGAAACCGGCGTTGCGGTCCGGGGTCCACTGCATGGGGGTCCGGACGCCGTCGCGGTCGCCCAGCCAGATGTTGTCGCCCATGCCGATCTCGTCGCCGTAGTAGAGCACCGGCGAGCCGGGCAGCGACAGCAGCAGGGCGGTGAACAGCTCCATCTGGTTGCGGTCGTTGTCCAGCAGCGGGGCGAGCCGGCGCCGGATGCCGATGTTGGCCCGCATCCGCGGGTCCTTGGCGTACTCGGCGTACATGTAGTCGCGCTCTTCGTCCGTGACCATTTCGAGCGTGAGCTCGTCGTGGTTGCGCAGGAAGATCCCCCACTGGCAGTTCTTCGGGATGGCCGGGGTCTTGGCCAGGATCTCGGAGACCGGGTAGCGGGACTCTCTTCGCACGGCCATGAAGATGCGCGGCATGACGGGGAAGTGGAACGCCATGTGGCACTCGTCCCCGCCCTTGGTGAAGTCCCCGAAGTAGTCGACGACGTCCTCGGGCCACTGGTTGGCCTCGGCGAGCAGCACCGTGTCCGGGTAGTGCGCGTCGATCTCGGCCCGGACCCTCTTGAGCAGCTGGTGGGTGCGCGGGAGGTTCTCGCAGTTGGTGCCCTCCTCGGCGTACAGGTAGGGCACGGCGTCGAGGCGGAAGCCGTCGATGCCCAGGTCCAGCCAGAAGCGGAGGGCGGAGATGATCTCCTCCTGGACCGCCGGGTTCTCGAAGTTCAGGTCCGGCTGGTGGGAGAAGAAGCGGTGCCAGTAGTACTGCTTGCGGACCGGGTCGTACGTCCAGTTCGAGGTCTCGGTGTCGACGAAGATGATCCGGGCGTCCTGGTACTGCTTGTCGTTGTCGGCCCACATGTAGTAGTCGCCGTAGGGGCCCTCCGGGTCCTTGCGCGACTGCTGGAACCACTCGTGCTGGTCGCTGGTGTGGTTCATGACGAAGTCGATGATCACCCGCATGCCGCGGGTGTGCGCGGCGTCGACGAACTCCACGAAGTCGGCGAGATCGCCGAACTCGGGCAGCACCGAGGTGTAGTCGGAGACGTCGTAGCCCCCGTCGCGCAGGGGCGAGGCGAAGAACGGCGGCAGCCACAGGCAGTCGACGCCGAGCCACTGGAGGTAGTCCAGTTTGGCGGTGAGGCCCCTGAGGTCCCCGACGCCGTCGCCGTTGCTGTCGTGGAAGGAGCGGACGAGGACCTCGTAGAAGACGGCCCGCTTGAACCAGTCGGGATCGCGGTCCTTGGCGGGGGTGTCCTCGAAGGTGTCGTGGACGGGATCGTTGATCATCATGTGGTGGGTGACCCTCCGGTGGGCGGGGACGGTCGCAGAGCGGTCAGTACGTGCGCGGGCGTGCGGCCCGGCTCTAGGCGCACGTAGTTCGCCCTGCCCCAGTGATAGGTCTCGCCGGTGAGCTCGTCGCGCACCGCGAGGGACCCGTGCCAGTCGAGGCCGAGTACCGGCATGTCCAACGACACCGTCGCCTCCTGGGTGTGGTGCGGATCGAGGTTGACGACCACCAGTACGGAATTGGCGCCCGCGTGCTTCGAATAGGCGATCACCTGTTCGTTGTCGGTCGAGTGGAAGTGGAGGTCGCGCAGCTGCTGCAGCGCGGGGTTGCGCCGGCGCAGCCGGTTCAGGGTGGTGATCAGCGGGGCGATGGTGCGGCCTTCACGGTCGGCGGCGGCCCAGTCGCGTGGCCGGAACTCGTACTTCTCGGAGTTCAGGTACTCCTCGCTGCCCTCGCGCAGCGGGGTGTTCTCGCAGAGCTCGTAGCCGGAGTAGATCCCCCAGGTGGGGGACAGGGTCGCGGCGAGGACGGCGCGCACCTCGAAGGCGGGACGGCCGCCCTTCTGCAGGTACGCATGGAGGATGTCAGGCGTGTTGACGAAGAAGTTCGGCCGCATCACCGAGGCGGAGGGGCCGGCGGAGAGCTCCGTCAGGTACTCCGTCAGCTCGGCCTTGGTGTTGCGCCAGGTGAAGTAGGTGTACGACTGCTGGAAGCCGACGGCGGCGAGCGCGCGCATCATCGCGGGCCGGGTGAAGGCCTCCGCCAGGAAGATCACGTCCGGGTCGGACTTGTTGATGTCCGCGATCACCTTCTGCCAGAAGACGACCGGCTTGGTGTGCGGGTTGTCGACCCGGAAGATGCGCACGCCGTGGTCCATCCAGTGCCGCAGGATCCGGCAGGTCTCCTCGACGATGCCGGCCATGTCGGTGTCGAAGTGGACCGGATAGATGTCCTGGTACTTCTTCGGCGGGTTCTCGGCGTACGCGATCGTCCCGTCGGCGCGGTGGCGGAACCACTCCGGGTGCTTCTCCACCCAGGGGTGGTCGGGGGAGCACTGCAGCGCGAAGTCGAGCGCGATCTCCATGCCCAGTTCGCGGGCCCGCGCGACGAAGGCGTCGAAGTCCTCGATGGTGCCCAGCTCCGGGTGGACCGCCTCGTGGCCGCCCTCGGTGGAGCCGATGGCCCAGGGCACCCCGGGATCCCAACTTCCCGCAGAAAGAGTGTTGTTGGGACCTTTGCGGTAGGTGCTGCCGATCGGGTGGACGGGCGGCAGGTACACCACGTCGAAGCCCATCGCGGCGATCGCGGGCAGCCGCTCCGCGGCGGTCCTGAAGGTGCCGCTGACCGGAGCCTCGCCGGGCTCCAGCACCGCGCCCTCGGAGCGCGGGAACATCTCGTACCAGGACCCGAAGAGGGCCCGCCTGCGCTCGACGAGGAGCGGCAGCGGCTTGGAGGCGGTGACCAGCTCCCGGTAGGGGCGCTTGGCGAGCGCGGCGCCCACGGCGGGGGCCAGCGCGGCCTCGTACCGCTCGGCTGCCGGGAGGTCCTCGTCCCGCATGATCCCGGCCGCGGCCAGGACGGCGTCGCGGCCGTCGCGCTTGGGGATCCGCGCCGCGGCCCGCTCGAAGAGCTCGGCGCCCTCCAGCAGCACCAGCCCGGTGTCGATGCCGGCGGGGATCTTGATCGCGGCGTGGGCCCGCCAGGTGCCCACCGGATCGCTCCACGCCTCGACGGTGTACGTCCACCTCCCCTCGACCTCGGCGGAGATCCGGGCCCCCCACCGATCGGTGCCGGGGGCGAGCTCGCGCAGCGGTACGGGGGGCCGCAGCCGCCCCCTCGGGTCACGCAGGACGATGTGGGCGGCTACGGCGTCGTGCCCTTCGCGGAACACGGTGGCGGAGACCTCGAAGACCTCGTCCACGACCGCCTTTGCGGGTCTGGCGCCGCAGTCGACGGCGGGGCGGACGTCCAGCACGGGAATGCGACCGATCATGATGGGATCACCTGGGGGCAGTTCGCAGGGCTCGGTGACAACAGGCCAGCCGGTGTCACGACTGGTAGTGCACGCTCTGTTCGCTCTGTTTCTAGCCGCTCAGTGGACGGCTGGGCTGCGGGCATGGCCGCTCCTGTCCGCGTTCACTCGGGTGGCGGGGAGAGGGCTTGTGGGCGGGTGCGCCGTGCGTGTACCGCGTGTACCCGGGGAGCCCTTCCCACTCCCGCCCCGCCCAATCCGCGCACTCGGTTAACTACTCGTACGTAGTGGCACGCGCAAGACCAAGGCTCCGCCCGACATCCGGCCGGGCTCCGTCAAGTCGGCCGGGACTAGGTGACGTAGGGGCCGGAACCACCGGTCACTCCTGCCTCCCGAGCCTCAGGGGAACCACCCGCGCGGGTGTACGGGAGACGGCCGCCGCCCCCCGTTGCGGGTGGGAGTGACGCCTTGTGGCACAAGGGTGTGGACATCTGGCCGAAACACCCCTCCGGAAGACTCCGCGGAGTCGAGGACCTGCCGGAGCCAGACGGCCGGGAGGCGGCGCGCCCGCACCCGCGGCGCGCGCCGCAGGCGCCATGGCCGGAACGCGGGGGCCTCGCTAGCCTTCCCGGGGTGATGCGCGGGTGCACAGCGTGGTGCGGCCGCTCCGATCCGTCATCCCCTGCGAAGGTGGAACGTGTGAAGGCTATCCGTCGATTCACCGTGCGCCCCGTCCTCCCCGAGTCCCTGCTGCCGCTCACCGATCTCGCGCGCAATCTGCGCTGGTCGTGGCATGCCGAGACCCGCGAACTCTTCCAATCCGTCGACCCCGAGGGCTGGCAGGCCGCCGGCGGAGATCCCGTCCGGCTGCTCGGCACCGTCTCCGCCGCCAGGCTCGCGGAACTGGCGGCGGACCGCCGGTTCCTGCGGCGCCTGGCCGTCGCCGCCGCCGACCTCGATGACTACGTGAACGGCGGGAGGTGGTACCAGAGCCATGAGAACGGCGCGGAACTGCCCGCCGCCATCGCCTATTTCTCCCCCGAGTTCGGGATCACCGCCGCCCTGCCCCAGTACTCCGGCGGCCTCGGCATCCTCGCCGGGGACCATCTGAAGGCGGCCAGCGACCTCGGAGCCCCGCTCATCGGCGTGGGACTTCTTTACCGGCACGGCTACTTCCGCCAGTCGCTCTCCCGCGACGGATGGCAGCAGGAGCACTATCCCGTCCTCGACCCCAACGAACTTCCGCTCGGCCTGCTCCGCCAGGACGACGGCACCCCCGCCCGCGTCTCGCTGACCCTGCCCGGCGGCCGCGCCCTGCACGCCCACATCTGGCAGGCGCGGGTCGGACGCGTACCGCTGCTGCTCCTGGACTCCGACGTCGAGGACAACGACGCCGCGGCCCGTGAGGTGACCGACCGGCTCTACGGGGGCGGCAGCGACCACCGACTGCTCCAGGAGATGCTGCTGGGCATCGGCGGGGTGCGCGCGGTACGCGCGTACTGCGCGATCACGGGCCATCCCGAGCCCGAGGTCTTCCACACCAACGAGGGCCACGCCGGCTTCCTCGGACTCGAGCGCATAAGGGAACTGGAGCGGGAGCAGGGCCTCGGCTTCGACGCCGCCGTCGAGGCGGTGCGCGCCGGGACCGTGTTCACCACGCACACCCCCGTCCCGGCGGGGATCGACCGCTTCGAGCGAAGCCTGGTCGCCCGGCACTTCGGCGACGGCGGCGAGCTGGCCGGCGTACCGGTCGACCGCATCCTGGAACTGGGCGCCGAGTCCTTCCCCGGCGGCGACCCCGGCGTGTTCAACATGGCGGTGATGGGGCTGCGGCTGGCCCAGCGGGCCAACGGGGTGTCCACCCTGCACGGAGCGGTCAGCAGGGAGATGTTCGCCGGTCTGTGGCCCGGCTTCGACCCGACCGACGTGCCCATCACCTCCGTGACCAACGGGGTCCACGCCCCGACCTGGGTGGCACCCGAGGTGGTCCGGCTGGGCGCCCGCCAGATCGGAGCGGGCCGCACCGAGGACGCCCTGTCGGTCGGCGGCTCACGGCGCTGGGACGCCGTCGCGGACATCCCCGACCAGGACGTGTGGGACCTGCGCCGGGTGCTGCGCGAGCAACTGGTGCAGGAGGTGCGGGACCGGCTGCGGGCCTCGTGGCTCCAGCGCGGGGCCGCCGCCGCCGAACTGGGCTGGGTCGACTCCGTCCTCGATCCGGACGTGCTGACCATCGGCTTCGCCCGGCGCGTGCCCTCCTACAAGCGGCTGACGCTGATGCTGCGCGACCCGGACCGGCTGCGCAGGCTGCTGCTGGACCCGGAGCGGCCGGTGCAGATCGTCGTGGCGGGCAAGGCGCACCCGGCCGACGACGGAGGCAAGCGGCTCGTGCAGGAGCTGGTGCGCTTCGCGGACGACCCGCGGGTGCGGCACCGCATCGTCTTCCTGCCCGACTACGGCATGGCGATGGCGCAGAAGCTCTACCCGGGCTGCGACGTCTGGCTGAACAATCCGCTGCGTCCGCTGGAGGCGTGCGGTACGAGCGGGATGAAGGCCGCGCTGAACGGCTGTCTCAACCTTTCCGTCCTGGACGGGTGGTGGGACGAGTGGTTCGAGCCGGACTTCGGCTGGGCCATCCCGACCGCCGACGGGCTCGGCGCGGACGAGGACCGCCGGGACCACCTGGAGGCGAGCGCCCTCTACGAGCTGATCGAGGGCCGGGTCGCGCCGCGGTTCTACGACCGGGCCGGGCGCACGGGGCTCCCGGTCCGGTGGATCGAGATGGTCCGCCGCACGCTCGTGTCGCTGGGGCCGAGGGTCCTCGCCGGACGCATGGTGCGCGAGTACGTGGAGCGGCTCTACCTGCCGGCCGCGCTCGCCCACCGCTGCCTGACCGCCGACGCGGCGCGGGACCTCGCCTGGTGGAAGGGCCGGGTCCGGGCGGCGTGGCCGCGGATCGCCGTCGAGCACGTGGAGGCGCTGGCCGCGGCTCCGGTGAACGGCACCGCCGAACTGGGCGCCACCCTCACGCTGCGGGTGCAGGTGTCGTTGGACACGCTCGCGCCCGAGGACGTGGAGGTGCAGGCGGTGGCGGGTCGGGTGGACCCGCAGGACGTGATCCGGGACGGGCGGACCTTCCCGCTCAAGCCGGCTGCCGGCCCCGACCTGGAGGGGCGGTGGGTCTACGAGGGCCCGCTCGCCCTCGACCGCACCGGGCCCTTCGGCTACACGGTCCGCATCCTGCCGACCCACCCGCTGCTGGCGACCCCGGCCGAACTGGGCCTGGTCGCGGCCCCGGCGGGCGCGGAGACCGGCGGCGGCGTACTGCTGCGGTAGCGCGGGCGTGAACGGGGAGGACGGGCGGGCGGCGGGCCGGTCCCGGGTCGGGGTGGCCGGACCTCGTCCGGCCGCCCCCCGGTACCGCGCCCGTGCCCGGAGCAAGCCTCCGGGGGCCCGACGTGACAGGGCCGCCCGGGGAGGTCTTCTCCCGGGCGGCCCCGTGTCCCTCTGTTGGTTCAGCCGCGGCTCACGCTGCCCTCAAGGGGTCAGAAGGTGAGCTTCCAGCTGTTGATGTAGCCGGTGTCCAGCCAGGCGGCGTCCCTGACCCGGAGCTTCCAGGTGCCGTTCGCGACCTCGGAGGAGGCGTTCACGGTGAAGGTCTGGACGATGTTGTCCGCGCTGCCGCCGCTGCGGTTGCGCAGGTTGTAGACGCTGCCGTCGGGGGCGACCAGGTCGACGATCAGGTCACCGACGTAGGTGTGGACGATGTTCACGTCCACCTTGAGGTTGCTCGGGGCGTTGCCCGTGCGGGTCACCAGGATCGGGGACTCGACCGTGGCGTTGTCCGTGATCTGGTAGTCGTTCGTGTTCTCGAAGACGTTCTGCTGGCCGGTGCCCACGGTCCAGGTGAAGGACGCCGTGCCGGTCTTGCTCTGCGAGTCGGTCACGGTGACGGTCACGTTGGACGTGCCCGCGGTGGTGGCCGTACCGGAGATCAGGCCGGTGGACGAGTTGATCGACAGGCCGGCCGGCAGGCCGGTCGCCGCGTAGCTCAGCGCACCCGGGTTGGTGCTGGTGGCCTGGACCTGCAGGCTGACAGCGGTGTTGACCTGGGTGTTCTGGTTGGGGATCGGGGTCACCGAGACGCCGCTCACGATGCGCGGGCCGACGTTGATGGCGGCCCAGGCGTTCGCCGCGTTGTTGTAGGTGGTCGAGCCGGCGCCGTACAGGTCGGCCGCCGCCTGCAGGGTCGCCGTGCGGGCGGCCGCGTAGTTGGTGTTCGACTTGAACAGACCGGTGGTCAGCGCGCGGAACCAGATCTTCGAGGCGGCGTCGCGGCCGATCGCCGTGACGGGCAGGCCGTCGGAGGTCGGCGAGTCGTAGCTCACGCCGTTGACGACCTTGGCGCCGGAGCCCTCGGAGGCCAGGTAGTACCAGTGGTTGGCCGGGCCCGAGGAGTAGTGGACGTCGATCGAGCCGATGCCCGAGTACCAGGAGTCCTTGGACGAGCCGTCCTTGCTGGGCTTGTCCATGTAGCGCAGCGGGGTGCCGTTGCCGCGGATGTCGATCTTCTCGCCGACCAGGTAGTCGCCGACGTCCTGCGGGTTGTTGGCGTAGAACTCGACCGCCGCCGCGAAGATGTCGGAGGTGGCCTCGTTGAGGCCGCCGGGCTCACCGCTGTAGGTCATGTTGCCGGTGACCGAGGTCAGGCCGTGGGTCATCTCGTGCGCCGCCACGTCGGTGGAGGTGAGGGGCTTGTTGTTGCCCTCGCCGTCGCCGTACGTCATGCAGAAGCAGGAGTCGCTCCAGAAGGCGTTCACGTAGCTGTTGCCGTAGTGGACCCGGCTGTACGGTGCCACGCCGTCGTTGCGCAGGCCGTTGCGGCCGTGCACGTTCTTGTAGTAGTCCCACGTGACCGCCGCGCCGTAGTGCGCGTCGGCGGCGGCCGTCTCCAGGTTGGACGGCTGGCCGTTGCCCCAGACGTCGTCCGGACCGGAGAAGAGCGTGCCGGTGCCGGAGGAGCCGCGGTTGAGGTTGTAGGTCTTGTGGTTGCCGCGCGCGGCGTCGGTCAGGTTCCAGGTGCTGCCCGACTGCGTGGTGCCGAGGGTCACCTGGCCGCTGTACATCGTGTTGCCGGTGCCGGTCTCGATGGCCTGCCACTCGGTGATCTTGGCGCCGGTCCTGGCGTCGGTCACCACGTGCAGCTCGTTGGGGGTGCCGTCGTGCTGGAGGCCGCCGACGACCGTCTCGAAGGCGAGCCTCGGGGCGCCTTCGGCCGCCCAGATCACCTTGCGGGCGCCCTTGGCGGGCTTGGCCTCCCTCGAACCCTCGGTGTTGGCGGCCGAGACCGCCTGCTTCTCGGCGGCGGCCGTGGTGACCGAGGCCTCGGTGGTCGCGACCTTGATCTCGTGGTTGGTCGCCCTGGTCACACTCTTGGTGACGCCGTCCTTGGCGTGGACCGTGAGGTCGCCGCCGAGTACGGGCAGGCCGTCGTAGGTCCGCTCGTACGTGGTGTGCGTCGTGCCGTCCGCATCCTGGACGACGTCGCGGACGACGAGCTTCTCGCCACCGCCGAGGCCGAGCGCCTTGGCGGCCTGCACGGTGGTCGAGTTGGCCTCGGCGAGGAGCGTCGCACGCTCCGATGCGCTGAGTACGCGGTTGGCCGCGCCCGGATTGGACTGAGCGGCCTTGGGTGCCGGTGACGCGGTGGCGTCGGCGGTGGCGGTTCCGGTCTGTATACCTACGGCGAGCAGGGCTGCCGCGGCAACGAGCGCGCCCGCCGCGGTGGCACGCCTCTGGGGGGTGGACCTCAACGCAGACTCCTTCTGCAAGGGGGGTTCCGGACGGCTGGGTGGGCCGCCGGGCAGAGCAGGTGCGGTGCGATGAACGCTCGAAGATTGCCACTTGGCGCGATGGATGTCAGGGCCGCGTCAAAAGGTTGGCCGGAAACGGTCCGTTGTTCGAAGATACGTATCCGGTATCCGAACCCTTCACCTTCGTGTGCAAGGTGCGGCGTTCGTGCGGTGTCCAGAATGCGGAAGACCAGCTACCGCTTGCTAACACTTGCGCAACAAGAGGCCGGGTTGACCGAAACGGCGTTTACCGTACGGGTGTTTGTCGTACTGTTTGCCGGTGCGGCAGATGTTCATCGCCAGGGGAAGCCATGGACACTTGCCACTGTCATAGACCACGTGCCAGGGGGGCCCATGAGGCATGTCCATTTTCCTGCGCAAAGAGTGGCCAGGGCGGCCCATGAGCCCCTGGTGCCCGTGCGGCGCCTCGGGGACAAGGCCCGTTGGTACCGTCCGGCCGCGATAGCCGCCGACTTCTTCGGCGCAGCCGTCCCGGTGGGGCTCGTCTTCGACGCGGCCCAGCAGGTGCGGCCCGTCTACTGCGCCCTGGCCGCCGCCGTGGCGTGGACCGGGATACAGGCACTGCGCCGCCGGTACGCGACCCGGGCGCTCGGGGAGTCCCGCGGGGTGCTCCCCGTTCTCCACGACTGGCTGATTCTGATCGGCATCCTGGCCGTGGCGCGCGTGGTGACCGAGGAGGACACGCCCCGGCTGTCCGCCCTCGGGGCCCTGCTGCCCGCCCTGCTGATCACCGTCGCCTGCCACAAGCTGACCTACCGCCACCTCTCGGCCGCCCGCCGCGAGGCCCAGGCCGTGAGCCGCGTGCTGGTGATAGGAGAACCCGACGCGGCCGAGGACGTCATCGCGCACCTCGCCGCCCGCACCGACCACCCGTACGTCGTCGTCGGCGTCGTCCCGGTCGGCACCGGGCCGATAGCCAGCGGGGTCCCCGTGGTGGCACGGCTCGACGCCGACGCGCCCGAGGCGCCCGGTGTCGACTCCGAGGCCGTCCTCGGCGCGGTCCTCAGCCACCACGCCGACCTGGTGCTGGTGGCTCCCGGCGTGCGGATCACGGGGGAGCGGCTGCGCCGCGTCGCCTGGGCCCTGCACGACGCAGGCCTGGAGCTCGCCGTCTTCCCCGGCCTGGTGGAGGTCTCTGTCAAGCGGCTGGAGACCCTCTCCGCGGGCGGACTCGCCGTGCTGCGGGTCGCGCCGCCGGTCAGCCGCGGTGTGCAGACCCTGCTCAAATCGGTCCTGGACCGGGTGGGCGCCGCGGCCGGCCTGCTGCTGCTCTCGCCGTTCCTCCTCGGGATCGTCCTCGCGATCCGCTTCGGCTCGCGCGGTCCGGCCTTCTACCGCCAGCGACGCATCGGCCGCGACGGGGTCCCCTTCGTCATGTGGAAGTTCCGCACGATGGTGGTGGACGCCGACGCGCGCAAGGCCGAGCTGGCCGGGGCCAACGAGAACGACGGCCTGATGTTCAAGATGCGCCGCGATCCCCGGGTCACCCGGGTGGGCCGGCTCCTGCGCCGCACGTCCCTGGACGAGCTGCCGCAGCTCGTCAACGTGCTCGTCGGCGACATGTCGTTGGTCGGCCCGCGCCCGCCGCTGCCGGAGGAGGTGGCCCAGTACGACGAGGTCGAGCTGCGCCGGCTGACCGTGCGGCCCGGGATGACCGGACTGTGGCAGATCAGCGGCAGGTCCGACCTGTCCTGGGACGAGACGATCCAGCTGGACCTGCAGTACGTCGACAACTGGTCCTTCACCAGTGACGTCGACGTGATGGGCCGTACGCTCCGCGCCGTCGTCGACGGTCGCGGAGCCTACTGAGGGGCCGAGGCCGCCCGTGCGATCAGCTCTGCTCGCGCCACCACGTGTAGGTGGCGGCGATCCCGTCCCGGAGCGGGATGCCGGGCTTCCAACCGAGCGAGGTCAGGCGGCCGACGTCCAGCAGCTTGCGCGGCGTCCCGTCCGGCTTGGAGGTGTCCCAGGCGAGCCGGCCCCGGAAGCCGGTCACCTCGGCGACCGTCTCCGCCAGCTCGCGGATGGTGAGGTCCTCACCGCAGCCGATGTTGACGGGCTCGTCGCCGTCGTAGCGCTCCAGCAGGACGACGCAGGCCGCGGCCAGGTCGTCCACGTGCAGGAACTCCCGCCGCGGAGTACCGGAGCCCCACAGGGTGACCTCCTCGCGGCCTTCCGCGGCGGCTTCGTGGAAGCGCCGGACGAGGGCGGGCAGGACGTGCGAGGTCTCCAGGTCGAAGTTGTCGCCCGGCCCGTAGAGGTTCGTCGGCATGGCCGAGATGTACGAGGCCCCGTACTGCTTGCGGTACGACTGGACCTGCACGATGCCGGCGATCTTCGCGAGCGCGTAGGCCTCGTTGGTCGGCTCCAGCGGGCCGGTCAACAGGGCGTCCTCGCGGATCGGCTGCGGCGCCATCTTCGGGTAGATGCAGGACGATCCGAGGAACAGCAGCCGGCCCACGCCGGCGGCGTGGGCGCCGCCGATCACACTGAGCTGGATCTGCAGGTTCTCCTCGAGGAACTGCACCGGGTACGTGCTGTTGGCCATGATCCCGCCGACCTTGGCGGCGGCCAGCACGACGGCGTCCGGGCGGACGTCCTTCAGGTACGCCCCGGTGGCGGCGGCATCGCGCAGGTCGAGGTCGGCACGGCCGCGGGTGAGCACCTCGTGGCCGTCCGCGGTGAGCCGGCGGGCGACCGCGGACCCCACGAGGCCGCGGTGGCCCGCGACGAAGACGCGGGCGTTCGGGGGCAGGAGCGGCAGCGAACTTGTCATACCGCCGATGATGCCAGTCCGCTCCCGCCGGGGCCGCAGTGGTCCACGGCCCGGGACCGCGCCGCCGGTTCGGGCCCGGCCGGCGCGGCCGGCACCGGAACCGGGAGGGTGCCGGCCGGCGTCAGGACCACGAGACGGCGGATGCCCCGCAGGGGGCGCTCACCGACCGCCGTGTACGGTACGCATCCAGCCGCCCGGCCGCGGCCCGACCGCTCGGCGCGACGCCCCGCAGGGCCCGCTCCACACCCGCACCGAGGCGATGCCTCATCACGACACACAGCAACCACCAGCAAGGGGACCCCATGGGCAAGACCGCACTGATCACCGGAGTCACCGGACAGGACGGCTCGTACCTCGCCGAGCTCCTGCTCTCCAAGGGCTACACGGTGCACGGTCTCGTGCGGCGGTCCTCCAGCTTCAACACGGAGCGGGTCGACCACATCTACCAGGACCCGCAGACGGCCAACCGGTCCTTCGTCCTGCACCACGCGGACCTCTCCGACGGCGTCGCCCTGGTGAACCTGCTCCGCGACATACGCCCCGACGAGGTCTACAACCTCGGAGCGCAGTCCCACGTCCGCGTCTCCTTCGACGCCCCGCTCTACACGGGCGACGTGACCGGTCTGGGGGCGCTGCGCCTGCTGGAGGCCATCCGGGCCAGCGGTGTCGACACCCGGATCTACCAGGCCTCGTCCTCCGAGATGTTCGGGTCCACCCCGCCGCCGCAGAACGAGGGGACCCCGTTCCACCCGCGCAGCCCGTACGGCGCCGCGAAGGTCTTCGCGTACTGGACCACGGTGAACTACCGCGAGGCGTACGACATGTTCGCCGTCAACGGGATCCTCTTCAACCACGAGTCCCCGCGCCGCGGCGAGACCTTCGTGACCCGCAAGATCACCCGTGCGGTCGCCCGCATCAAGGCCGGCCTGCAGGACCACCTCTACCTCGGCAACCTCGACGCGGTCCGTGACTGGGGCTACGCCCCCGAGTACGTGGACGCCATGTGGCGGATGCTCCAGCAGGACGAGCCCACCGACTACGTCGTCGCCACCGGAGTGGCCGCGACGGTCCGCGAGTTCGTCGAGTCGTCCTTCTCGCACGCCGGTCTCGACTGGACCGAGCACGTGCGGTACGACGCCAAGTACGAGCGTCCCAGCGAGGTCGACGCCCTCATCGGCGACGCGTCGAAGGCCCATGACCTGCTCGGCTGGAAGCCGTCGGTCCTGGTGGCCGAATTGGCGCAGATCATGGTCGACGCCGACATCCGCCAAGTCGAGGACCAACTCGCGGGTGTGACGGTCCGTATCGATCGCTGAGGGCTTATATTTCCCCTACGATTTGCCGTGTTCCGGTCATGCAGGCGGTTCTGCGCCAGCGTGACCGGGGCATACGTGCCGTATGTCCCTAGTGCACCCTCCATGCTGAACCTTTGATTCCAAGTTGGTATGCAATGGGTCAAGGGAGGTGACCAGGCCCTCGCGTGAGCCCTAGTCTGCGCCAGATACATATGGCTGTTCGGATAGTTCCAGCCATCAAACCGGGCGATTGCCCTGGGGGGCTCATGCGTAGATCCAGAGGGCTGACTGCCGCCCTCGTACTGTCACTGGCCGGTGCGGGAACCGGGATAGGCCTGGTGCTGATGCCCCAGGCGTCCGCCATCACGGCGCCGGTGGCATTCACCGCCGACGAGCTGCCGACCTGGCAGCCGGACGGCATCGTCTGGGCGATGGCCCAGGCCGAGGGGACCGTCTTCGCCGGCGGCACCTTCTCCGCCGTCCGCCCGCCCGAGGGCGTCGCGGGTGCCGAGCGGGAGGCCGTGAACTTCGTCGCGCTCGACGCCGCGACGGGCAACCCGACCTCCTGCAAGCTGGCCTTCACCATCGGCGAAGGCACCGCGACGGTGCGCACGCTGGTCGTCTCGAAGGACAAGAAGACCCTCTACGCGGGCGGCTACTTCGGCGCCGTCAACGGCACCCCGGTCTCCAGCGTCGCGGCGATCGACATCGCGAGCTGCACCCCCAAGGCGGCCTTCCACCCGGGCTTCCCCGCCACCGTGCGCGGTCTCGCGGTCACCGACGACACCCTGTACGTGGCCGGCGACTTCAACACCGTCGAGGGCCAGGACCGCCAGCGGTTCGCCGCCGTGGACGCCTCCTCCGGAGCGCTCAAGCCCTTCAAGGCCGACGCCGACGAGCCGGGCCGGGCGATCGAGGTCACCCCCGACGGCAAGAACGTGCTGCTCGGCGGCGACTTCTTCACGATCAACAACTCCAACAGCCACGCGCTGGCCGTTGTCGACGCCATGTCCGGCGCCGTGAAGAAGACCTACAGCAACATCCCGTCGAACTCCGTCGTCAAGGACATCGCCACCGACGACACCGGCTTCTACACGGGCAACGAGGGCTCCGGCGGCGGCGTCTTCGACGGCCGCATCGGCCTGCGCCTGAGCGACTTCACCGAGAAGTGGCGGGACCGCTGCCTGGGCGCCACCCAGTTCGTCCTGCCGTACCAGGGCGTCCTGTACAGCTCCTCGCACGCGCACGACTGCTCCACCGAGCTGGAGTACCCCGACGGCAAGCGCCACTTCCTGCTGGCCCAGCCGACCAACCACGAAGGTGCCGCCCCCGCGCCCGTGGACGGCTTCGTGCGGGGCCCGGGCAAGCTCGGCTGGCACCCCACGGCCAACGACGGCCTCGGCGAGGGCATCGGTCCGCGCGTCATGGCGGTGGCCGAGAAGAACGACGTGAAGTACATGTGGGTCGGCGGTGAGTTCACCCTCATCAACGGCAAGGCCCAGCAGGGTCTGACCCGCTTCGCCTCCACCGGCGACGTCGGCGCCCCGACCACCCCGGTGGCCAGCGCCTCCAGCGTCAAGCCCGGTGAGGTCCAGGTCCGCTGGCGCACCAGCTACGACGCGGACGACAGCAAGCTGACCTACCGCATCTACCGCAACGGCTCGTCCACCCCGGCCGCCACCGTCACCGCCAGCTCGCTGGAGTGGGAGCGCCCGCAGGCCTCCTGGAACGACACCACGGTCAAGGCCGGCCAGTCGTACACCTACCGGGTGACCGCGACCGACGGCGCCGGGAACACCAGCGCCCTGTCGGCCACCACCAAGGTGACCGTCCCGACCTCGGTCCAGTCCTACCCGAACCAGGTCCGCACCGACGGCGCCGAGCTGTACTGGCGTTACGACGACAAGGTCAGCCCCTACGTCGCCGACACCTCGGTGTCCGGCAACCGCAGCGGCATCCAGGTCAACGCCCCCGCCCTGCAGCAGTCGCCCGGCGCCGTCCCCGGCAGCACGGCGATGGGCTTCAACGGGAGCAGCCAGCAGGTGCACAGCGACCGCCGCCAGTCGGTGGGCAACACCTTCACCATCGAGACGTGGTTCAAGACCAGCACCACGCGCGGCGGCAAGCTGATCGGCTTCGGCAACAACACCACGCGCAACAGCGGCTCCAACGACCGCCACATCTACATGACGAACACCGGTCGCCTGGTGTTCGGCGTCTACAACGGCTCGACCCGGACGGTCTCCACCGGCCTGTTCGACACCTACAACGACAACAAGTGGCACCACGTGGTCGGCACCCAGGGCCCCAGCGGCATCACGCTGTACGTCGACGGCCAGAACAAGGGCTCGCTGAACGCCACCAGCAACGGCACCTACGCCGGTTACTGGCACGCGGGCGGCGACAACCTCTCAGGCTGGCCGACCCGCCCGACGAGCAACTTCTTCGCCGGTCAGCTCGACGAGACCGCCGTGTACCCGACGACGCTCACCCAGGCGCAGGTCAAGAACCACTTCGACCTGGCCAAGGCCCCCACCGACACGGTCTCCACGGTCAAGGCGACCGAGGACACCTACATCAACCAGGGCGCCCCGAGCACCGCCTACGGCACGGCCACCTCGCTCGCCGTCCGCGGCAGCGGCTCGCTGTACCAGACGTACATGCGTTTCGACCTGCCGGCCGCCCCGGCCGGCCAGGTCCTGAAGGCCGCCTCGCTGCAGTTCAAGACCAACACCCAGACGGGTGCGGGAACCGCCGACACCATCTCGGTGCTCCCGGTCACCGGCAACTGGAGCGGCGCGAGCACGACGTTCAACACCAAGCCGACCCTCGGCGCCACCCCGCTCGGCACCCTCGCGGGCGTGGCCGACGGCTCGGCGGTGCACAACGTCGAGCTGGACACCACCGCGCTCACCGCGGTGCTGGGCAGCAGCTACAGCCTGGGCCTGACGAGCAACGGCAGCGACCCGCTGTGGATCTGGTCCTCGGAGTCCACGGCCGCTGAGGGCGCTCCGCAGCTGGTCCTCACCTTCGGCGCGCAGTAGCACCACCGAGGCAAGCGCCTGACGGAATGCGGGGCCCGGCTGCGTGGCCGGGCCCCGCATTCCTGCGTACACCCCGCGCGGGTGGACGCGGGAAAGCGGCCGGCCCTGATCCACCGAACACCCCCTTGAGTACGGGAGCCACCCGATGTACCGACGCTCCGCAGCGGCCGCTGTCCTGCTCGCCGCCGCACTGACGCTGTCCGCCTGCAGTTCGGGCGGGGACGACTCCGACGCCCAGGTGAAGGCGAAGCCCCCGGCCTCGTCGGCGGCCCCCGACCCGGCGGACGCCCCGGCCCCGTCGGCGCCCGCGCCCGACGCGAAGCCGACCGGTCCGGTCCTCCCCGACGCCAAGCTCACCCCGAAGACGGGCAGCTTCACGGCGGAGGAGAAGAAGTACCTGAGCGGGCGCGTCCCGGAGAAGATGGACCCGGCGGCCGTCCTGCAGACCGGCCAGGAGGCCTGTCAGCGGGTGGCGCGCACGGCCAAGCGCGACAAGGACGCGGCCACCGGCGCCGTCATCACGGGCGAGATCCCGGGCGCCAAGGACGCGATCACGCACCTGTGCCCGGACCAGAAGCCGATCCTCGCCGCTGCGGAGAAGGGCTTCCCCGAAGGGCCCCGCACCTCTCCCGCGGCGGGCGGCTACCGCGCGCTGACCCAGGCCACGAACTGCACCTGGGAGGCCAAGGGCAAGGACGGCTCGGTGCTCGCCTCGGGCCCCGAGACCCCGCCCAAGGCCGGTGACAAGATCACGGCCACGATCCCCGCGGGTACCGCGGAGTTCAACTCCTCCGGCTGCTACGCCTGGATCCCCGCATAACACCACCGCAGTCGCGACAACGCCTCTCGGGACCGGTACTTCCGGTCCCGAGAGGCGTTTTCGCGTCCGGTACCCGGGTACCCGCGCGGTCACAGTCACCACACCGGAAGAGGGACCCATGGGCATCGGCGGATGCATAGGCCTGATCGTGGTGGGCGCCATCCTCACCTTCGCCAGCGACTGGGAGATGGAGAGCGTCAACCTCGACCTGGTCGGTCTGATCATGATGGCGGTGGGCGGGATCGGCCTCGCCGTCTACACCAGCATCTACAAGCGGCGCCGGACCGCCGGTGCGATTCCGGTGGTGGAGGAACACCGCCGGGACGTCATCTGACCCGGCGGCCCCGCCTCATCGGCGCAGCGCGGCCTCGTACACCGGCAGCAGCGTGTCGACGACGGCGTCCATGGAGAAGGAGCCGGTGGCCAGCTCACGGGCCGCCAGCGAGGCCTCGCGGCCCGCCCGCGGGTCCAGCAGCTCCAGGACCGCCGCGGCCACACCCGCCGGACCGGGATCGACCGCGCGGCCCGCCCCCGACCCGGCGATGTCCCGCGCCAGCCCGTTGGAGTGCGTCACCACCGAGGGGACGCCCACCGCGAGGGCCTCCAGGACGGACATGGGGAACGGCTCGTCCACCGAGGGCAGGACGTAGACGTGGGCCCGGCGCAGCTCCGCGAGCACCTGCTCGCCGGACAGCGCCCCGGGCACCGTGAACCGGTCCGTCAGGCCCAGCACCCCGATCCGGGCCCGCACGGCCGCCAGCTCGCCCTCGTCCGGACCCGCGACCACGAAGTGCGCGTCCGGGTGGGCCGCGAGCACGGCCGGGGCGGCGTCCACGAAGTCCACGGGGCGCTTGCGGGCCTGCAGGCGCGCGGAGTACAGGATCCGCGGCGGGCCCTGCGGCGCGGGCCGCTCCGCCTGCGCCGGAGTCCCGTTGACCAGCCGGACCGTGTTCGCCAGCGGCGCGCCGACCACCGCGTCCAGGCCCTCCCGCTCGTGCGGGGTCAGGTACAGCACCGCGTCCGCGCCGCGCAGCAGCCGGCGTACCGCCAGCGCGTCCAGCACCTTCGCCAGGAGCTTGTCGCTCGGGTCCACCATCCCGTGCGTCTGGAGGACCAGCGGCTTGCCCGCGCGCAGCGCCGCCAGCGCCACCGGCAGGGTCACCAGGTCGCGCGCCAGATGGACGTGCACCACGTCGGCGTCGCGCACCAGACGCCCGGCCGAGGCCAGCAGTGCCGGCGAGGTCATCCCGCTGAAGCCGAGGGGGAGCAGCCGACGGGCCGGAAACAGCTTCGCGGGCACGCCCTCCACGGCGGTGGGCCATGCGTCGAATCCGTCGCCCAGCGCGAGCAGCCGCGCCTCGTGGCCGCGGGCCCGCAGCCCCTTCGACAGGTTCAGCGCGACCCGCACGGGCCCGCCGAAGGCGTGCGAGGGGGAGTGCAGGGTGACGGCGTGCAGGATTCTCGTCGCGGCACTCACTTGGGCTCCTCCACCGGGCGGCGCCGCCCGTCCTGGGTCTGCAGGGTCAGTTCCGGCAGGTCCTTGTGCACGACGGCCCCGGCGCCCGCGACGGCACACCGGCCTACGGTCACCCCGGCCAGCACGGTCGCCCGCACCGCCACCCAGGCGCCGTCCTCGACGGTGATCGGCGCGTTGCGGTAGCGGAAGTCGGCGGCCCGGTGGTCGTGCGAGCCGGTGCACAGCATCGCCTCCTGCGAGAGGCACACGTGCGAACCGATGGTCACCGGCTCCAGGTTGAGCACCCAGACCCCCTCGCCGATCCAGGCGTGGTCCCCGACGGTGAGCTTCCAGGGCCACAGCACGCGGACCTTGTGCCGGATCAGCACCCCCTCGCCGATCCGCGCCCCGAAGGCCCGCAACAGCGCCACCCGCAGCCGCGCCGGACAGAACCAGGCCATGAAGACCGTGTTCATCACGGCGAACCAGAGGGCCTGCGTCAGCAGCCCGCGCCCCTTGTCGTACCCGGCCAGCGTGAAGGAAGGAAGGTCACGCAACACAAGCCCCCATCGTGCACTCGGCCGCGGCCTCCCCGGGCGCGGCCCGCTCAGACTAGACTGCGCGCGGACCAGGCACATCGGGTGGGGGCGGGCAGTGACGACGGACATACGCAAGCCCCCGGCGGCTCCCGCCGAACCGGCCGTCCCGTCCCCCTTCGAGGACGAGAGCATCTGGGGCCGCGAGACGCTTCCGCGCACCCTGCTCTCCCGGGCCCTGTCCGTCCCACTCGCCCTCGGTTTCACCGTCTTCCTGCCGCTGTTCGTCGCCGCCCAGACCGGTGCCGGCGTCCGCGACGCGGCCTTCTGGCTGCAGCTGCTGCTCACCATGTACGCGGGCGCACGGCTCTCCGCGATGGTGCTCACCAGCCGGCGCAAGCTGCTCCAGGGTTCCTTCTGGCTCTTCGTCTACATGGCCATGGGCGTGGCCCCGCTCGCGCAGGCCGTGCTCGGCCAGGTCCCGACGCCGGTCGTCGGCCCGCGCTCGGACCTGACCCTCGCCATCGGGCTGGTGCTGCTCGGCTGCACGGCCTTCGACGTCGGCGTGTTGCTGGCCCGCCACCGGCCCGCCGGGCGCGCGGGCGGCTCCCAGAAGGAGTCGAGGCCCGTCATGGCGCACCGGCGCCGCCTCCAACTCCTGACGATCCTGTCCTTCCTGTGCAGCGCCGCCTTCATCATGAAGCTGGGCGGCCCGGCGGTCTTCTTCTCCAGCCGCCAGGAGATCATCGCCGGCATCGAGGAGGCGGGCGTCTCCAACGGCGACGGCCAGGCCGGCCAGGCGCTGCTGCGCGGTTTCGGCACGGTGCCGGCCCTGCTCTCGCTGCTGCTCTACACACGCTGGCTGATCACCTCCAGGTTCGCCCGCCGCAAGGTGTCGATCATCGTCACGTGGGCGGCGCTCGCCGGTCTCAACCTGATCGTCAACAATCCCATCTCGAACCCGCGGTACTGGTTCCTGACGGTCATGTTCGCGCTGCTGTTCACCGTCTTCCCGGTGAGCGCGGCGATGTACCGGGTGGCGCTGTCGATGGCGGTGATCGTCGCCCTCCTGATCTTCCCGTTCGCGGACCGCTTCCGGTACGACGAGAAGAACTACCGGCCGGTCGAGACGACGTCCTTCCTGGAGCCGATGGCGCTCAAGGACTACGACCAGATCGGCATGTTCGCCAACACCATCACCTTCTCGGAGTCGGGTCCCGGTCACTTCTACGGCCGCCAGCTGGCCGGGTCGATCTTCTTCGCCGTGCCCCGTTCGGTCTGGGAGAGCAAGCCGCGCGACACGGGCGTGATGGTCGGCCAGTGGATGGGCACGGTCAACACCAACCTCTCCTCCCCGATCTGGGCGGAGCTGTGGATCGACTTCGGGCCGCTGGGGATGGGGGCCGGGCTGCTGGGCATGGGCTATGCCGCCGCCCGCGTCGACCGGCGTTACGCGAAACGCGCCACCCGGAAGTCGCCGCCGGGCAGCCTGATCTCGGTGGTCGTCCCGCTGGTCGCGGGCTACTCCTTCATCCTGCTGCGCGGACCGCTGCTCCAGGCGTCGGGACGCGTCGCGATCGCGGCCCTCTGCCTCGCGCTGGTCGCGACCTACCGCACGGACAAGTCCACCACCCTGCGCTGACGCAGCCACCGGATCCGCCGGACCCGGGATGCGTCCGTGCCCGGCCGTCGCCCCGCTGTCGGGGCCGTGGGGCCGGGAGTCCGGGCGGAGCCCGGGAAGGGCACGGGGCGGGAGGGAGGGGCTCCGCGCGGAGGTCAGGCCGCGGCGGACCGAACGGGTCGCGCCGCCGGGGCGTCGACGGGCAGGCGGGCCACCCGCCACCAGGCGGCCAGGGCCTTGAGGGCCGAGCCGGCCGCCAGGCCCCACGCGGCGCCCGCCGCGCCCGCCACCGCGTACCCGCCCAGCAGCAGTCCCACGGACAGCAGCGAGAAGACCACCTGGAGGGAGAGCGTGGCCTTCGGCGCGAGGACCCGCAGGGTCAGCAGCGCACACGTGCCGAGGCCCATCACCGCGTACTGCGCCCCCGTGGCCGGCAGCAGCGCGGACGCCGCCGCCCAGGTGTCGCCCAGGAGTTCCCGGCCCAGCCGGTCCGGCAGCAGGTACAGGGCGGTGGCCCAGCCCGCGCCGATCGCGGCCAGTACCAGGCCCAGCGCGGCCGTGGCCCGGACCGTGGCGCGCTTGCCGCCGAGCCGCCCCAGCACTGGCGGCCCGAACGCGTTGGCCGAGTTGAACAGCACGTTCAGTGGACCGAACAGGGTGGTCGCACCCCGCAGCGCGCCGACGGCCAGGGGCGTCGCGAAGACGCCCAGGCCCAGCACGGCGAGCTGGCTGGAGCCGTTGCCCACCGCGAACTCGACCACGAAGCGCTGCCCGAGGTGGCCCCGCCGCAGGTACGGCCGCAGGTCCGCGCGGGAGCCGCGCACATGGGGTCGCAGCAGCCACAGGCCGACCGCCAGCGCGGGCAGTGCCGAGAGGCCCCACACCAGCACCAGCCGCCCCGCCGAGGCGCCTTCGGGCTGCACGGCCAGCGCCGCGACCACGCACACCAGCCGCAGCCCGTCCGCGGCCAGTGCCCGTTCGGGGGCGCGCAGCGCGGAGAAGCAGTAGCGCAGCCCGTCCTGGAGCAGTACCAGCGGCAGGACGAGGCCCAGTGCGAGGAAGGCCCGGCCGGTGGCGCCGGGCAGCGCGAAGCCCGTCATGGCGAGCAGGACGCCCGCGGCGGCCGACGCGGCCCCGGTGAAGCCGGTGGCCGACCGGCAGGCCGCGCCGAGCCCGTCGCCCTTCTCCAGCACCAGGCTCTGCCCGACGTAGGCCATGTTCAGCCCGAGGAGCACGCTGAAGGCCACGTAGACCATCGAGAAGTCGGCGAAGGCGGATGCCGACGACAGCCGTGCGGCCAGCACCAGCACCAGGATGTTGGTGGCGCTGGAGGCCGCCTGGTCCAGGACCGAGGCGACGGCGGCGAGGCCGCGTCGGCTCACCTGCGGCCCATGCGGACGGTGCGCAGCGCCACGGTGTCGGTGCCGTCACCGGGGATGTGCTGCTCGGCCTGCGCCACCTCGTACGGGATCGGCTGGGGCTGCGGCGCGCCGTTCCCCGGCTTCGCGGGGGACACCGGTCCGGCGGTTGCCGGGCCGCCCTTGCCCTTGTCCTTCCCGCGCTTCTCGCCGGGCAGCGGTGCGTGCAGCACCGCGCCGAGGACCGTGCCGCCGGCCCCGCTGATGAGTTCGCGGATCCGGATGAGGTCGGTGCGGTGGATGGCGCGCGGGTCGGTGACCACCAGGACGCCGTCGACGCGGTCGACGAGGGCGAGCGCGTCGGCGTACGAGAGCACGGGCGGTGCGAGCACGACGACGGTGGAGTTGGGCGCGTCGGCCTCGGAGATCAGCTGCGTGGCCCGGGCGGAGGTGAGCGCGCGCGGGACGTTGCGGGCCCGGTCGCCGGGGATCAGGTCGAAGGAGCCGGACTCGCCGGCGTCCACGATGAGCTGGCGGCCGTCGGGCCACTCGGAGTCGGCGTGCCGCCCGGCCGCGGGGGTGCCGCCCTGGCCCTGGCTCCAGCGCGGCCGGCCGCCGGCGTCGGTCGGCAGCTGGCTGGCCAGGACCGGCGTGCGCAGGTCGGCCTCGATCAGCAGGACGTCCTTGCCGGTCTCCGCGAAGGAGGCGGCGAGGTTCACGGCCACCGCGGCCGCCGTCTCGCTGCTGCCGCGCGGCGCGACGACCAGGAGCCGGCGCCGGTCGGCGAAGCGGGCGTCGTAGGCGAGCCGGAAGGCCACCGAGCGGTACTCCTCGGCGAGCCGGGGGTCGGCCTCACCGGCGGCGAGCAGCGGCCCGCCGCCCGTACGGTCACGCGGCAGGTAGCCCAGGACGGGCGCGCGCAGGGCACGGGCCACGTCGCCCTCGGAGCGGGGTGCCGGGTCGAAGACCAGCCGGACCCAGGCGGCCAGCAGGCCGAGCGCGAGGCCGACGGCCGCGCCGAGTGCGAGGGACATGACGATGCCGGGGCCGTCGGTCGCGGTCGGCGGGGTTGCGGCGCTGGTGACCCGGCCCGGAGTCATGTCCAGGGCCTCAAGCTTGGTGATCTTGCTGTTGTAGCCGCCTACCTCGCTCTGCAGGTCGGTCTTGGAGGAGCTCGCGGCGTCGCGCCCGGAGCCGGCGGGCATCCGGGCGATCTCCTTGGAGAGCTCGTCGAGGTTCTTGGCGACGGGGTCGCGCTGGTCCTTGTAGCCCTTGACCATCTTGTCGCGCGTGGCGTCGAGGGACTCCAGCCGCTTCAGCAGGTAGGCGTCGGCCATCGCGTTGGCGCGCTTGGCGGCTTCCTTGGCGGAGTCCGCGGTGTACGTGAAGCGCAGCACCATGGTCTGCGGGGGGTTGGTCACCTGGAGGCCGGCGCGCAGGGCGGCGAAGTCCTTCGCGGACACACCGAGCTTCTTCGCCGCCTCGTTGGCGGTGGAAGAGCTGAGCGCGACCTGGCGCTCGGAGCCGACGTTGATCGCCTTGTCGGGGGCGAGGCTCGGGTTGAACGGGTCGTCGGTCGGCGCGCGCAGCACGACGTCAGCGGTGGCGACGTAGGTGTCGGCGGTGGATATGCCGAGATAGACGCCGCCCAGCAGGCCGACGGCGATGCCCCCCGCGATCAGCCTGCGGTAGCGCAGGAGCTGCCGGAACTGGTCCCTGAGGAGGTCGGGTTCGTCGTCGGCCGGTGCCGCTGCCGGGCGGTTCGTCTCGATCACGGCCGGGATCCCCCAAGTGCTTCGTCCATCAGTGCGTCGATGCGGGCCAGCCCCGCTTCACGGCTCAGGTGCGCCGCGACGTGGCGCGGTCCGGCCGCCCCCAGTGCGTCCGCGGCCTCGGGGTCCTCCGCCAGGGCCCGTACGGCCTTCAGCAGGGCCTCCGGGTCCTCCGGCGGTACGAGCACCCCTGCGCCGGAGCGCTCCACCTCCTGGGCGGTCCCGCCCTCCGCCGCCACGGAGGCGACGACGGGCCGGCCGGTCTGGAAGTAGGAGGTGAGCTTCGACGGGACACTCATGTCCAGCACGGCGGCGTGCTGTGTGACCGCGAGAACGTCCGCCGCCGCGAGGATATCCGGGAACTCGCCGTCAGCGGCAGGGGGGATGATGTCCAGATTCGGCACATCCGCGGAGAGGTCCGCGAGCGCGGAGCGCTGACTACCGTCCCCCATCAGGACGAAACGGACCTTCGGATCCAGTCGGGCGGCCCCCACGAGGACTTCGAGCCCCTGCTTGAGGCCCATGTTCCCGGAGTGCAGGACGACGGTCTCGCCGGGGCCCCAGCCGAGGTGGCGGCGGGTCTCGCCGCGCGGCCTGGTGGGCTTGGGCACGTGCGACCAGTTGGGGACGAGGCGGATCCGGCCGGGGTCCACGCCCATGCCGACGACCCGCTCCACGAAGGTCTCGTGGATGACGCCGACGAGGGTGGCCCGCTTGAGGGCGTACGCCTCGGCGCGGCCGGCGAGCGCAGCGGCCTTGTCGCCGCCGCTGATCCCGCTCTGCGCGGCGGCGGCTCCCATGAGGTCCTGGACCACGGGGACGTAGGGGGCCTTCCAGCGCGCCGCGAGCCGGGCGGCGAGCACTCCGCCGGCCAGGCTGGGCATCTGGGCGAGTACCGCGTCCGGCCTGGGCATCCGGGGTGGGGCCACCGCGCCGTGCAGCAGAATCGATCCTTCGAACAGGGCCCGCTTCACGGCGGTCTGCCGGGGCGGAACCGTGTGCGCACGCCGGTGCACGGTGACTCCCGCGCGCTGTTCCGTGCGCTGGAACGCCCCCTTGTACTCCGGTTCGAGCGACCACGCGGGATAGTGCGGCATGCCGGCGAGGACGTGTGTCTCGTGGCCGAGATCCGCCCAGTGCTCCGCGATCTGGGTGGCGTACGGGCCGATACCCGCGTGCTCCGGAGCGTAATTGGTGGAAACCAGCAGCATGCGCCGCTGACCGGATCTGGACACCGTGCGTCCCCTCTTCCCCTGGATGATGCGCACGTCACCCTATTCGTTCACCCGCATGATGCCGAACGCGCACGCTATTGTCTGCTAATCCGCCGCACCGGGGGGTGCGGCCGCTGGGGATGAAGAGATGACGGAGCGGTACATGTCCGACATTGGAGCGCCTGCGCGCCGACCGTATCGAGTCGGATATGCGCCGGGTGCCTACGATCTGTTCCACATCGGGCATCTGAATATCCTTCGGCACGCCCGGAGTCAGTGCGACTACCTGGTCGCCGGAGTGGTCTCCGACGAGATGGCCGAACTCGCCAAGGGGCGCCGCCCGATGATCCCGCTCGTGGAGCGCCTGGAGATCGTGCGCAGCGTCAAGTACGTCGACGCCGCCTTCGTCGAGACGGTCCCGGACAAGGTGGAGACCTGGAAGCAGGTCCGCTTCGACGTGATCTTCAAGGGGGACGACTGGCGGGGCACTCCCAAGGGCGACAAGCTGGAGCGGGACTTCGCCGCCCACGGGGTCGACGTCGTCTACTTCCCCTACACCGTCCACACCTCCAGCACCCAGCTGCGCCGGGCGCTGGACGCGCTCGCGGAACCGGCCACCGTGCCGGGGCAGGTCACCGGCGAACGGCGCTGAGCTCCCGGAACCACTTGGCGAGGAAGGCCAGCAGGAACAGCGCGGCGACCGCGCCCAGTCCCGCGTATGCCCAGGCGAACAGCCTTCCGCCGCCGAGCAGCAGGAACACCAGGCAGAACACCCCGTAGTCCACGGGCAGCAGTGCCACCGCGCGCAGCGTCGACGGTGCGGCGGCGGGGCTTCCCGGGGCCGGCTTCGCCTTGAGCTTCTCGGTCAGCAGTCCGCCGAAGAAGGTGACGACGGCGGCGAACTGGAAGCCGAGCGGCACCAGCAGCCAGCCGTCGGCCGCCGTTCCGTACTGCCCGGGGAAGCGGTAGAAGGCGATCAGCACGCACGCGTGCAGCGCCGTGAGCTTCGCCGCGTCCACGACGTGGTCCAGCCACTCGCCGGCCGCGCTGCCGCCGCCCCGCAGCCGGGCCAGCTGTCCGTCGGCCGAGTCGAAGGCGAAGCCGACCGCGAGTGCGGCCCATACCGCGATCCCGAGCGCCCAGGAGGGTCCGGCCAGCGCGACCGCGGCCACCGCGGCGAAGCTGAAGGCGGCGCTGACCAGCGTCACCTGGTTCGGGGTGAGCCCGAGCGCGTACGAACCGGCGGCCAGGTAGCGCCCGACGGGCCGGTTGACGAACCGCGAGTAGAGCGACACCCCCTTCGCGGATTTCTGCGCCCCGCGCAGTTCTCGCAGCGCGGTCCCGACTCTGCCCATGCAGGGGCTCCCCTCAGCGACGATGTCGAACACATCATCGCAGCACAGATGAGCGGGTCGGTTCCGGATGTCTGCGGACGTCCGGAAGAAGCAGTACGGACAGGTTGGCGGCGGCACTGAGGGCGGCCGCGGCCAGCAAGGGGGCGGTGACCCCGACCCCGGCGGCCAGCGGGGCGGCCACCGCCAGTCCCAGGGGGCGCGCGGCGAAGGAGATGAGGGTGTCGAAGGATCCGACCCGGCCCAGGGTCTCCAGCGGGATGCGCCGCTGCATCTCCGTCTCCCACAGAGGGCTGAGCACCCCCAGCCCGAACATGGCGCAGAAGAACGCGGCCGCGGTCACCGGGAGCGGCAGGCGCAGCGCGAAGGCGGTGAGCGGAAGCGCCTGGGCCGCGGCCCCGACGGCCACCCCGAACAGCGGCCGGTGCAGCGGCAGCCGCCCGGCCGTCCAGACACCGGCGAGCATGCCGACCGTGCCGGTCTGGGCGATGACCACCCAGGAGCCCTCGCCGCCCAGGCTCTCCACGGCGATCACCGGGCCGAGGGTCAGGAGCAGACCGGCCGCCAGGTGCCAGACCCCGTGGGCCAGTACGTTGGCGAGGAACCACGGGTGGCGCCGGGTCTCGGCCCAGCCCGCGCGCAGTTCGGCGCCGAAGGCGGGGCGCGGTGCGGTCCGCGGGACCGGGGCGGTGCGCAGGCCGCCGAGGGTGAGTGCGGAGAGGGCGAAGAGCGCCGCGGTGAGCAGTGAGGCCCAGCCGCCGCCGACGGTCAGTGCCAGCGAGCCGGCGGCTGCGGGGGCCGCGACGTTCGCCAGTCCGGTGGCCACCCCGAGCCGGGTGTTGACGCGCAGGCGCCCGTCCGCGGGCACCGCGGCCGCGACGAGCGTGCGCACGGCGGGCGTGCCGAAGGCCACCGCGGCCCCGGTCAGGGCGGCGAGCGCGGCGAGCTGCGGGATCCGGCCGTGGAGTCCGGTCAGGAGCAGCGCTCCCGTGGCCAGTTGGGCACCCGCCCGGACCAGGTCGGCGACGAGTACCACCCGCCGGGCGGGGAACCGGTCGGCGGCCACTCCGGCCACGGGTAGCAGGAGCAGCATGGGCAGCAGCTCGCTGGCGAGCACGAGGCCCAGGTCCCCCGACGAGCCGGCCCGCAGCAGGGCCAGTGTGAGGGTGGTGGGGACGAGGGCGGAGGCGAAGGCGGCGAAGGTGCGGCCCGCGAGCAGCCGCCGTATCGGCGTGGTCATGCCCGCAGATTATTTCGCTGGCGAATCATTCGTCAACGAAATACCTGCTGCGTCGCAGCGCGCCATAATGGCGCGCATGGGCAGAGAGGCGGCCGAGGGCCGTGACCGGGCGCCGGCGACGGACCCCGCCGAGGACTCCGTCGACCGGCACATCGCCCGGTGGGCCGGCAAAGTCCCCTTCGACGTGCCCACCGAAGCCGTCATCACCCGCATCCAGCTCCTCGCCAAACACGTCTCGCACGGCAAGGAGCGCGCCCTCGCCGAGACCGGGCTGCAGGCCTTCGAGTTCGAGACGATGCACCGGCTCGCCTCCCGCGGCGCACCCTGGCGGGCCCCCTCCGCCGAGCTCGCCGCCGAACTGCTGCTCTCCCCGGCCGGGATGACCGGCCGCCTCGACACCCTGGAGAAGTCCGGCCTGGTCCGCCGGCTGCGCGCCCCCGGCGACCGCCGCCGGGTCGACGTGGAGCTCACCGAGGAGGGTCACCGGCGGTGGTCCGACGCCATGCGCTGGCGCGGCGTCGCCGAGGCCGAGATGATCGATCCCCTCGACGACGCCGAACGCGACGCGCTCGCCGGTCTCCTCAAGCAGATGCTCCTGGCGGTCGAGACCCGCTGACCTTCAGCAACAGCACCGAGCGGGCCGGTACGGTCAGGCTCTCCCCGGCGCGGTGCCGGGTGCCGGGCACGGCGGCCTGCTCCTCCAGGGAGGTGTCCAGGACCAGTTCGTACTCCTCGGCCCACGGCGACCCCGGCAGCACCCACGCCGCCGCCCGGTCGCCGGCGTGGAGCAGGACGAGGAAGCTGTCGTCCGTCACCTGGCGGCCCCGCTGGTCACGGCCCGGGATGTCCCGCCCCGACAGGTACATCCCGAGCGCGGCCGCCGGGGCGTACCAGTCCCGCTCCGTCATCTCCACGCCCGCCGGCGTGAACCAGGCCAGGTCGCGCAGCCCGTCCGCGCCCTGCGGCCGGCCCGAGAAGAACGCTCGCCGCCGCAGCACCGGATGGGCGTGGCGCAACGAGATCAGCCGGGCCGTCAGCGCCAACAGCGACTGCCACGACGGATCCTCCAGCAGCGACCAGTCCACCCACCCCGTCTCGTTGTCCTGGCAGTAGGCGTTGTTGTTGCCGCCCTGGGTGCGGCCGAACTCATCGCCCGCCACCAGCATCGGCACCCCGGTCGACAGCAGCAGCGTGGTCAGCAGGTTGCGCAGCTGGCGGCGGCGGAGCGCACCGATGCGGGCGTCGTCGGTCTCGCCCTCCACCCCACCGTTCCACGAGCGGTTGTCGTGGGTCCCGTCCCGCCCTCCCTCGCCGTTCGCGTCGTTGTGCTTGCGCTCGTAGGAGACCAGGTCGCGCAGGGTGAAACCGTCGTGCGCGGTGACGAAGTTCACCGAGGCGTAGGGGCGGCGTCCGCCCCACGCGTACAGGTCGCTGGACCCCGACAACCGGTACCCGAGGTCGCGTACGTCGGGCAGGGCGCCCCGCCAGAAGTCCCGCACGGCGTCCCGGTAGCGGTCGTTCCACTCGGTCCACAGCGGCGGGAACGCCCCCACCTGGTAGCCGCCCGAACCCACGTCCCACGGTTCGGCGATCAGCTTCACCCGCCGCAGCACGGGGTCCTGGGCGATCACCGCCAGGAACGGGGACAACATGTCCACGTCGTGCATCGAGCGGGCCAGCGCCGCGGCCAGGTCGAAGCGGAAGCCGTCCACCCCCATCTCCGTGACCCAGTAGCGAAGCGAGTCGGTGATGAGCCGCAGCACGTGCGGACGCCCTGCGTGCAGGGTGTTGCCGCATCCCGTGTAGTCGGCGTACCGGCGCTGGTCGGACTGGAGCCGGTAGTAGCCCCGGTTGTCGAACCCGCGCAGCGACAGCGTGGGGCCCAGCTCGCCCGCCTCCGCCGTGTGGTTGTAGACGACGTCGAGGATCACCTCGATCCCGGCCGCGTGCAGCGCCCGCACCATCCGCTTGAACTCGCCGACCTGCTGCCCGGCCGTACCGCTCGACGAGTACCCCGCGTGCGGGGCGAAGTAGCCCACCGAGTTGTAGCCCCAGTAGTTGCGCAGCCCCTTGCGCAGCAGGTGGTCCTCGTGCGCGAACTGGTGCACCGGCAGCAGCTCCACCGCCGTCACGCCCAGCTTCACCAGGTGGTCGACCGCCGCCGGATGGGCCAGGCCCGCGTAGGTGCCGCGCAGCTCCTCGGGAACACCCGGATGGCGCATCGTGAAACCGCGCACGTGCAGCTCGTAGATCACCGAATCGGCCCAGGGCGTCTTCGGCCGGACGTCGTCCGCCCAGTCGTCGTCATCCTGCACGACCACGCCCTTGGGAACGAACGGAGCCGAGTCCCGGTCGTCGCGCACGGTGTCCGCGATGTACTGCTGCGGCCAGTCCCGCACGTGCCCGTACACCTCGGGCGGCAGCGTGAAGTCCCCGTCGACGGCCCGCGCGTAGGGGTCCAGGAGCAGCTTCGCCGGATTGTGCCGGACCCCCGTCCAGGGATCCCAGCGGCCGTGCACTCGGAAGCCGTACCGCTGCCCCGGGCGCACGCCCGGCACGAAGCCGTGCCAGATCTCGTGCGTGAGCTCCGTCAGGACGCAGGCCGTCTCGGCACCGTCCTCGTCGAAGAGGCACACCTCCACCGCCTCCGCGCCCTGCGCCCACACGGCGAAGTTGGTGCCCGCGGTCCCGTCCGGACCCTGGTGGAAGCGGGCCCCCAGGGGATGCGAGGACCCCGGCCACACCGCGGGGGCCGGGCGCGCCTGCGCCGCGGCGACCAGCCCCCTGACCTGGCCGTTGGTCCGGTCGTCCGGCCGTCCGTTCGGCTGATGGCCCAGTGGGCCGCCCGGTCGGCCGTCGACGTGCGGTACGGGCGTCGCCTGCCCGCTCCCTACCGTTCCGACGGCGTTGCTGACGGCTTCCACCGCCTCCTGCTCGGCTGCGCTCGACACTGCCCGCCTCCACGGCTCTTCGGTACCTGCGGGGGGAGGGGGAGTGTGTGGCCCCGGCGTCCCGGCCCGGGCCCGCCCCCGTCTGGTCCTTCCCACTGTTCTGCCCGGACTGTTCTGCCCGGAACGTGGCCCGCGCTCACGTTTCCCCCGGAGGACCCGGTCGTTGGAGGGGACGTGACACTTCTGACGAGGCGGGCAGGGGCGGGAATGGCCGCCGTGGCGGTGTGGGCGGGCCTGCTGGGCGGGTCGGCGGGCTGCACCCGGGACGGAAAGTCGCCCGTCGAGATCCAGCTCCCCGGCAGAGTGCGCTCGCCGGACGAGGCCATCCGCATCACCCCCGGCGACAACGCCAAGGACGTCCCGGCCGACGGGCGGCTGACGGTCACCGTGCCCGAGGGCCGGCTGGAGCGGGTGAAGGTGACCAAGGTGGAGGACGCACAGGCGGAGGAGGTTCCCGGCGCCATCGCCGCCGACGGCCTCAGCTGGAGCCCCACCCCGCAGGCCGGCCGGCTGGCCCTCGCCGCCAAGTACACCGTGGACGCCGTCGCCCTCGACGGGCACAACCGCCGCCAGGCCCGTCACACCACCTTCACCACCTACGTCCCCGAGGAGCGGTTCATCGGCTACTTCAAGCCGGAGAACCGCTCCACCGTCGGCACCGGCATGATCGTCTCCTTCAGGTTCAGCCGCGCCATCGAACGGCGCGCCGAGGTGGAGCGCGCCATCCGGGTCACCTCCGACCCGGCCGTGGAGGTCGCCGGCCACTGGTTCGGCGGGGAACGCCTCGACTTCCGGCCCAAGCAGTACTGGAAGCCGGGCACCAAGGTCACCGTGCAGGTGGCCCTGCGCGACGTCGAGGGCGCCCCCGGCTCGTACGGGATCCAGTCCAAGACCGTCACCTTCACCGTCGGGCGCTCCCAGATCTCCACCGTGGACGCGGCCGCCCACACCATGGAGGTGCGCCGGGACGGGGAGCTGTTGTCGACCGTGCCGATCAGCGCCGGAGCGCCCAAGACCACCACCTACAACGGGAAGATGGTGGTGATGGAGCTCTTCGACGTCACCCGGATGAACGGCCAGACCGTCGGGTTCGGCGGCGAGTACGACATCCCCGACGTCCCCCACGCCATGCGGCTGACCAGCTCCGGGACCTTCCTCCACGGGAACTACTGGTCAAGTCCCGACACCTTCGGCACCACCAACGTCAGCCACGGCTGCGTGGGACTGCGCGACGACAAGGGCGGCGGCTCCGACACCCCGGCGGGCTGGTTCTTCGACCGGACCCTGATCGGGGATGTGGTGGAGGTCGTCAACTCGCAGGACAAGACGGTCGCCGCCGACAACGGACTGGGCGGTTGGAACATGTCCTGGGCGGACTGGGTGGCCGGCTCCGCGGTCGGCTGAACGGCGCACGGCCTCCCCGCAAGAGTGACTCGTGTGATCAAAATGCCGTAGCGCAGAGTGTCCGCGCCGCCTGCCGCCGATCCCTGCCCCCAGCCTGTCAGGGCAGATCAGGGCAGCAGGGAACGGACGGAGCGTCATGCAAGCAAGGAAGTGGACCCTCGGGCTCGCGATCGGCGCCGTGCTGGCCGCCGCGACCCCCGCGGCCGGCGCCCCCGCGGCCGGCGCCGACCGGCCGGTGGCGGCCCGGGCGCCGTTGCCCGGCGGGCTCGGTCCGTGCGTCCCGGGCAACTGCCCGGTCCCGTACCCACCGGTCAACAGCGACGGCGTCCTGCGCGGCCGGGACAACGGCATCAACATCTTCGCCGGCGGCGACTTCCGGGTCCGGGGGAGGGCCTCCGAGGCCGAGGGCCGCCTCGTCGTCCTCGGCGACTTCGACCAGGACAAGCTGGCGGGCGGCGACAGCCGCTACAACGTCGGGATCGTCGGCGCCGGATCGCTCGTGCCGCCGCCCGACGGTGCCGACTTCCTCACCACCGGCGGGGACGTCACCGTCGCCGAGGGCGAACGCCTCCTCGCCGACGGCGGTGTGGTCCGCCACGCAGGCGCGCTCACCGGCGTGGTGACCGGTCGCCTGGCCCCCGACCCGGCCGCGGTCACCCCGTACGCCGGACTGCGCGACCGGCTCAGCGCCGCCAGCCAGTGCTACGCCCGGATCGACGGGCGGCCCCGCCCGGCCACCGGCACCGTCGTCAACAGCGGCTTCGAGACCCTGTTCACCGGCGACGGCACCTCGGCGCTCCAGGTCTTCAACGTCGACGCGAACCTCGTCGGCAACGGGGGCGGCCAGCAGGGCATCCGGTTCGCCCGCATCCCGGCGACGGCCACCGTCCTGGTGAACGTGCTGGGCGCCACCCGCACGATCAACACCTACAGCGGCGGCATCGCGGACACGGATCCGCTCAACGCCTACCGCGACCGGCTGCTGTGGAACTTCCCGGACGCCACCACCGTGAACCTGACCGGCGGCGGCCAGTTCCAGGGCAGCTTCCTGATGGGGCAGCAGAGCTCCGAGACCACGATCACCCTGCCCGGCATCAACGGCCGCTTCTTCACCACCGGCTCCGTCACCCACGGCAGCGACACCGCCGGGGGCGGCGGCCAGGAGTTCCACGCCTACCCCTTCAACGGGAACCTGCCCGACTGCGGCGGCCCCGTCCCGGTGACCGGTGCGGTCTCCGTCCTCAAGCGGGACGGAGCGACGGGCGCGGCGCTCGCGGGAGCGCGGTTCGAACTGTGGCGGGAGAGCAACGGCACCGCGGGCCTGCAGACCACCGGCCCGGGCGCCGACACCCTGGTCGCCGGGTGCACCACGCCGGCCGACGGCCTGTGCGAGCAGACCACCGGGCTCGGCACCTACTACTGGCGCGAGACCCAGGCGCCCCCCGGCTACGAGCTGCCGGACCAGCCGGTCCACGAGCTGACGCTGACCGCCGAGAACGCGCAGGCCGGCGTCCGCCACGAGGCGGACAACCGGCGCACCCCCGAGCCGCCGGACGGCGCCCGGGTGGTGCTGCGCAAGACGGACCGGGAGACGGGCCTGCCGCTGGCCGGAGCGCGGTTCGAACTGTGGCGGGAGAGCAACGGCACCGCCGGGCTCCAGCCCGTCACCCCGGGCGGTGACACCCGGCTCGACGGCGCCTGCGTCACCGACGCCCAGGGCACCTGCACCGTGGAGCTGCCGGTCGGCCGGACGTACTACTGGCGGGAGACCGCGGTCCCGGCCGGATACGAACCGCCGCAGGACCCGGTCACGGCCTTCGACCTGACCCAGGGCGACGTGGCCGACGGGATCGTCGTCGCCGTCCCCAACACCCGGAGCGAGCGGTACGAGGGCTCCATCCGGGTCCTGAAGAAGGACGCCAAGACCGGGCGGCCGCTGCGCGGCGCGGTCTTCGAGGTGTGGCAGGAGACCAACGGCACCACCGGCCTGCAGACCCGCGGCATCAACGCCGACCGCCGGGCCGCGGACGGCTGCGCCACGGACCGCGGCGGGGTCTGCGACTTCGGCCCGCTGCCCGAGGGCTGGTACTACCTCGTCGAGACGGCCGTGCCCGAGGGCTACGTGCTGCCCGCCGACCGGGTGACCGGGCCGCTGCGGCTGGACGGCGGCACCCCGGACCGGCGGCTCGTGGTCACGCTCCGGAACGAGCGCGACAGCCACGGCAAGGGCAAGGGCGAGCACGGCAAGGGCGAGCACGGCAAGGGCGAGCACGGCAAGGGCGAGCACCCGAAGGACGCGAAGGGTCCCCGGGACTGACTCCCCGGCCCGGTACGACGGACGGAGCGACATGAAAGCCAGGACGACGGCGGTACGGCCCATCGGTCTCGCCACCGCGGTGGTGTTCGCCGCGGCGGGCCCGGCCCTTGCCGCTCCGCCGGCGGCACCATCACCCGGCGCCGCCCGGGTGGTGCTGCGCAGCACGGACGCGGACACCGGAACACCCCTGCCGGGGGCCCGGTTCGAGCTGTGGCGCGAGACCAATGACCGGGCCGGGCTCCAGAGCACCGGCCCGGCCGGCGACGAACGGCAGGCCGTCGGCTGTGCGACCGGCGCGACGGGCCTGTGCACGGTGGAGCTGGCGACGGGCGAGACGTACTACGCGGTGCAGGTCGCGGTCCCCACCGGCTACCAGCGGCCCGACGAGCCGTTCGCCGGCTTCGACCTGCGCGAGGCCGCCGCCCGGGAGGGGCTCGTCGTCACCGTTCCCAACCGCAGCCGGGACGCTGTCTATAGCGGCGGGATCCAGGTCCGCAAGCGGGACGGGAAGACCGGTGCGCCGCTGCACGGCGCGGTGTTCGAGATCTGGAAGGAGACCAACGGCACCTCCGGCCTGCAGACCGCGGGCCTCGACGCCGACCTGCGCCCGAGGGCCGGCTGCGCCACCGACGCCGACGGCACGTGCGACTTCGAGGGGCTCGCCGACGGGTCGTACTTCCTGGTGGAGAAGGACGTCCCCGAGGGCTACGTGATGCCGGGAAACCCGGTGGCCGGCCCCTGGCGGCTGGACGGCGCATCCGGCCGCCGGATCGTCCTGACCGTCTACAACAAGCGTGCCGAGCAGATCCCCACCGTGGGCGCGGACGACGGCCGCCGGGCCCGGACCGCGCGCTCCGGTGCGCCGCCGGAGTGACCTCCTCACCCCGGCGGCGCAGCAGCGCGCGCCGTACCCCGGCCTCCCGGGTTGGCTGGTCCGTGACCGTCGCGTTCACAGACCGGAGGAGGCCCGGATGGCCGTACGTCACAGGAGCGGCCCGATAGCGCGGATGGCCCTGCTCGGCACCCTGCTCGCACTGTCGGGGCCGCTCGCGGTCCCGGCGGCCGCCGCGGCGGAACCGGAGAGCGCGTGCACCGCGGGCACCGGCCCCTACCAGCGGGAGCTGGAGGACCACCTGGGCCGGCCGGTCGACGGAGTGCAGTCCACCGCGGACTGCTACGCCGTCCGCGCCTTCCAGCGCACGAACGGCGTCAGCCCCGCCGACGGCTACCCGGGAGTCGCCACCTATCGCACGATGCTCGTCGTGACGGCCCGCCCCGACCCCAACGCCGCGGGCGACTGCCCCGAACGCGAACACCGCGTCACCTGCGTGGACCTGGACCGCCAACTGCTGTGGGTGCAGAGGGGGGCCAGGATCGTCTTCCCGCCCGTGCCCATCCGGACCGGGCGGGACTACCAGGAGACCCGTACCGGCTGGCACGAGGTGTACTGGCGCAACAAGAACCACGTCTCCACGCTCTACGGCACCCCCATGCCGCACGCCCAGTTCTTCGACGGGGGCCAGGCCCTGCACGGTTCACCCGGCTCCCTCTACACCACCGGCGGTTCGGCCGGCTGCGTCAACCTCACCGAACCGGACGCGGCACGCCTGTGGGACCTGCTGACCGAGGGCGACGCCGTCTACGTGTGGGGCACCAAACCGGGTACCGAGGACTGATCCGCAAGCCGTACCGGCGGGCTCAGGGCACTTGGGACGGAACGGTGACACGACCGTGGCTCAACGTAATCCTCCCGTGTGATTTCCTTTCGGCATGCGCGCGACCGTCCGTGCGCGGGGGACATGGGGAGAGCACGAGTGAACCTGCAGCCGATACGCGGCCGCGCCCGGGCGGGCCTGCCGGCCCTTCTGCTGGGAGCGGCCCTGCTGTTCACCACCGCCTGCGGCGGTGGAGGCGGAAAGGGCAACGGCAGCGGCAGCGACAACGCCGGGGGTGGGGGCCGGACCGGTACCGAGGCTTCGACGGCTGTCGTCAGCGTCAAGCCCGACGACGGGGCCAAGGAGGTCGCCACCAGCGGCGTCCTGAAGATAACGAGCACCGGTGGCAAACTCAGCACCGTGACCGTCGCCGACACCAAGGGCAACGCGGTCGAGGGCAAGCTCTCCGACGACGGCGCGAGCTGGGAACCGGTCCGCCACCTGGCCTCGGCCACCGAGTACAAGGTGCACGCGGTCGCCAAGGACGAGGCCGGCCGGGAGTCCGCCAAGGACACCACCTTCACGACCCTCACCCCGACCAACACCTTCGTGGGCCACTACACGCCCGAGGACGGCTCGACCGTCGGCGTGGGCATGCCCGTCTCGATCAACTTCACCCGTGGCATCACCAACCCCGAGGCCGTCGAGAAGGCCATCACCGTGACGGCCGAACCGGCCGTGCCGATCGAGGGCCACTGGTTCGGCAACGACCGCCTCGACTTCCGCCCCGAGAACTACTGGGCCGCGGGCACCAAGGTCACCGTCAAGCTCGCCCTCGACGGCGTCGAGGGCCGCCCGGGGGTCTACGGCAAGCAGACCCGTACGGTCACCTTCACCATCGGCCGCTCCCAGATCTCGACGGTCGACGCGGCCGCCCACACGATGCAGGTCGTCCGTGACGGCCAGGTCCTCAAGGACCTCCCGATCACCGCGGGGGCCCCGTCGACCACGACCTACAACGGCCAGATGGTCATCAGCGAGAAGTACAAGGTCACGCGGATGAACGGCGCGACCGTCGGCTTCGGCGGCGAGTACGACATCTCCGACGTCCCGCACGCCATGCGCCTGTCGCAGTCGGGCACCTTCGTGCACGGCAACTACTGGGCCCCCTCCAGCACCTTCGGCTCGGCGAACGTCAGCCACGGCTGCGTCGGGCTCAAGGACGTCCGCGGTGCGGGTGACTCCAAGCAGCCCGCTGCCTGGTTCTTCAACGAGTCGCTGATCGGCGACGTGGTCGTCGTGAAGAACTCCAAGGACAAGCAGATCGCCCCGGACAACGGCCTCAACGGCTGGAACATGCCGTGGGCGGAGTGGATCGCATAGCGGTCCCGCGCACGACGCGCACGTGATCCGGGTGGCCCGGTGCTGTGACCCACGGCACCGGGCCACTTCACGTTAACCGGCGCTAACCTGACCCGTATGACCATCTCTCTCGAAGTCTCCGAAGGCGTCGGCACCATCCGCCTGGACCGGCCGCCCATGAACGCCCTGGACATCGCCACCCAGGACCGGCTGCGCGAGCTCGCGGTGGAGGCGGCCGACCGGGCCGACGTCCGTGCGGTCGTCCTCTACGGCGGCGAGAAGGTGTTCGCGGCGGGCGCGGACATCAAGGAGATGCAGACGATGGACCACGCGGCGATGGTCGTCCGGTCCCGCGCCCTCCAGGACGCCTTCACCGCCGTCGCCCGCATCCCCAAGCCCGTCGTCGCGGCGATCACCGGCTATGCGCTGGGCGGCGGTTGCGAACTCGCGCTGTGTGCCGACTACCGGATCGCCGCCGACAACGCCAAGCTCGGCCAGCCCGAGATCCTGCTCGGCCTGATCCCGGGCGCGGGCGGCACCCAGCGGCTGTCCCGGCTGGTCGGCCCCTCCCGGGCCAAGGACCTGATCTTCACCGGCCGCATGGTCAAGGCCGACGAGGCGTTCACGCTGGGCCTGGTCGACCGGGTGGTGCCCGCCGGCGAGGTCTACGCGCAGGCGCACGCCTGGGCGTCGAAGCTCGCGCAGGGGCCCGCGATGGCGCTGCGCGCCGCGAAGGAGTGTGTGGACGCGGGCCTGGAGGCCGACATCGACACCGGGCTCACCATCGAACGCAACTGGTTCGCGGGCCTGTTCGCCACCGAGGACCGTGAGCGCGGCATGCGCAGCTTCGTCGAAGAGGGCCCGGGCAAGGCGAAGTTCGTCTGAGCCGGCCGGGCGGGCGGTCCTCCCTGGGGGTGGATTAGCCAGGCCTTAAGGCAACCTTAAGGAGAATGGCCGATCAACTCGCCGTGATCATTTTCACGTGGTGCGTCACACCAGGTCAGGGCCCGGTTTCGGGTCGTCCTGCCGCCTCGCGCGCAGGACGGGGCACCCCCTTGGATTTGTTGAATCCGGGGGGTGTTTTCCTGTGGAACGGCCCGGAGGGGCGGGGCGGCCCTCCATGATGGGTGCATGGCGGGCCTGGAGGGTGTGGAACAGCCGCGGCAACGCGGTGGTGCTTCGGCGGTACGGCTCACTACGGCCGCCGAGGAGGAACAGGGCCTCAAGGCGTTGGAGCTGTACGGGAACCCGGCCGAGGCGGAAGTGACGCTGCCGTCCCTGCCGGAGTCGGCCGGAACCGCGCGTCGGCTCACCCAGTGCGTGGTGATCCGCCTCTGGGGCCTCTCGCCGCAGATCTCCGAGCACGCCGTCCTGCTGGTCTCGGAACTCGTCGGCAACGCGGTCCGCCACACCGGCGCCCGCTCCTTCGGCTTACGCATGCTGCGCCGACGCGGCTGGGTCCGGGTGGAGGTGCGCGACCCCTCGCGCGGACTGCCCTGTCTGATGCCGGTGCACGAACTGGACACTTCCGGCCGCGGTCTCTTCCTCGTCGACAAGCTGTCCGACCGCTGGGGTGCCGACCTGTTGCCCCGCGGGAAGATCACCTGGTTCGAGATGCGGGTGGCCGATCGCCAGAATGCCTGAAGCCCCCGGCTCGCCGTGTGGGCGCTGTGGGGGCTTCATGGGTGCGCCGAGGATCGAAGGGGGTGTGATCCTCGGCGTGGTGACTTCGCTCGGGTCAAGGGGAAGTCGTGGCTCCGACTATGACAGACGAGGGCTCGAACGCCAAAAGTCCCTACTTGGACATAAGTGTGCAAATCGCAAGAGTTTCTCTCTAAATCCTAGGTGAGGTGGGCCACTCACCTCGCATTCGATGAATAACTATCGACTGCTCTGAGTAAATCGTTGATCACGTGGCGGATGGGGGGCTCGCTCCGCCTCATCCGTGAACGCCGCAAAATGGGTCAATCATTACCTTCCGGGCTATCCGCCCCTTAAATGGGCAGGTGCTCTCACAACCAGGCCGCCGCGCGGCCCTGCGTGCCGCTCTGCGGGCAGCCGGTCTCGGCGCGGCCGGCGCCGCGACCGCCGGCCTGGCCGCCGGCTGCGGCCCGGGCCGCCCGGCCGCCGGGCCCTCCTCGCCACCCCCCGCCCCGTCCCGCCCGGCCAAGCCCGCCCGGGCGCCGGCCCCCGCCGTCCCGCGCCGGTTCGCGGGGCAGCCCGTGGAGATCGGCCACGGTCCGCGCGACCGCGCCCGGGTCGCCCTCACCTTCCACGGCAACGGGGAGCCCGCCCTCGCGCGCGCGGCGCTGGACGAGGCGGAGAAAGGGGGAGCGCGCGTCACCGTCCTGGCGATCGGCTCCTGGCTCGACGCCCACCCCGGCATGGCCCGCCGGATCCTCGACGGCGGTCACGAACTCGGCAACCACACCCAGCGCCATCTCGCGATCAACGACATGACCGAGGCGGAGGCCTACGCCGAGATCACCGACTGCGCCCAGCGCCTCAAGCGGCTCACCGGCTCCATCGGCACCTGGTTCCGTCCCTCCGGGACGCAGTACGCGACCCCCCTGGTCCAGAAGCTGGCCCAGCGGGCCGGCTACCCGCACGTCCTCTCGTACGACGTCGACTCCCTCGACTTCACCTCGCCCGGCGCCGCGGCCGTCACCCGCAACGTCACCGGGACGATCCTGCCCGGATCCGTGGTGAGCCTGCACTTCGGCTACGCGGACACGGTCGACGCGTTGCCTTCCCTCCTCGAAGAACTCGCGCGCCGCAAGCTGCGCGCGGTGACCACCACGGAGCTGCTGACGCCATGAAGACCAACCGCCTTCCCCGGAATACCGGCGTGCTGCTGGCCGCTCTGGTCCTCGCCGCCCTGGCCGGCTGCGGGTCGGCCGGAAAGGGGCCCGCCGAGGCGCTCGGCACCAAGGGCCCGGCCGCACCCGCCAAGGCCGTACCGGCCGCCCCGCCCGGGCTGCCCGGAATGCCGCCCCTGCTGGATCCGAACGACGTCTACGCGGCGGACCGGCCGGGCAAACTCTCCCCGGTCGTCAAGGACTTCCCGTCCCGCGTCTACGTGCCGAACACCAACTCCAACACGGTGTCCGTCATCGACCCGGAGACCTACCAGGTCATCGACACCATCCCGGTCGGGGTCCAGCCCCAGCACGTCGTCCCCTCCTGGGACCTGAAGACCCTGTGGGTCAACAACAACCGGGGCCACACGCTCACGCCGATCAACCCTGCGACCGGCGAGGCCGGCAAGCCCGTCGAGGTGCACGACCCGTACAACCTGTACTTCACGCCCAACGGCAAGTACGCGGTCGTCATGGCTTCGATGGACCAGGAGCTCGTCTTTCGCGACCCGCACACCATGGACCGCGTGAAGACCGTCCCGGTGACCTGTTACGGAGTCAACCACGCCGACTTCTCCGCCGACGGCCGCTACTTCATCGTCAGCTGCGAGTTCTCCGGCGAACTCCTCAAGGTCGACACCGAGCGGATGGAGGTCGTCGGCCAGCAGAAGCTGCCGTTCGAGGGCGCGATGCCCCAGGACGTCAAGGTCTCCCCGGACGGCAAGACCTTCTACGTGGCCGACATGATGGCGCACGGCATGTGGGTGCTCAGCGGCGACACGTTCGAGACGCCCAAGCTGCTGCCCACCGGCGAAGGCTGCCACGGGCTCTACGTGAGCCGCGACTCCAAGGAGATGTACGTCTCCAACCGCGGCGAGGGCACCATCTCCGTCTACAACTTCCCGCAGAAGAAGCTCACCAAGAAGTGGACGCTGCCGGACGGCGGCAGCCCCGACATGGGAGGCGTCTCCGCCGACGGCAAGGTGCTGTGGCTGTCCGGGCGCTACGACTCCGAGGTGTACGCGATCGACACCGTGACGGGCAAGCAGCTCGCCCGGATCCCGGTGGGCGGTGGCCCCCACGGACTCGCCGTCTACCCGCAGCCCGGCCGCTACTCGCTCGGCCACACCGGCATCTTCCGGTAGGCGGGATCCCCGGCCGCCGCCGGTGCGGCCGGGGAGCGGAGGGCCCGGCCCCGGGGCGTCCGCCCGACAGGGGTGGCGCTACCCTGGGCCGGTCAGCAAGCACCAAGAAGGGGTGGACCCAGTGGCGGACATCGAGAGCGCACGGGCTACGTTCGACAGGTTCGACGTGAACGGTGACGGCTTCGTCACGGCCGACGAGTACAGCGCCGCGATGCGCGCGATGGGCGACGTCCACGTGACCCCGGCCGTCGCGGACTCCGTCGTCGCGGCCAAGGACGCCAACGGCGACAAGCTGCTGAGCTTCGACGAGTTCTGGGCCTCCCTGAACAAGTAGTCCCCGGCCTCCCGCCCGGCCCCCGGGGCCCGGGCGGGAGTACGCGTCAGACGGACGGTCCGGGCGGGTCCTCCATGTCGCCGACCTCGGCGAGGGCCTCCTCCAGCCAGGTCAGCCAGAACGTCTCCAGGGCGATCCCGCCGTGCAGCACGAGCCGGCGCAGCCGGTCCGCCACGGCGTCGCGCCCCGGCGGGAAGTCCTTCTCCTCGATGGCCTCGTACTGCGCCAGCTGGCGCCGGTGCAGGTCCAGATGACGCCGCAGCTCGGGGCCGAGGCCCTGTGGCCCCACCACGCCGGCCGCCCGGATCCGCAGCAGCAGCGGATCGCGCATCGGCTTCGGGTCCTGGCTCTCCGCCACCCACCGGGCGAGCTCCGTGCCGCCCGCGGGCAGCACCTCGTACTCCTTCTTCTGACCCCGCACGGGCGCCTCGCTCGGCAGCGCGCGGATCAGCCCGGCCTCCTCCAGCCGCCCGAGCTCGCGGTAGATCTGCTGGTGCGTCGCCGACCAGAAGTACCCGATCGACTTGTCGAACCGCCGGGTCAGCTCCAGCCCGGACGAGGGCTTCTCGAGCAGGGCGGTGAGGATGGCGTGCGGCAGGGACATGCCGCCATCCTAGGTTCGCCGCGGTCCGGGCAGCGCGACCACCTCCGCACCGCCCTCCCCGTACGGGCCAGGCCCGGTGGCGGGCGCCCGGCACGCTGCGCAGGCTGGGTGCGTGACTGCCGACGAGAACACCGCGAACCGCCCGCACTACGCCGACCTCACCGCCGTCTACGTCAACTGCACGCTCAAGCGCTCGCCCGAGACCAGCAACACCGAGGGCCTGATCGACAAGAGCCGAGCGGTGATGGAGTCCGCGGGCGCCCGCACCTCCCTCATCCGTGCCGTCGACCATGACATCGCGACGGGCGTCTGGCCGGACATGACCGAGCACGGCTGGGAGAGCGACCAGTGGCCGGTCCTCTACAGCCAGATCATGGACGCCGACATCCTGGTCCTGTGCGGGCCCATCTGGCTCGGCGACAACAGCTCCGTGATGAAGAAGGTGATCGAGCGGCTCTACGCCTGCTCCTCGCTGCTGAACGAGCACGGCCAGTACGCCTACTACGGCCGGGTCGGCGGAGCACTGATCACCGGGAACGAGGACGGCGTCAAACACTGCGCCATGAACGTCCTCTACAGCCTCCAGCACCTCGGCTACGCGATCCCGCCGCAGGCCGACGCGGGCTGGATCGGCGAGGCCGGCCCGGGCCCGTCCTACCTGGACCCCGGCTCGGGCGGCCCCGAGAACGACTTCACCAACCGCAACACCGCCTTCATGTCCTGGAACCTCATGCACCTGGCGGCGCTGCTCAAGCGCTCCGGCGGCATCCCGGCGCACGGCAACCAGCGCTCCCTGTGGGACGCCGGCTGCCGCTTCGACTTCCCCAATCCCGAGCACCGATGAGTCCGGGCCCGGGGCGTGAAGGCCCCGGGCCGGGCCGTCCGCGGCTGGTTCAGTGCGCGATGTCCACCACGAACCGCTCGGGCGAGTGCAGGCTGTAGGCGCGGTAGTACGGAAGGGTGTCGAAGGCGGCGCCGAAGGTCACGTACCCCTCGTAGTCGCCCGTCATGGCGAGCCCCTTGAGCTTGGTGAGGTAGATCCTCTGAAGCTTCGGGCCGTGGTACACGCTCTCGCCCGCGTCGTCGTGCGCGGCGGCGGGGTTGAGCCTGATCTCCAGGAAGTACGTCCCGGCCAGGGGCACGGGCTTGCCGGAGCCGTCGTACCTCAGCTGTGCGACGGGCGTGACGGTCACCGTGGGCGTGTACCCCTCCAGGTCGACGACGATCCGGTCGTATCCGGAGTGCCCGCCCCAGCGGGCGTTCACGACGAGCGGGGTCGGGACCTCGGTGGAGGCGAGTGAGGAGGCGGAGGCGGGCGAGGCGAACGCCAGTCCGGCGGCGAGCAGCGCGCCGGAGGCCAGAGCCACGAACCGCCGGAGACGTGTGTGGATCATGTTGTCCCCCCGATTCTCAAGAGACGGGGACTGATGGCACCACCTGGGACGCCGCTCCGGGCTCCTCCGGTTCCACCGGGTGGGCGGTGTACCGGACGCCGCAGGGGCTCGGCGCAACCCGCGCCGGGCCCCTGCGGTCACCAGGAGGGCATCAGCACTCGATGACGTTGACCGCGAGGCCGCCGCGGGCGGTCTCCTTGTACTTGACCTTCATGTCGGCGCCGGTCTCCTTCATGGTCTTGATGACCTTGTCGAGGGAGACCTTGTGCGAGCCGTCGCCGCGCATCGCCATCTTGGCGGCGGTGACGGCCTTGACCGCGGCCATGCCGTTGCGCTCGATGCAGGGGATCTGGACCAGTCCGCCGACCGGGTCGCAGGTCAGGCCCAGGTTGTGCTCCATGCCGATCTCGGCGGCGTTCTCGACCTGCTCCGGCGTGCCGCCCAGCACCTCGGCGAGGGCGCCGGCCGCCATCGAGCAGGCCGATCCCACCTCACCCTGGCAGCCGACCTCGGCGCCGGAGATCGACGCGTTCTCCTTGAACAGCATGCCGATCGCGCCCGCGGCGAGCAGGAAGCGGACCACGCCGTCCTCGTCCGCGCCCGGCACGAAGTTCATGTAGTAGTGCAGCACGGCCGGCAGGACGCCCGCGGCGCCGTTCGTCGGGGCCGTCACGACCCGGCCGCCCGCCGCGTTCTCCTCGTTGACCGCCATCGCGTAGATCGTCGTCCACTCGCTGCGGTGCATCATCGGGTCGCCCTCGGTGCGCAGCTGGCGCGCCGTGGAGGCGGCGCGGCGCTTGACCCGCAGGCCGCCCGGGAGGATGCCCTCGCGGGACATGCCGCGCGAGACGCAGGACTGCATGACGCGCCAGATCTCCAGGAGGCCCTCGCGGATCTCCTCCTCCGTACGCCAGGCCTTCTCGTTCTCCAACATCAGGGAGGAGATCGACAGGCCGGTCTCGTCGGCCAGCCGCAGCATCTCGTCACCGGAGCGGAAGGGGTACTTCAGCACCGTGTCGTCGAGCTTGATCCGGTCCTCGCCCACCGCGTCCTCGTCGACGACGAAACCGCCGCCGACCGAGTAGTAGGTCTTCTCCAGCAGAGGGGTGCCGGCCTCGTCGTACGCGAAGAGCGTCATGCCGTTCGCGTGGTACGGCAGGGACCGCCGGCGATGCAGGATCAGCTGGTTCGGCTCGTCGAAGGCGATCTCGTGGACGTCGCCTATCTCCGCCCCGAGCAGCCGCAGGCGGCCGCTCCTGCGGATGCGCTCCACCTCGTCGTCCGCCGTCTCCACGTCCACGGTGCGGGGGGAGTGGCCTTCCAGACCGAGCAGCACGGCCTTGGGCGTGCCGTGGCCGTGGCCGGTCGCGCCGAGGGAGCCGAAGAGCTCTGCCCGCACGGAGGCCGTCTGGGCGAGCACGCCGTCCTTCTTCAGTCGCGTCACGAACATGCGCGCGGCGCGCATCGGACCGACCGTGTGGGAGGAGGAGGGACCGATGCCGATGGAGAAGAGGTCGAAGACGGAGATGGCCACGGTGGCGGACTCCCTTGTCTGCTCGTGGGGTGGGAGGGGGCAGGAGAGGCGGATTGTTCAGATTTTGTCCGACAGACGAGCTTAACGCGGTGCGGTGAACGTCCTGGCTGCCGGACGAGGTGGGAAGGATTACGTGGACAGGTCGGGAAGGTGTCCACTCGCGCCGCGGCGACGCGGCGCCGGGCCCCGCCGGCTGCCGGAGACCGGCCCCGGCGCCGGGCGGCAGGGGTGTCCGCCCGCCCGGGGCGGGTGCCGGACGCGCCGGGGTGGACGCCGGCGGGTACGGGAAGGGCCCGGCCCGTGCGCAGACGACGAGGCCGGGCCCTTTCGCGCCGCCGCTAGAGCGACGGGTACAGCGGGAACTTCGCGGCGAGCGCCGAGACGCGCGCCTTGAGGCCCTCGGCGTCGTACGTCGGCTTCAGCGCCTGCGCGATGATCTCGGCGACCTCGGTGAAGGCCTCGGCGTCGAAACCGCGGGTGGCGAGGGCCGGCGTGCCGATCCGCAGACCCGAGGTCACCATCGGCGGCCGCGGGTCGTTCGGGATGGCGTTGCGGTTGACCGTGATGCCGACCTCGTGCAGGCGGTCCTCCGCCTGCTGGCCGTCCAGCTCGGAGTTGCGCAGGTCGACCAGGACCAGGTGCACGTCGGTGCCGCCGGTGAGGACGTCCACGCCCACGGCCTTGACGTCGTCCTGGACCAGGCGGGCGGCGAGGATCTTCGCGCCTTCCAGGGTGCGCTCCTGGCGCTCCTTGAACTCGGGCGAGCCCGCGACCTTGAAGGAGACGGCCTTGGCCGCGATCACGTGCTCCAGCGGACCGCCCTGCTGGCCGGGGAAGACCGCAGAGTTGATCTTCTTGGCCAGTTCCTGCGTCGACAGGATGACACCGCCGCGCGGACCGCCGAGGGTCTTGTGCGTGGTGGTGGTGACGACGTGGGCGTGCGGCACCGGGTTCGGGTGCAGGCCCGCGGCGACCAGACCGGCGAAGTGCGCCATGTCGACCATCAGGTAGGCGCCGACCTCGTCCGCGATGCGGCGGAAGGCGGCGAAGTCCAGCTGGCGCGGGTAGGCGGACCAGCCGGCGACGATCAGCTGCGGCTTGGACTCCTTGGCGAGGCGCTCGACCTCGGCCATGTCCACCTGGCCGGACTCGTCCACGTGGTAGGGGACCACGTTGTAGAGCTTGCCGGAGAAGTTGATCTTCATGCCGTGGGTCAGGTGACCGCCGTGGGCCAGGTTCAGGCCCATGATCGTGTCGCCCGGCTTGAGCAGCGCGAACATCGCGGCGGCGTTCGCCTGCGCACCGGAGTGCGGCTGGACGTTCGCGGCCTCGGCGCCGAACAGCGCCTTGATGCGGTCGATCGCGATCTGCTCGACCACGTCGACGTGCTCGCAGCCGCCGTAGTAGCGGCGGCCCGGGTAGCCCTCGGCGTACTTGTTGGTGAGGACCGAGCCCTGGGCCTCCATGACGGCGACCGGAGCGAAGTTCTCCGACGCGATCATCTCCAGGGTGGACTGCTGGCGCACGAGCTCCGCGTCGACGGCTGCGGCGACGTCGGGGTCGAGCTCGTGGAGAGGGGTGTTCAGTACGGACATCAGGATCCCCTGGGGTCAGTTACCGGCGGTGAGCTTGGTGTACTCCTCGAAGGAGAGCGCGTCCTTGGGCTCCTCGGAGAGGCGGACCTTGAACAGCCAGCCGCCCTCGAACGGGGCGGTGTTCACGAGCGCCGGGTCGTCGACGACGTCCTGGTTGGCCTCGACGATCTCGCCGGAGACCGGGGAGTACAGGTCGCTGACCGACTTGGTCGACTCCAGCTCGCCGCAGGTCTCGCCCTCGGTCACGGTGTCGCCGACCTCGGGGAGCTGGGCGTAGACGACGTCACCGAGCGCGTTGGCCGCGAACTCCGTGATACCGACCGTCGCGACGCCGTCCACGACGTCCGACAGCCACTCGTGCTCCTTGGTGTAACGCAGCTTCTCGGGGTTGCTCATGGCCTGATTCTCCTGGATGCGGGGGAGTGGATACGAACTGCGGTCTTGGGTACTGAGACGACGCCGTACGGCTGCCCGGACGGCGGACGTCGTGCGCGGAGGGCTACTTCTGCCGCTTGTAGAACGGCAGCGCGACGACCTCGTACGGCTCATGCGTACCGCGAATGTCGACGCCGACGCCGGAGGTGCCGGGCGCGGCGTGCTCCGCGTCCACGTACGCCATCGCGATCGGCTTGCCCAGCGTCGGGGACGGGGCGCCCGAGGTGACCTCGCCGATGACCTTGCCGTCGGCGACGACGGGGAAGCCGGCGCGCGGGACGCGGCGGCCCTCGGCGATCAGGCCGACCAGCTTGCGCGGGGCCTGGTCGGCGGCCTTCTCGGCGGCGGCCTCCAGGGCGGCGCGGCCGACGAAGTCCCCCTCCTTCTCGAACTTCACGACCCGGCCCAGACCCGCGTCGAACGGGGTCAGGGAGGTGGTCAGCTCGTGCCCGTACAGCGGCATGCCCGCCTCCAGGCGCAGGGTGTCGCGGCAGGACAGGCCGGCCGGAACCAGGCCGACGCCCTCGCCGGCCTTGGTCAGCGCCTGCCACAGCTCCACGGCGTGCTCGGGGGCGACGAACAGCTCGAAGCCGTCCTCGCCGGTGTAGCCGGTGCGTGCGATCAGCGCGGGCACGCCCGCGACGGTGCCCGGCAGGCCCGCGTAGTACTTCAGGCCGTCGAGGTCGGCGTCGGTGAGCGACGCCAGGATGCCGGGGGACTCCGGACCCTGCACGGCGATCAGCGCGTACGCGTCGCGGTCGTCGCGGACCTCGGTGTCGAAGCCGGCGGCACGCTCGGTCAGGGCGTCGAGGACGACCTGGGCGTTGGAGGCGTTGGCGACGACCATGTACTCGGTCTCGCCGAGGCGGTAGACGATCAGGTCGTCGACGATCCCGCCGTCCTCCTGGCAGATGTGCGTGTAGCGGGCACGGCCGACACCGACGGTGGAGATGTTGCCGACCAGCGCGTAGTCCAGGGCCTTGACGGCCTCCGGGCCGGTCAGCGTGATCTCGCCCATGTGCGACAGGTCGAAGAGGCCGGCCTTGGTGCGTACGGCGTTGTGCTCGTCGCGCTCGCTGGCGTACCGCAGCGGCATGTCCCAGCCCGCGAAATCGGTCATGGTCGCACCGAGCGAACGGTGCAGCGCATCGAGGGCGGTCAGGCGGGGGGCAGTGCTCATGGGTGTGGCTCCCGGGTCCCAGGGCATCGACATGACATGACGAGGGCGTTCCTCCCCATCTGTCATCGGAACCTGAGAGGTTCGCCGAGAGTTCCGCCGATCGTCCGATCGCCGGTCTCCCCGACTTGCACCTTGGGTGGAGCTGGCGCGCAGCTCGCTTTTCAGATCTGCCTCATCCACGCGGTACGGGGCCTGAGAGATTCAAGGGAGGTTCTTGCTCCTTCGGCGCCCGGCACGGCCTCGCGGCCTGCCGGGACTCTCCCGCGCGGATTCAAGCGGCCGGTATGCAGTTGGTCCAGATGGCGCACATCATTGCACGGCATGCTCGGGATCGGGGGTGGGGGTCCGAAAGTTCGTACGCCCCTCCGAAGGGCCGAGTGGAACCGTGGATGCCGGATTACCGTCTCTTTACACTCGGTGGGAAGGGTCCCGGTGGCCCGACGCGGGGGGAAGGCGAGCACTGTGCGGAGATTCGGAGTGGTGACGGCGACGGGAGCCGTCGAAGCGGTGCCGGCCCAGCGGCGCGGCGCGCGCGAGCGCGGGAGGGCTGCCGACGGCGGCCTCGGCCCCGTGCGCGACCTGCGCGGCCCCGCACTGCGCGGACCCCGGCGGCTCGGCTTCGCCGAGGGCGACATCGTCGTGGTCTCCGGGCTGCCCGGCGGCGGCAAGAGCACGCTGATCAAGCGAGCCGCGCCGGATGGCGGCGCCGTCGACTCCCAGGACACCCGTGAACGCTGGGAGCGCCGGATGCCCGCCCGGCTGCCCTACGCCGTGTACCGCCCGCTGGTACGCGCCGCGCACTACTGGGGGCTGTACCGGATCCTGCGCTCCGGCGACTCCGTCGTCGTCCACGACTGCGGCACCCAGAGCTGGGTGCGCGCCCTGCTCTCCGCGGCCGCGCGCCGCCGGGGCCGGTCGCTGCACCTCGTCCTCCTGGACAGCAGCCCCGAGGAGGCGCTCTCCGGCCAGGCCGCGCGGGGCCGGGGGGTGTCCGCCTACGCCTTCGCCCGCCACCGCGGCGCCGTGGGCCGCCTGCTGCGCGACGCCGAGGCGGGCCGCCCGCCCGCCGGCTGCGCCTCCGCGACCCTGCTGGACCGCCGCTCGGCCGCCGCCGTGACGGGGATCGGCTTCCACGGCTGACCGCCGGGCCGGGCCGACCCGGATCCCCGGCGGCGGTGCCCGCCCCGCGGCCGGTACCCTGCGGGGCGACACGCGCGGGACCGCACGTGCGGGACCAGACAGGGGCAGGGGCAGATGCAGGGCAGCGGCTGGCCGGAAAATGAGCTGGAGCAGGTGCTCGGGGCGGCGCTCGGGCAGCCGGACGCCGGCGGCCGGATCCTGGAGGTGCTCGGGCGCAGCAGGGTGTGGGTGCCCCTGCCGGGCGGCGGCGGCCCCGACACGGCCGGTCTGGACCTGCCCACCATGGACATCGGCGGGGCGGCGTACGTCCCGGTCTACAGCTCCGAGGCCCAGTTCCTCGCCTGTGTCGGCCCCGGCATGGACTTCGCGGTGGCCCCGGCGGTCGAGTTCGCCCGGGGGCTGCCCCCGCAGCTCGGCATCGCGGTCAATCCGGAGGGCGCCGTCGGCGTCCCGCTGCCCCCGCCCGCCGTCGCCGAGCTCTGCCGTGCGGGCCGCAGCCCGCTCGACGGCTCCGCGACCGGCGGCCGCGTACGGCTCTTCGAGCCCGACTGGCAGGAGGACCCGGTGGACTTCCTGGCTGCCGCCGGCGAGGAGTTCCGCGCCACCGGAGTGGTCGCGGCGGCGCACCGCTGCCTCGCCAGCGTCGAGGGCGGGGCACCGGAACTCTTCGTCGGTGTCCGCCTGGCGGGATGGGAGCCACAGATGCGGGAGGCGCCGATGGAGGCGCTCGGACGCGCCCTGGCGCGCGTTCCGGCGCCGTGGCCCGTGCAACTGATCCTCCTGGACGCGGCCCAGGACCCGGTCACGGACTGGATTCGTGAGCGCGTACGCCCCTTCTACCTCGCGTAGGGCCGCTTAAGCTGGTTACATCTCCCGGCCGCACGCATGAGCGCTGGCCCGGGTAAGGCACGCGTGGAGCGACGGGCGGACGAAGAGGGGTACCGGGTGAGTGCGTCAGGCACGGCCGCGGCCGGGCAGGTCGAGCACATGATGCGCCAGGTGACTCCCGGGCGCTACGAGAGCTACGAGTCACTGCTGCGGGCCCTGTCCGAGGGCCGGCTGTGGATGCTGCTGTGGCAGGGGCAGCCGGGGTCCCCGGACGCCCAGTACGGCGGCATGGAGGTCGAGGGGCTCGGCTACGCCCCCTGCGTCACCTCCCCCCAGGAACTGGCCGCGAGCGGCTGGAACCGGGGCTACGAGGTGGTCACGGGGCGGGACATCGCCCGCGCCCTCTACCCGGACCGCTGGGGTCTGTGGCTCAACCCGCATGCCCAGGGCGGCGGCCTCGGCGTGCCCTGGGCCGACCTGCGCCGCATCGCGACCGGCCTGGACCGGATGCCCGCGGGCCCGCTGCGGCTGTCCGAGCCCAGCATCGAACTGCCCCAGTTCTACGGCCTGCTGACCCAGCACGCGCACCGCACACCGGCCGTGCGGTCGCTGCGCCGCGCCTGGGTGCAGCCGGCACTCGGGTCGCCTTACCTCGCCGTCGGGCTCGACCTGTACGACGCCTCCGCGCCCGCGCTGGAATCCGTACGGGAAATGATGCGCCAGTCGGTCGGGGCGGTGCCCGAGGGCGTCCCGGTGTGCACCGTCGCGCTGGGCGACGAGCACGACCCCGTGGCGATGTGGCTGCGGGCGCAGACCCGGCCCTTCTACGACCGCGAGGGCCAGGCCCCGGCGTACTGACCCGGCCCGCCCCCAGGAGTCCGCGCGGACCCGCGGGGGCTCCTGGCGCGAATTCCGCATATCGAGACGTCCATCTCGAAGGCCGCACCGGTCCCATCGGTGCGGCCTTCGGCGTATCCGCTGAATAGGCCCAGGATTCACGTCTGAAAGGGCAGTTGGGCCTGATGTCCGTTCCGCGCCGAACGCGCGGTGTTTCACCGCTCAACAGGCCTGGCGGTTCGGATAGCGGAAGGTGTAAGCCCAGATCACGGTTGCGCATCACATCCCCGGGGGGTCTGGCGGGCGGTTGAGAGCGCGTTGAAGACTCCCCCCACCGAAGGCCGGTCCATCTCACGAACACCGGCTCTTCACGTGCACTTCCGGCACATTTTCTCGCCAATCGCACCACCAGCGACGCCGATTGAACCAAGCCGCCACAGCGGCGGGCATGGGCCGGCCACCGTCGGCCGAGAGGGGTCCCCACCACGATGACGGCACCACTGCACGACACCAACGCGGCCGAGTCCGCGGCCGTGGCCACCCCCGACGTTCCGCAGAAGGCGATCGAGGGCCGCTCGCTCGGCCGGATCGCGTGGACCAGACTCAAGCGCGACAAGGTGGCGATGGCCGGCGGCGCGGTCGTGCTGCTCCTCGTGGTGCTGGCCGCGCTGTCGCAGCCGATCCAGTGGGTGTTCGGCCTGGACCCGGACGCGCTGCACCAGGACCTCATCGACCCCTCCCTGGCCACTCCGATCGGCTCCTTCGGCGGTATCAGCTGGGAGCACCCCCTCGGCGTGGAGCCGAAGTTCGGCCGCGACATCGCCACCCGCATCCTGGAAGGCTCCTGGGTCTCCCTGCTGGTCGCCTTCGGGTCGACCCTCCTCTCGGTGCTGATCGGCTCGGTGCTGGGCGTCGTCGCCGGGTACTACGGAGGCTGGGCCGACACGGTGATCAGCCGCATGATGGACACCTTCCTCGCCTTCCCGCTGCTGCTCTTCGCGATCTCCATCTCGGCCGCCCTCCAGGGCGGGGCCTTCGGGCTGGAGGGACTGCCGCTGCACATCGGCGTGCTGATCTTCGTGATCGGCTTCTTCGGCTGGCCCTACATCGGGCGCATCGTGCGCGGCCAGACGCTGTCGCTGCGCGAGCGGGAGTTCGTCGACGCGGCCCGCAGCCTCGGCGCCCGCGGCCCCTTCATCGTCTTCCGGGAGCTGCTGCCCAATCTGGTGGCGCCGATCCTCGTCTACGCCACCCTGCTCATCCCGACCAACATCCTCTTCGAGGCCTCTCTGAGCTTCCTCGGCGTGGGTATCCAGCCACCGCAGGCCTCGTGGGGCGGAATGCTCAGCTCCGCCGTGGACTACTACAAGGTCGACCCGATGTTCATGGTCGTCCCGGGCACGGCGATCTTCCTCACCGTGCTCGCCTTCAACCTCCTCGGCGACGGCCTGCGCGACGCCCTGGACCCCAAGAGCTCGCGCTGATCCGCCCGTCTCCCGGGCATCCGGCCGAGGCACCGCCCGTACCACCACCACTCCGAATCAGGGGGCATCACTCCGTCATGAGAAGCAGGTCGAGAAAAGCCGCGGTGCTTGCCGCCGCCATCACCGTCGCCCTCACCGCCTCCGCCTGCAATGGTGGTGACAAGACCGCCGGCGACGACAAGTCGGCCGGATCCAACGCCGCCGTCAAGGGCGTGGTCAACGCCTCCGACAAGCAGGGCGGAACGCTCGTCTACGAGGCGTCCGACACCCCCGACTCCTTCGACCCCGGCAACACCTACTACGGCTTCGTCTTCAACTTCAGCCGCCTGTACGCCCGTCCGCTGACCACCTTCGCTCCCGGCGCCGGAGCCGAGGGCAACAAGGTCGTCCCGGACCTCGCCGAGAGCCTCGGCACCCCCAGTGACGGCGGTGCCACCTGGACGTACAAGATTCGCAAGGGTGTGAAGTACAGCGACGGTACGGAGATCACCTCCAAGGACGTCAAGTACGCCGTCGAGCGGAGCAACTTCGCCCGTGACGTGCACTCCAACGGCCCGAACTACCTCGCGCAGTACCTCAAGGACAACGAGACCCCCTACGAGGGCCCGTACAAGGACAAGTCCGACACGGGGCTGCAGTCCATCGAGACCCCCGACGACCAGACGATCGTCTTCAAGCTGAAGCAGCCCTTCGCCGAGTTCGACTACCTGCTGGCGAACCCGCAGTCGGCCCCCGTGCCGAAGGCCAAGGACAACGGCGCGGACTATGTGAAGAACATCGTCTCCTCGGGCTCGTACATGTTCGAGAGCTACGAGCACGACAAGCAGGCGGTCCTGGTCCGCAACCCCAACTGGGACGCCTCCACGGACCCGCTGCGCAAGCAGCTCCCGGAGAAGATCGTCGTCAAGCTGAAGGTCAACCAGGAGACGATCGACTCCAACCTGAAGGCCGGCAACACCCACATCGACATCGTCGGCAACGGTGTGGCCCAGCAGACCCAGACCGAGCTGCTGACCTCGAAGGACCCCAACACCGACAACGCCGAGGGCGGTCGCCTGGTCTACATGGCGATGAACACCAAGGTGGCGCCCTTCGACAACGTGGAGTGCCGCAAGGCGGTCCAGTACGCGATCGACAAGGTGTCGGTGCAGACCGCGTTCGGCGGTCCCACCCGCGGCGCCATCGCCAGCACCGTCCTGCCGACCGACATCCCGGGGCACGTGGACTTCAACACCTACGAGACCCCCGACAACAAGGGCGACGAGGCCAAGTCCAAGGCCGCGCTGACCGCCTGCGGACAGCCGAACGGCTTCGAGACCACCATCACCGCGCGCAACGACCGCGCCGGCGAGGTCGACATGGCCACGGCCATCCAGGCGTCCCTGAAGAAGGTCGGGATCAACGTCAAGATCCAGCAGTTCCCGGCCGGCAAGTACTTCAGCGACTACGCGGGCGTCCCGAAGTTCACCGAGGACAACAAGATCGGCCTCATGATGATGCAGTGGGGCGCCGACTGGCCGAGCGGCTTCGGCTTCCTCCAGCAGGTCGTACACGGTGACGCGATCAGCAAGACCGGTAACACCAACCTGTCGCAGCTGAACGACCCCGAGATCAACAAGATGCTGAACGACAACATCGCCAACACCGACGCCGCCGCGCGCGAGAAGGTCTACGGCGAGATCGACAAGAAGGTCATGGACCAGGCGGTCATCGTGCCCCTGACCTACTTCAAGGTCCTGCACTACCGCTCGCCCAAGCTCACCAACGTGGTCTCCAACCCGGCGTGGAGCGGTCAGTACGACTACCTCAACATCGGCCTGAAGTAAACCCGGACGCCAAGTCCTCAGGCAGTTCGACCCTCTCAGCCAGATCTGCCAGAACCGTGGAAGGCAGGTGAAGGCAGCAGTGCGCGCGCCGGTCCGTACCGCCCCCCGACCGGGGGCGGTACGGACCGGCGGACGCCGAAGCCGACCCCCGTGTTTGTGTACATCGTCCGGCGGCTGTTCGCCGCGGTGTTCCTGCTGCTCGTTGTCAGCGCGATCACCTTCGCGATCTTCTTCCTGCTGCCCCGGCTGGCCGGCGGCACGGCCGACTCGCTGGCCACGCAGTACGTGGGCAAGAACCCCTCGCCCGAGTCCATCGCCGCGGTCAAGAAGAACCTCGGCTTCGACCAACCCCTGTACGCGCAGTACTGGGAGTTCCTGAGGGGCATCTTCGCGGGCCGCGAGTTCAACTACGGCCCCAGCCCCTCGCAGTGCAACGCCCCCTGCCTGGGCTACTCCTTCAAGGACCACGTCGAGGTCTGGCCCGACATCGTGAGCCGGTTGCCCGTCACCGCCTCCCTCACCCTGGGGGCGGCCGCCATCTGGCTGGTCACCGGTGTCACCACGGGCGTGGTGTCGGCCCTGCGGCCCGGCTCGCTCTTCGACCGGCTCGCGATGGGCGTGGCCCTCGCCGGCGTCTCCCTGCCGATGTTCTTCACCGGCACCCTCGCGCTGGCCGTCTTCGTCTTCAACTGGCCGGTGTTCACCAACGTCTACGTGGACTTCTCCGACGACCCGGCCGCCTGGGTCCAGGGACTGGTCCTGCCCTGGTGCACGCTGGCCTTCCTCTACTCCGCGCTCTACGCACGGCTCACCCGGGCCGGAATGCTGGAGACCATGAGCGAGGACTACATCCGCACCGCCCGGGCCAAGGGCCTGCGCGAGCGGGTGGTCGTCACCCGCCACGGACTGCGCTCCGCGCTGACCCCGATCGTGACCATCTTCGGCATGGACTTCGGGCTGCTCCTCGGCGGCGCGATCGTCACCGAGACGGTCTTCTCGTACCACGGCGTCGGCGAGTACGCCTACCAGGCGATCGCGGTCAACGACCTGCCGAAGATCCTCGGCGTGACCCTGTTCGCCGCCTTCTTCATCGTGTTCTGCAACCTGGTGGTCGACCTCGTCTACGCCATCATCGACCCGAGGGTGAGGCTGTCGTGACCGACCCGACTCAGAAGGGGAAGGGCGTCAGCGCCGACGCCCGTACCGCGGACGCCGCCTCCACCGGCACGGCCCTCTCGGCGGATCCGGTCGCAGGCCGTCCCGCCGAGGCCTTCCTCGACGTCCGCGACCTCAAGGTGCACTTCCCCACCGACGACGGAGTCGTCAAATCGGTGGACGGGCTCTCCTTCCAGTTGGAGAAGGGACAGACCCTCGGCATCGTGGGCGAGTCCGGCTCCGGCAAGTCGGTCACCTCGCTGGCCGTCATGGGCCTGCACCGGGCGGGCAACGCCGACCGCTCCAGCGTCGAGATGTCGGGCGAGATCTGGCTCGGGGGCAGGGAACTGCTGACGGCCGATCCCGAGGAGGTGCGCAGGCTGCGGGGCCGCGACATGGCGATGATCTTCCAGGACCCGCTGAGCGCGCTGCACCCCTACTACACGATCGGCTCCCAGATTGTGGAGGCGTACCGCGTCCACAACGACGTGGACAAGAAGACGGCGCGCAAGCGGGCCGTGGAGATGCTCGACCGGGTGGGCATCCCCGAGCCCGGCAAGCGCGTCGACGACTATCCGCACCAGTTCTCCGGCGGTATGCGCCAGCGCGCGATGATCGCGATGTCGCTGGTCAACAATCCTGACCTGCTGATCGCGGATGAGCCGACCACGGCGCTGGACGTCACCGTGCAGGCGCAGATCCTGGACCTGATCCGCGATCTGCAGAAGGAGTTCGGCTCCGCCGTCATCATGATCACGCACGACCTCGGCGTCGTCGCGGAGATGGCCGACGAGATCCTCGTGATGTACGGCGGCCGGTGCGTCGAGCGGGGCACCGCCGAGAAGGTGTTCTACGAGCCCCGCCACCCCTACACCTGGGGCCTGCTGGGCTCGATGCCGCGCATCGACCGCGAGCAGAGCGAGCGCCTCATCCCGGTCAAGGGCTCCCCGCCCAGCCTCATCAACATCCCCGACGGCTGCGCCTTCAACCCGCGCTGCCCGTACGCCGACGTGCCCAAGGGCAACGTGACGCGTACGGTCCGGCCCGAGCTCACCCAGGACGACAGCCGCCACTGGTCCGCCTGCCACATGCCGCAGGACGAGCGGACCCGGATCTGGACCGAAGAGATTGCGCCGAAGCTGTGACCGAGACGCCTGACACGAAGAAGCCGGAAGCGGTGGTCATTCCCGCGCAGGCCACGGACTCGCCCGAAGTCCTGCTCAAGGTCACCGGCCTGGCGAAGCACTTCCCGATCACCAAGGGGCTGATCCGGCGCCAGGTGGGCGCGGTCAAGGCCGTCGACGGACTCGACTTCGACGTCCGGCGCGGGGAGACCCTCGGCGTCGTCGGCGAGTCCGGCTGCGGAAAGTCGACCATGGGCCGGCTGATCACGCGGCTGCTCGAACCGAGCGGCGGCACGATCGAGTTCGAGGGCAAGGACATCACGCACCTCGGGGTGGCGGGCATGCGCCCGCTGCGCCGCGACGTGCAGATGATCTTCCAGGACCCCTATGGCTCGCTGAACCCGCGCCACACGGTGGGCACCATCGTGAGCGCCCCGTTCAAGCTCCAGAACGTCGTCCCGGAGGGCGGGCTCAAGGCGGAGGTCCAGCGGCTGCTGTCGCTCGTCGGCCTCAACCCCGAGCACTACAACCGCTACCCGCACGAGTTCTCGGGCGGCCAGCGCCAGCGCATCGGCATCGCGCGGGCCCTGGCGCTGAAGCCGAAGCTGGTGGTCGCGGACGAGCCCGTCTCGGCGCTCGACGTCTCGATCCAGGCCCAGGTGGTCAACCTGCTGGACGACCTCCAGAAGGAGCTCGGCCTCACCTATGTGATCATCGCGCACGACCTGTCGGTCATCCGCCACGTGTCGGACCGCATCGCGGTGATGTACCTCGGCAAGATCGTCGAGCTCGCCGACAACGCGTCCCTGTACGGGGAGCCGATGCACCCGTACACGGCGGCCCTGATGTCGGCCGTGCCGGTGCCGGACCCGAGGCGGCGCGGCGCAAGGAGCGGGCGCATCCTGCTCAAGGGAGACGTGCCGTCCCCGATCTCGCCGCCGAGCGGCTGCCGCTTCCACACGCGGTGCTGGAAGGCGACGCAGATCTGCGCCACCCAGGAGCCGCCGCTGCTCGCGCTGAAGACGGGGCACCAGGTGGCTTGCCACCACCCGGAGAACGCCCCCGACCAGGCTCCGGGCGACACGCCCCTCCCGGGTGCGGCGGACGCGGTGACGACGGCTTCGCAGTAGGCCGCCCCGGCCGTGCCGGGGGCTGTCCCCGGCACGGCCGGCGCGCCGCCGGGGACAGCCGCCCCGGCCGTGGCCCCGGGCGCGGTGCGTCGTGGCGGATCCCCGGCCAGGCCGGCGCCCCGCCGCGGCAGGCGGAGCCCGGTTGTCCGGCGGCCGCCGCGGGGCCCGCCACCTGGGCGGGAGCCGGGGGTGACGCGTCACCCGGGCGGGAGCCGAGGGGCGACAATGGCCCGGTGCTCCACGATCTCTTCCCGCCCGGGGTCCAGCATGCGCTGGACCTCGCCGGCATCTTCGTCTTCGCCACCGCGGGTGCCCTGCTCGCCGTCCGCAAGAACTTCGACGTCTTCGGCATCGCCGTGCTCGCCCTCGTCACCGCCCTCGGCGGGGGCCTCTTCCGCGACCTGGTCATCGGTGCCGTCCCGCCGGCCGCCTTCGGTGAGCTCAGCTTCTTCGTCACCCCGCTGATCGCCGCCGCGATCGTTTTCTTCCTGCACCCCGAGGTTCAGCGGATCAACCGGGCGATCAACGTCTTCGACGCCGCCGGCCTCGCACTGTTCTGTGTGACCGGCACGACCAAGGCCTACGAGTACGGCCTCGGCCTGACCGCGTCCGCGGCGCTGGGCCTGGCCACGGCCGTCGGCGGCGGCGTACTGCGCGACGTGCTGGTCAACGAGGTGCCCTCGCTGCTGCGCGACCGCGAGATGTACGCCGTGCCCGCCACCGTGGGTGCCGCGATGGTCGCCGTCTCCATCGCCCTGGACTCGCTCAACGCCGTCACCACCGGCCTGGCGATCGTGACCACCTTCGTCCTGAGGCTCCTCGCCATGCGCTACCACTGGCGGGCGCCGCTGGCCTGGAACCGCCGCTCCTCGGTGGCCGAAGAGCCGTAGCAAGAGAAAGCTACCGCTTAGTAGTAAGCAGGTGTACCGTCGTTCCATGTCATATGCAGCTGCCCAGGCATCCATCGGCGACAGCGAGTTCGACCGCGACACCGCCATCACCGAGCGCGCCGGCGAGCCCGGCGTGTACGACGCGGAGCTCTCCGCCGGCTGGACGATCATCGCCGCTGTCAACGGCGGCTACCTGCTGGCCCTGGTCGGCCGGGCCCTGTCGGCGGCCCTCCCGCACCCGGACCCCTTCACGGTCTCCGCGCACTACCTGACGTCCTCCGTGCCCGGCCCGGCCGTGATCCGCACCGAGGTCGTCCGAGTCGGCCGTACCCTCTCCACCGGCCAGGCCTCGCTCTTCCAGTACGACGAGCACGGCAACGAGGTCGAGCGCATCCGCGTCCTCGCCTCGTACGGCGACCTCGCGTCCCTGCCGGACGACGTGCGGACCGTCGCCGAGCCGCCGCTCATGCCCTCCTACGAGAACTGCATCGGCCCCGAGGCCGGCCCCGCGCCGATCCCCGGCAGCTCCGCCATCGTGGACCGGCTCCGGCTCCGGCTCGACCCGGCGACGGCGGGCTGGGCCGTCGGCGCCCCCTCCGGCAAGGGGGAGATGCGGGCCTGGTTCGAGCTGGCCGACGGCCGCGACGCCGACCCGCTGTCCATGCTCCTCGCGGTGGACGCACTGCCGCCGACCGCCTTCGACCTCGGCCTGGTGGCCTGGACCCCGACCGTGGAGCTCACCACGCACATCCGCCGCCGCCCGGCCCCCGGCCCGCTGCGGATCTCCATCACCACCCGCAACCTGGCCGGCGGCTTCCTGGAGGAGGACGCCGAGGTCTGGGACTCCACCGACCACCTGGTCGCCCAGTCCCGCCAGCTGGCACGGGCCCTGCGCATGTGACGCCCGGCGCACGGCGCGGCGCCCGGCCGGGAGGTCGCGGGGCGGGTATGAGCCCCCGCGGCCCGGCCGGATCGGGTCCCGCCGGGCGGAGGGCCGCAGGCGGGCCCCTAGAATCGGGGGATCATGGCCTACCTCGACCACGCCGCCACCACCCCCATGCTGCCGGAGGCCGCCGCGGCGATGACCGCGCAGTTCGCCGCCACGGGGAACGCCTCGTCCTTGCACGCCGCCGGCCGCCGGGCCCGCCGTACCGTCGAGGAGGCCCGCGAGGCCTTCGCCGAGGCGATCGGCGCACGCCCCAGCGAGGTGGTCTTCACCGCGGGCGGCACGGAAGCCGACAACCTCGCCGTCAAGGGCCTCTACTGGGCCCGGCGCGACGCCGACCCCGCCCGCACCCGGGTCATCGCCAGCCCCGTCGAGCACCACGCCGTCCTCGACGCCGTGCACTGGCTCGCCGAGCACGAGGGCGCCGAGGTCGACTACCTGCCCGTGGACCGCTACGGGCGCGTGCACCCCGACGCCTTCCGCGAAGCCGTCGAGCGCAACCCCGGCGACATCGCCCTGGCCACCGTCATGTGGGCCAACAACGAGATCGGCACCGTCATGCCGGTCCGTGAACTGGCCGACACCGCCCGCGAGGCCGGCATCCCGCTGCACTCCGACGCCGTCCAGGCCTTCGGGCAGCTCGATGTCCACTTCGGCGACAGCGGCCTCGCCGCCATGACCGTCAGCGGTCACAAGATCGGCGGCCCCTACGGCATCGGAGCGCTGCTCCTCGGCCGCGACCAGAGTCCCGTACCCGTCCTGCACGGCGGCGGGCAGGAACGGCACGTCCGCTCCGGCACCCTCGACGTTCCCGCCATCGCCGCCTTCGCGGTGGCCGCCGTCGTCGCCGCCGAGCGGCGGGAGCGGTTCGCCGCCGAGGTCGGCGCCCTGCGCGACGACCTGGTGGCCGCGGTCCTCGCGGCCGTGCCCGACGCCGTCCTCGGAGGAGACCCCGACGAGCGGCTTCCGGCCAACGCGCACTTCAGCTTCCCCGGCTGTGAGGGCGACTCCCTGCTGCTCCTGCTCGACGCCCAGGGCATCGAGTGCTCCACCGGATCGGCGTGCACCGCGGGCGTGGCCCAGCCGAGCCATGTCCTGCTGGCAGCCGGCACCGATCCTCGGCTGGCCCGCGGCACCCTGCGTTTCTCCCTCGGCCACACCTCCACCAAGGAGGACGTCGCCGCCCTGGCCGCGGCCATCGGTCCCGCGGTGGAGCGCGCCCGGACGGCCGGTCTCAGCTGATCGCGGGGAGGCTCAGGCCGGAGCGGCCAGGGCCTCCCGAACCATGCGCAGGTAGCGGTCCCAGTCCCAGTGCCCGCCCGGATCCGTGTGATCGGCGCCGGGCACCTCGGAGTGCCCGACGATGTGCTTGCGGTCCGCCGGGAAGTCGTAGCGGCGGCAGATGTCGGCGGCCAGCCGGGCCGAAGCCGCGTACAGGGCGTCCGTGAAGTCCTCCGGCCGGTCCACGAAACCGACGTGCTCGATGCCGACGCTGCGCTCGTTCATCGACCGGTTGCCCGCGTGGAAGGCCACGTCCAACTCGCGCACCATCTGCTCCACATGCCCGTCTCCCCGGACTATGTAGTGCGCCGAAGCCTTGTGCCACGGATTCTTGAAGGCGTCCACCGAGGACTGGAAGCCGCCCTGTGTGACGTGCACGACGATCCGGTCCACCCGGTAGTCGTCGGGCCGGTCGGCCATCCGCCAGTTCGCCGGCGAGGCGGCCGTCCAGCCCGCCCCCGCGTGGTCGATCTCGCCCTCCTTGCGCGGCTTGGCCACTCCCGGCAGCAGCCACCACGCGCGGCGGATCTCCTCCCGGCCGGCGACCGCCCCCGCGGAGACGATGCCCAGCCCGCCGAGCAGCACCGCCCGGCGCGTCCGCCCCGACTTCGATCTCTTGTTCCCCTGCTCGGCCATGTGATCCACCCCCTGTAGCCGATAACGCGCTGTGACCCCGCTCGGTTCCCCCGTACCCTGGACGGTGCTATGACTGAGAACCTGCCGCGCACCGACCGCCCCCTTCGCGTCCTGGCCGCCATGTCCGGCGGAGTGGACTCCGCCGTCGCAGCCGCCCGCGCCGTCGAAGCCGGGCACGACGTGACCGGCGTCCACCTCGCGCTCTCCGCGAACCCGCAGTCCTTCCGGACCGGAGCCCGTGGCTGCTGCACCATCGAGGACTCCCGCGACGCCCGCCGTGCCGCGGACGTCATCGGTATCCCCTTCTACGTCTGGGACCTCGCCGAGCGCTTCCGCGAGGACGTCGTCGAGGACTTCATCTCCGAGTACGAGGCCGGGCGCACCCCGAACCCCTGCCTGCGCTGCAACGAGAAGATCAAGTTCGCCGCGCTGCTCGACAAGGCCCTCGCCCTCGGCTTCGACGCCGTCTGCACCGGTCACTACGCCACCGTCGTGCTGAAGGAGGACGGCTCCCGCGAGCTGCACCGCGCCTCCGACATGGCCAAGGACCAGTCCTACGTCCTCGGCGTCCTCGACGACAAGCAGCTCGCCCACGCCCTCTTCCCGCTCGGCGACACCCTCACCACCAAGGAAGAGATCCGGGCCGAGGCAGAGGAGCGGGGGCTGGCCGTCGCGAAGAAGCCCGACAGCCACGACATCTGCTTCATCGCCGACGGAGACACCCAGGGCTTCCTCGCCGGCCGCCTCGGCAAGGCCGAGGGCGACATCGTCGACGGGGCCACCGGCGAGAAGGTCGGCACGCACGACGGCGCCTTCGGCTTCACCATCGGCCAGCGCAAGGGCCTGCGGATCGGCCACCCGGCCCCCGACGGCAAGCCGCGCTACGTGCTCGACATCTCCCCGGTGAACAACACCGTCACCGTCGGACCCGTCGAGGCCCTCGACGTCAGCGCCCTCACCGCGATCCGCCCCCGCTGGTGCGGGGCCGAGGCGGCCGCCCCGGGCACCTACACCGCCCAGCTGCGCGCCCACGGCGGAGAGACCGAGGTCTTCGCCGAGGTGGTGGACGGCGAGTTGCGCGTCTCCTTCGCCGAGCCCGTCCGCGGCGTGGCCCCCGGCCAGGCGATCGTGCTCTACGACGGCACCCGCGTGGTCGGCTCCGCCACCATCGCGACGACGACGCGGGCCGCGGCCGCCGTCTGACGGACCGGCTCAGACCACCGTCAGGACGATCTTGCCGGTGGTGCGGCCCTGCTCGCCGATCTCGTGGGCCTTCGCGGCCTGCTCCAGCGGGAGCACCGTCTCGATCAGCGGCTTCAGCAGGCCCCGGTCCGCGAGGTCTGCGATCGCCTCCAAGCCCTTCAGGTCCGGGTCGACCAGCACCCAGGCCGCGTTCACCCCGTCGGCGCCCGCCGGGACGGAGTCCGGGCCGGGCAGCGAGATCAGGTGGCCGCCGGCCTTGAGGACCTTCAGGCTGCGCTCGGCGGTGTCGCCGCCCAGCGCGTCCAGCACGACGTCGACGTCCGAGACCGCCCCGGCGAAGTCCACCGAGCGGTAGTCGATCAGCTCGTCGGCGCCCAGCCCGCGCAGCACCTCGTGCTTGGCCGCGCTGGCGGTGCCGATCACGTACGCGCCGCGGGCCTTGGCGATCTGCACCGCCAGGTGCCCGACCCCGCCGGCCGCCGCGTGCACGAGCACCCGCTGCCCGGCCGTGACGCCGGCGGTGTCCACCAGTGCCTGCCACGCGGTGAGCGCCGCCAGCGGCAGCGCCGCCGCCTGCACGTGGTCGAGGGAGCCGGGCTTGCGGGCGAAGTGTCGCGCCGGCGCCGCCACGTACTGCGCGTAGCCCCCCGCCTGGCGCGGGAAGTGCGGCATGCCGTACACCTCGTCGCCCGGGGCGTACAGGGTCACGCCAGGGCCGACGGCCTCGACGGTGCCGGACACGTCCCAGCCCACGACCGGGGTCTCGCCCCAGGTGATCAGGGCGCCGCTCGCGCGGGTCTTCCAGTCGACCGGGTTGACGCCCGCCGCGTGGACCCGGACGAGGACCTCGCCCAGACCGGGCTCCGGCCGCTCGATTTCCCGCTCGACCAGGTTCTCCGGGCCGCCCCACTTGTCGACGACGATCGCGCGCATCTCAGTCCGCCTCATTCCGTTCGTTCGCGTCCGCTACCGGGCCGTTCCCCGGCGACGCGTCCCAGATTCGGACAGGGGGAACGCCCACGGTGTTGGCCGTTTGGCCACTGTGTGACAGGATCTGGCCATGGGTGAGATGCGGGAGCACTTCGAGGACACGGCCCGTCGCGGAAGCGGAGCGGGCGGCCGCCACCTGGTCGCCGTCCTGGCCCTCCCCGGCTTCCCGCCGTTCGAGCTCGGCATCCCCTCCCGGGTCTTCGGCAGCGCCGTGGACGACGAGGGCGAGGCCTTGTACGAGGTCGTCGTCTGCACCGCCGACGGCGCCCCGGTCCCCAGCGACTCCGGCTTCACCCTCCAGCCCGCCGCCGGGCCCGAGGCCCTCGCCGCCGCCGACACGGTGGTCGTCCCGCCCACCCACGCCATGCCCGAGCTCGGCCGCGGCGGACCGCTGCCGCCCGCCGTCGCCGCGGCCATCGCCGGCATCCGCCCCGGCACCCGCCTGGTGTCGATCTGCTCCGGCTCCTACGTGCTCGCCGCCGCCGGACTCCTCGACGACCGCCCCGCCACCACGCACTGGAACCTCGCCGAGGAGTTCCGCCGCGCCTACCCCCGGGTCCGCCTCGACGAGGACGTCCTGTTCGTCGACGACGGCGACGTCCTGACCTCGGCCGGCGTCTCCGCCGGAGTGGACCTGTGCCTGTACCTGATCCGCCGTGACCACGGCGTGACCGTCACCAACCGGGCCGCCCGCATGTGCGTCGTACCGCCCTGGCGCGACGGCGGACAGGCCCAGTTCATCGACCGGCCCGTCCCCGAGCCCACCGTCGCCACCACCACCGCCACCCGGGCCTGGGCCCTGGAACGCCTCGCCGAACCGGTCAGCCTCGGCGAGCTCGCCGCCCACGCCCGGATGAGCCTGCGCACCTTCACCCGGCGCTTCCGCGACGAGGTCGGCATGACCCCGGTGCAGTGGCTCACCGCCCAACGCCTCGAAAGGGCCCGGCACCTGCTGGAGTCCAGCGACCTCCCGGTCGACCTCGTCGCCCACCGGTCCGGCTTCGGCTCCGCGAACTCCCTGCGCCAGCACATGCGCGCGTCCCTCGGCGTCTCCCCGATCGCCTACCGGCGCACCTTCCAGCCCGCCGCTGCCCCGGCATGACCCCGGAGGTCATCGCCACCGCGGCCGCGAGCGGCCAGGATCGGACCAACGGCCCGCACCAGCGGACCGTTCGGCACCGACCAGGGAGCGGACCATGACCGCGTACGCCATCGCCCACCTGCGCCCCGAGACGATGAACGAGGACGTCCTCACCTACATCGAGGCCATCCAGTCGACGCTGGACCCCCACGGCGGCCGTTTCCTCGTGCACGGCAGGCAGGTCGAGGTCCTGGAGGGCCCCTTCCCCGGCACCGTCGTCGTCATCGGCTTCCCCGACATCGAGCGGGCCCGCGCCTGGTACGCCTCCGACGCCTACCAGGCCATCCTCCCCCTGCGTACGAAGCACATAGCCGGCGAAGCCGTACTGGTCGAGGGCGTCCCGGCCGACTACGACGCCTCGCAGACGGCCGCGGCCCTGCGCGCCGAAGCCGGCCTCTGACGGTCGCCCGGGCCGCGTTCGTCCTCGCGGGGCCCGCGCAGCCGCCGCCGGCACCTGACCTCGACCTTCGGGCCCCGCGCGGGCTCGGGGGTGCGAGCATGTGCGGTATGGCTACTCACCTGATCACCGGTGCCGGTTCCGGCATCGGCGCCGCCGTCGCGACCCGCCTGCACGCCCGCGGCGACGACCTCGTCCTCCTGGCCCGCGACGCCGCCCGCGGCAAGCAGCTCGTCGAGCGCTACCCCGGCTCCCGGGCCCTCGTGGGCGACCTCGCCGATCCGGACCGGCTCTCCTGGGCCTTCTCCCAGCAGGCGATCCCCGAGCGCATCGACTCGCTCCTGCACATCGCCGGGATCGTCGACCTCGGCCCGGTGGGGGAGCTGCGGCCCAAGACCTGGCACCAGCAGCTCAACGTGAACCTGGTCGCCCCCGCCGAGGTGACCCGGCTGCTGCTGCCGACCCTGCGCGCCTCCAAGGCCACCGTCGTCTTCGTCAACTCCGGCGCCGGTCTCAACGCCCACGCCGACTGGAGCGCGTACGCCGCCTCCAAGCACGGCCTGAAGGCCCTCGCCGACTCGCTGCGCGCCGAGGAGCGGGCCAACGGCATCCGGGTCACCTCCGTCTACCCGGGCCGCACCGCCAGCCCCATGCAGGCCAAGGTGCACTCCCAGGAGGGCAAGGAGTACGACCCCGCCGCCTGGATCGACCCCGAGTCGGTGGCGACCACAGTCCTGATGGCCGTCGACCTGCCCCGCGACGCCGAGGTCAACGACCTGTCCGTGAGGCCGGGCCGATGAGCGCCGGCGCGACCGGAGTCGGTTCGCTGCCCGGCGGCGACGCCCGCGAGGCCGCCAAGACCGCGACCGGATCCTTCGAGGACTTCCCGTACCTTCCCGAACTGCCCGCCCGCGGCCCCGGCGCCGACATGATCGGCCGCACGACCGGGCTGCTCGTCGACCTGTACGCGCACGTGGAGCCCAGCGGCTGGCGGATCAGCGACCGGCCCGGGCGCGACACCCGCCGGGCCAGGTCCTGGCTGGGCGAGGACCTGGACGCTTTGGAGGAGTTCACCCAGGGTTACACCGGCAAGCTGAAGATCCAGGCGGTCGGGCCGTGGACGCTGGCCGCCGGCCTGGAGCTGCACGGCGGCGAGGCGATGCTGCAGGACGCGGGAGCCTGCCGCGACCTGGCCGGATCGCTCGCCGAGGGGCTGCGCGAGCACCTGGCCGACGTGCGCAGGCGGATCCCCGGCGCCGACGTCGTGCTGCAGCTCGACGAGCCGTCCCTGACGGCCGTGCTGCGCGGCCGCGTCCGCTCCGCGAGCGGCTACCGCACCTACCGCGCCGTGGACCGGCAGGTCGTCGAGGGCGTCCTGCGCGATCTGTTCGCCGTCCACGACGGCGACGTGATCGTCCACTCCTGCGCACCCGAAGTTCCCTTCGGCTTGCTGCGCCGGGCCGGCGCCACGGGAGTGTCGTTCGATTTCTCCCTGCTCACGGAGCGCGAGGACGACGCCGTCGGGGAGGCCGTCGAAGGCGGTACGAAGCTCTTCGTCGGAGTGGTGGCGGGCACCGACGGCCCGTTGTCCGACCCGGGCGGTAGCGTCATGGGTGTCAGGAAGCTCTGGCGCAGGCTGGGGCTGGCCCCGGGGACTCTGGCGGAGTCCGTCGTGGTCACCCCCTCGTGCGGTCTGGCGGGCGCCTCGCCCGCCTACGCCCGTGCGGTGCAGGCACATTGCGCCAGGGCGGCGAGGTCGCTCGCCGACAACCCTGAGTGACGGTCGAGACGGGCCACGGGAGGACACGGCATGGCAGCCGAACAGCAGGACACGGCAGTACCGGCGGCGGTGCGTGAACAGCACCAGCTGCTGGCCGAGCAGGTCGAGGAGCACCGCTTCCGGTACTACGTGAACGACCAGCCGGTCGTCAGCGACGCCGAGTTCGACCGGCTGCTGCGTTCGCTGGAGGCGCTGGAGGAGGAGTTCCCGGAGCTGCGCACGCCCGACTCGCCCACCCAGAAGGTGGCCGGGGCGTACGAGACGGACTTCGCCTCCGTCGAGCACCGCGAGCGCATGCTCTCCCTCGACAACGCCTTCGACGACGAGGAACTGGCCGCCTGGGCCGATCGGGTGGCCCGGGACACCGGCAGCTCCGCCTACCACTACCTGTGCGAGCTGAAGGTGGACGGCCTCGCCGTCAACCTCACCTACGAGCACGGCCGGCTCACCCGGGCGGCCACCCGCGGCGACGGCCGCACCGGTGAGGACATCACGCCCAACGTCCGCACCATCGCCGAGATCCCGGACCGCCTCTCGGGCGAGCGGATCCCGACGCTCGTCGAGATCCGTGGCGAGGTCTACTTCCCGATGGAGAAGTTCGAGGAGCTCAACGCCAGACTCGTCGCGGCGGAGGGCAAGCCCTTCGCCAACCCGCGCAACGCCGCGGCCGGTTCCCTGCGCCAGAAGGACCCGAAGGTCACGGCGACCCGCCCGCTGCACATGGTCGTCCACGGCATCGGCGCCCGCGAGGGCTTCGCGATCGAGCGCCAGTCGCAGGCGTACGAGCTGCTGCGCGAGTGGGGCCTGCCCACCGCCCGGCACAACAAGGTGGTGTCCTCCCTCGCCGAGGTCCGGGATTTCATCGCGGAGTTCGGTGAGAACCGGCACTCGGTGGAGCACGAGATCGACGGCGTGGTCGTCAAGCTCGACGAGATCGCCCTCCAGGGCCGGCTCGGCTCCACCGCCCGCGCCCCGCGCTGGGCCATCGCCTGGAAGTACGCCCCCGAAGAGGTCAACACCAAGCTGATCGACATCAAGGTCGGTGTCGGGCGTACGGGGCGCGTGACGCCCTACGCGCAGGTGGAGCCGGTGACGGTGGCGGGCTCCGAGGTCGAGTTCGCGACCCTGCACAACCAGGAGGTCGTCAGGGCCAAGGGCGTGCTCATCGGTGACACCGTGGTCCTGCGCAAGGCCGGTGACGTGATCCCCGAGATCCTCGGCCCGGTGGTCGACCTGCGCGACGGCACCGAGCGGGAGTTCGAGATGCCCACCGAATGCCCCGCGTGCGGGACGGCGCTGCGCCCCATGAAGGAGGGGGACATCGACGTCCGGTGCCCCAATGCCCAGAGCTGCCCCGCCCAGCTGCGCGAGCGGCTCTTCTACCTGGCCGGCCGGCAGTCCCTGGACATCGAGAACTTCGGCATGGTCGCCGCCGCCGCCCTGACCGGCCCGCTGGAGCCGGCGCAGCCGCCCCTGCTCGACGAGGGAGACCTCTTCGCCCTGACCGTCGAGCAGCTGCTGCCCATCAAGGCATACGTCCTGGACCAGGACAGCGGCCTGCCCAAGCGGGACCCGAAGACCGGCGAGGAGAAGATCGTCACGGTCTTCGCCAACCAGAAGGGCGAGCCGAAGAAGAACGCCCTGGCGATGCTGGAGAACATCGCCGCGGCCAAGGAGCGCCCGCTCGCCCGCATCATCAACGGCCTGTCCATCCGCCACGTCGGACCGGTCGCGGCCGAGGCGCTGGCCCGTGAGTTCCGGTCCGTCGCGGCCATCGAAGCGGCGACCGAGGAGCAGCTCACCGCCACCGACGGGGTCGGCGCGATCATCGCCGCCTCGCTGAAGGAGTGGTTCGCGGTCGACTGGCACCAGGAGATCCTGCGCAAGTGGCGTGAGGCCGGGGTCCGGATGGAGGAGGAAGGTTCCGCCGAGGAAGAGGGGCCCCGGCCGCTGGAGGGCCTGACCGTGGTCGTCACCGGTACTTTGCAGAGCCACACGCGGGACGGAGCCAAGGAGGCCCTCCAGAGCCGCGGTGCCAAGGTCACCGGATCCGTCTCGAAGAAGACCTCCTTCGTCGTGGTCGGCGACAACCCCGGTTCGAAGTACGACAAGGCAGTCCAGTTGAAGTTGCCCGTCCTCGACGACGCCGGGTTCGCCGTGCTGCTGGAGCAGGGTCCGGACGCGGCACGCGCAGCAGCGCTCCCCGTGGACGGTGAGTCCGAAGGGGAGTAGTACCGACCGGGCGATCCCCGAGGGGGAGTAGCGAAGGCGAACGGATGCGTGGCGTGTTGCCGTGAGGACGGGCGCACGCCAGGCGTGGCGGACGGTGGTAAACGGCCGGTACAAGGCTGGTCGCGGGGCGGCGGCCTGTCGGATCATCGGACGGGCGGCGGGGCCCCGGTCCAAACTCACCCGTTCGGCGGATACCGTACTGATGAGGATGGCTGGGTCGCATTCGGGCAACCACTGCCGACCGCTGCCCCTGGGAGCCTCCCGCGTCCTACTGTTGAGGGGTGCGCCAGTCGTGCACACGGCTGCGGGATGCGATTCCGGCCGTGGTGGCATGACATGGGGGCCATCGCGTGACATCGGCATCGCCGGCTGTGAGAGGTACGGGCATGAAACCCACCGAAAGCGCCGACCCGTCACCTGAATTCGGCGGGGAGATCCCGCCCATGCGGGCGGGCAGGCTCGGCGTCCTGCGGGCCAGGACTCCGGACACCCGACCGGTCGACACCGGTGAGGGCGGGCAGGGGCGGCGCGGCGTGCTGCCCTTCCTCGTCGTGGGTCTCGCGGTCGTGGTGCTCACCACCGGCGTCGCTTCCGCCCTGATCGGCCGTCATGCGCTGTTCCCCGGCGGGCCGGTCGGCTGGGCCCTGGCCCTCCTCACCGGCATCATCGTCGGCCACCTCGTCGCCCTCGGCCGGGACCGCTGGTGGGGCGGCACCGGATCGGGCGCCGCGCTCACCCTCGCCGTGCTCATCCTCTACGGCTGGGTGCCCGCCGGACTGGTCTCGCTCGCGGTGGTCTCCCTGGTCGGCGCCGCCCGCAGACACCGCTGGCGACAGGGGCTGCTCCACGGCTCCGTCGACATCCTCGGCATCGCCGCCGGTGCCCTCGTGCTCGCCGCCTTCGGCGAGGCGCCCACCGTCGAAGCCCCCTGGCCGCCCACCACCTGGGGGCTGGACGCCCTGCCCGAGATCGTCCTCGTCGCCGTCGCCTATCTGCTCGCCACCCGGTTCCTGCTCTGGATCGCCCTGGCCCCGCGCGGCGCCGGGCTGCCCACCGTCGCCCGGACCGCCCTGCTCCGACAGGCGTTAGTGGCGGTCGCGCTGCTCGGCATCGCGCCCCTCATCTGCGTGGTGGCGGTCACCAAGCCGGTCCTGCTGCCGCTGTTCGCCGTACCGCTCATCGCGCTGGACTCCACCCTCTGGATCGCCCGGGCGCGCGCCGAGGAGCAGCTACGGGACCCGCTGACCGGGCTGCCGAACCGGCAGTGGCTGCTGGAGCGGGCCTGGTCGGCCCTCGACGAGGCGGAGCGCCTGGGCACCCGGGCCGCCCTCGTGCTGATCGACCTCGACCGCTTCCGGGCGGTCAACGACACCCTGGGCCATCTGGCGGGCGACCGGCTCCTCCTCCAGATCGCCGACCGGCTGCGCCAGGCGCTGCCCGAGGAGGCCGAGGCCGCCCGCCTGGGCGGCGACGAGTTCGCCGTCCTGCTCCCCGTCGCGGACTCCACCACCAGCGCCCAGCGCATCGCGCGCCACCTGGTCGCGGAACTCAGCTCCCCGCTCGACCTGGACGGCCTCACACTCGTCCTGGAGGCCAGCGCCGGCCTCGCCGTCTTCCCCGACCACGCGCTGGACGCGGAAGGCCTGCTGCGGCGCGCGGACGTGGCGATGTACCAGGCCAAGCGGGACCGCACGGGCGTGGAAGTGTACGAATCCAAGCGCGACAGCAACACCCCCGACCGCCTGGGTCTCCTCGGCGACCTCCGAAGGGCCCTCGACGCGGGCGAAGTGGAACTCCACTACCAGCCGAAGGTCCGCTTCGACGGGCAGGTCGCCGGGCTCGAAGCGCTGGTGCGCTGGGTCCACCCGGAACGCGGCCGGGTGCCCCCGGACGAGTTCATCGCGATCGCCGAGACGTCCGGGCTGATGCCGCACCTGACGGAGTACGTCCTGGAGACGGCCCTGGCCCAGGTGGCACGCTGGCGTGCACAGGGCCTGAAGGTCCCGGTCGCCGTCAACGTTTCGCCGCGCGACGTCCACACGCCTGGCTTCGCCGGCGCGGTGGCGGCGCGGCTGGCCCGCCACGGTGTCCCGGCCAGCGGCCTGCAGCTGGAGATAACGGAACACGTCCTGCTGGAGGACCCCCAGCGGGCGGCGGACACCATGGCCGGCCTCACCGGGCACGGCGTGAAGATGTCCCTGGACGACTTCGGCACCGGCTACTCCTCCCTCGTCCACCTGCGCCGCCTGCCGGTCAGCGAGCTGAAGATCGACCGTTCCTTCGTGGGACGGCTCGCCGTCGACACGCAGGACGCGGAGATCGTCCGGTGCACCGTCGACCTCGCACACTCGCTCGGCCTGCTCGTTGTGGCGGAGGGCGTCGAGGACGACGAGACCTGGGAGCGGCTGCGTGACCTGGGCTGCGACGCCGTGCAGGGATGGCTGGTGGCCGCCGCGATGCCGCCGCAGGAAGCCACCGCCTGGCTGCTGGCCCGGGGCGAGCGCGGCTGGCGCCGCCCGGCGGACATCACGGCGGAACTGGCTGCCGCCGAGGCCGACGCGGTCTGACCGCCCCCGGGCCTGACCGCCCCCGGGCCCGGCCGGCCGGGCGGCGCCCCCGCCGGAGCGCCCCCAGGACCCCGCGCCCCCCACGCCGGCGGGGCCGGCACCCGACCCCGCCCGCCTTCGGCCGGGACGCCGCGCGGGCCCCGTGCGGCGTCCCGGCCAAACCGTTTCGCAGGCCGGGCGCCGGGCCCCCTAGGATTGAGCCCGAAACTACACATCCACCCACCCCCAGAGGATCGCTGCATGCCTGGCATTACGCGCGAGGAGGTCGTCCACCTCGCACGGCTGGCGCGCCTTGAGCTGTCCAGCAACGAGCTGGATCACTTCGCCGGACAGCTCGACGACATCATCGGCGCGGTCGCCCGTGTCTCCGAGGTCGCCGACCAAGACGTCCCGCCGACCTCCCACCCGCTGCCGCTGACGAACGTCATGCGCGCGGACGAGGTCCGTCCGTCGCTCACCCCCGAGCAGGCGCTCTCCGGTGCTCCCGCCCAGGAGCAGCAGCGTTTCAAGGTGCCGCAGATCCTGGGGGAGGACTAACAGCCATGGTCGACATCATCAAGCTCACGGCCGCCGAGACCGCCGAGAAGATCGCCTCCGGCGAGCTCACCGCCGTCGAGGTCACCGAGGCCCACCTGGCCCGCATCGAGGCCACCGACGAGAAGGTCAACGCCTTCCTGTACGTGGACCGCGAGGGCGCGCTGGCCCAGGCCCGCGCCGTCGACGCCAAGCGCGAGGCGGGCGAGAAGCTCGGCCCGCTGGCCGGTGTACCGCTCGCCCTCAAGGACATCTTCACCACCGTCGGGGTCCCCACCACCGTCGGTTCGAAGATCCTCGAAGGCTGGATCCCGCCCTACGACGCCACCCTGACGCGCAAGCTCAAGGAAGCCGACGTCGTCATCCTCGGCAAGACCAACATGGACGAGTTCGCCATGGGGTCCTCCACCGAGAACAGCGCCTACGGCCCCACCGGCAACCCGTGGGACCTCACCCGCATCCCCGGCGGCTCCGGCGGTGGCTCCGCCGCGGCCCTCGCCGCCTTCCAGGCCCCGCTCGCCATCGGCACCGACACCGGCGGATCCATCCGCCAGCCCGCAGCCGTCACCGGCACGGTCGGTGTGAAGCCCACCTACGGCGGTGTCTCCCGCTACGGCATGGTCGCCTTCTCCTCCTCCCTCGACCAGGGCGGGCCCTGCGCCCGTACGGTCCTGGACGCGGCCCTGCTGCACGAGGTGATCGCCGGCCACGACCCGCTCGACTCCACCTCCATCGACGCCCCGGTCCCGCCGGTCGTCGAGGCCGCCCGCAACGGCTCCGTCGCCGGCCTGCGCGTCGGTGTGGTCAAGCAGTTCGCCGGAGAGGGCTACCAGGCCGGTGTCGTCCAGCGCTTCAACGAGTCGGTGGAGCTCCTCAAGGAGCTCGGCGCCGAGATCGTCGAGCTGGACTGCCCGTCCTTCGACCTCGCGATGGCCGCGTACTACCTGATCGCGCCGTCCGAGTGCTCCTCGAACCTGGCCCGCTTCGACGCCATGCGCTACGGCCTGCGCGTCGGGGACGACGGCACCAAGTCCGCCGAGGACGTCACCGCCCTGACCCGCGAGGCCGGCTTCGGCGACGAGGTCAAGCGCCGCATCATCCTCGGCACGTACGCGCTCAGCTCCGGCTACTACGACGCGTACTACGGCTCCGCCCAGAAGGTCCGCACGCTGATCTCGAAGGACTTCGAGAAGTCCTTCGAGCAGGTCGACGTGATCGTCTCCCCGACCACCCCGACCACCGCCTTCCCGATCGGCGAGCGCACCGACGACCCCCTCGCCATGTACCTCGCGGACCTGTGCACCATCCCGACCAACCTGGCCGGCAACTCCGCCATGTCGCTGCCCTGCGGCCTGGCACCGGAGGACGGTCTCCCGGTCGGGCTCCAGATCATCGCCCCGGCGATGAAGGACGACCGGCTCTACAGGGTCGGTGCCGCCGTCGAGGCCGCCTTCGTCGCACGCTGGGGTCACCCGCTGCTCGAGGAGGCACCGTCGCTGTGAGCACCAGTGCACTGTCCAAGGCCAAGGGCTTCAAGAAGTCCAAGACCGGCACCTACCTGTCGATCGGCACCACGGCCTTCGGCGCCGTCAGCGTGATCAAGCAGGTCAAGAAGGCCCGCAGCGAGAACGACATGCTGAAGCTGGTCGACGCCGCCGTGTCCGCCGCCGCCATCGTCACCGGCCTCGCGATCCTGTACCGGGAGCTCAAGCGCCTGGGCGACGACGACGTCCTGCTGGGCTGAGAGGGAAAGTTTCACCGTGACCACCTTCACCGAACTGCTGTCGTACGAGGACGCCCTGGCGTCGTACGACCCCGTCATGGGCCTTGAGGTCCATGTCGAGCTCGGCACCAGGACCAAGATGTTCTGCGGCTGCTCGACCGAGCTCGGCGGCGAGCCCAACTCGCAGACCTGCCCCACCTGCCTCGGCCTGCCCGGCTCGCTCCCGGTCGTCAACGCGATCGGCGTCGAGTCCGCAGTCAAGATCGGCCTCGCGCTGAACTGCGAGATCGCCGAGTGGTGCCGCTTCGCCCGGAAGAACTACTTCTATCCGGACATGCCGAAGAACTTCCAGACCTCCCAGTACGACGAGCCCATCGCCTTCAACGGCTACTTGGACGTCCAGCTGGAGGACGGCGAGATCTTCCGCGTGGAGATCGAGCGCGCCCACATGGAGGAGGACACCGGCAAGTCGCTGCACGTCGGCGGTGCCACCGGCCGCATCCACGGCGCGTCCCACTCCCTGCTGGACTACAACCGCGCCGGCATCCCGCTCATCGAGATCGTCACCAAGCCCATCGAGGGCGCGGGCGAGCGGGCCCCCGAGGTTGCCAAGGCGTACGTCGCCGAGCTGCGCGAGGTCATCAAGGCGCTCGGCGTCTCCGAGGCCCGCATGGACAAGGGCCAGATGCGCTGCGACGTGAACCTGTCGCTGCGCCCCAACGGGACCCGGGAATTCGGCACCCGCTCGGAGACCAAGAACGTCAACTCCCTGCGCTCCGTCGAGCGCGCCGCGCGCTTCGAGATCCAGCGGCACGCGGCCGTGCTGTCCTCCGGCGGCTCGATCGTCCAGGAGACCCGGCACTTCCATGAGGAGGACGGCTCCACCACGGCCGGCCGCATCAAGGACAACGCCGAGGACTACCGGTACTTCCCGGAGCCCGACCTGGTGCCCGTGGCGCCCGCCCGCGCGTGGGTGGAAGAGCTGCGCGCCGGCCTGCCCGAGATGCCGCGCGTGCGCCGCAATCGCCTCCGCGAGGAGTGGGGCGTCAGCGAGCACGACATGCAGTCGATCCTCAACGCGGGCGCGGTGGACTCCATCGTCGCCACCATCGAGGAGGGCGCCGACTCGTCCGCCGCCCGCAAGTGGTGGATGGGCGAGTTGGCCCGCAACGCCAACGAGCAGGGCGTCGTCGTCGACGAGCTGCCGATCACCCCGGCGCAGGTGGCCCGGGTCGCGGCCCTGGTCGCGGCCGGAGACCTGAACGACAAGCTGGCCCGTCAGGTCATCGAGGGGGTCCTCGCCGGCGAGGGCACCCCGGACGAGGTCGTCGAGAAGCGCGGCCTGAAGGTCGTCTCGGACGAGGGCGCGCTCGGCGCGGCCGTCGACGAGGCGATCGCGGGCAACGCGGCCATCGCCGACAAGATCCGCGGGGGCAAGATCGCCGCGGTCGGCGCCCTGGTCGGCGCGGTCATGAAGACCACCCGCGGCCAGGCCGACGCGGCGCGCGTCAAGGAGCTCATCCTGGAGCGCCTGGGCGTCGCCGGGGGCTGAGCCCTTCGGGCCCGACGGCCCGAACGCCCCGGGGCCCCGCACCGAAGGTGCGGGGCCCCGGTCGTCTCCCGCACACTGGACGACCACGTCCGGCGGAGGAACGGGGGAGTTGCGCGTGGAGATCGGTGCGATGGTCATCGCGGTCGTCGGTGTGGTGGGCACCCTGGGCGCGGCGCTGCTCACCCAGCGCGGGGCGGAGCGGGCGAAACGCCGGGAGATAGAGATCCTGCGCGGCCATCAGGAGATCCGCGACCGTCTGACGCTGCGGCGGAGCTGCTACGCGGACCTCAACCGGGACGCCCGGCAGTTCACCACCGCGCTCAACCGGCATCTGCACGTCCTGCGGGAGCGCCCGGTCGAGGACGCGGACCGGGAGGTGCTCGACGAGGCCAAGAACGCCCAGCGCGACCGCTACTCCGAGGCGCAGATGATCGCCCCGGACGCCGTGCTCGGACCCGCGAGCGCCGTCAACCACGCCCTGAGCAGGGTCTACGGCCAGGTCAAGCGCCTGGAACGGGGCGCCCCCGAGGAGGGCGAGACGATGGCCGCGGTCTCCGCCGCCCAGCAGGAGATCTGGGGCCTGCTCCGGGAGATGCGTGCGGCCATGCGGGCCGACCTCGGGGTGTCGGACGGGACCGGCTCCGTCAGCGCTTGAGGAGGGGCGCTGCCAGAACGGCGTTGCCGCGGCCCTTGCAGCCCTCCTCCACCTTGATGCGCAGCCGCAGGGCGCCCTTGATGTCCAGCGACTTGGTGACCGGCTTGCCCAGGTGGACCAGCTCGGAGAACACCGCAGGCTTGTCGTCCACCGAGATGGTCAGCCGTGCCTGCTCGACCGTCGAGCCGTCGTCGATGCCGGCGGTGAATTCCAGGGTGGACCAGGCCCTGTTGACGTCGTACTCGATCGCCGCGCCGTAGTAGCAGCTGCCGAGCAGCGCCGCTCCGTACTCCGTGGTGTTCAGCTTCGCGGAGCCGACCTCGAAGTTGTCGGCGCCGCCCACGGAGGACAGCACGGTCAGGTCGGCGATGTTGCTGTCCTTGACCTCTCCCGGAGCGTGCGGGCCGGCGGAGCCCTCCGGGGTGGGCGGGGCCCCGGCGGCCGAACCGTCCGTCGTGGAATCCGCGGACGGGGTCGGCGAGGCCGCGGAGGGGGCGGGCTCCGGCGACTGCGGCGCGCTCGCCCCGCCGGGCTTCCCGCTTGCCGTGTTGTCCTCCTGGCCCTTGTCGCCCAGGAGCTTCACACCGACGACCGCGCCCGCGGCGAGTACGACCACGGCGAGCGCCGAGCCCAGGACCAGACCGGCCCGCCGCTTCCTCTTCTTCTGCGGCGCGGCGGCCTGCGCCTGCGCGGGCGGGGCCGGGGAGAGGTCGTACGCGGGTCCGTACCCCGTCGGCACCGAGGCCGCCGGTGCCGGTGCGGGCGCCGGTACGGGTGCGGGCTCCGTGGCCTGCTGAGCCGGCTCGGGAGCGGTCAGCGGCGCCGTGGGCGGCTCCGCAGCGCTCGGGTCGGGCGCGGCCGGGTCGGGTGCGGTCGGACGGTAGGCGGGCGGTGGAGGCGCCGCGGCAACCGCCGGGGCCGCCGTGGGCAGGGGAGGCGCGGCGGGCTGGGGCGGGGAGTCCTGGAGGGTCGCCCGCCGCGATGCCGTGGACGTCGTCGTGGTGGACACCACGGCGCGCCGAACGTCCTTCATCCACCCGGCCAGGTTCACGGGCCGCCGGGAGGGCTCCTCCGCGTACAGGGCCGTGATCCGGGCCCGTTGTTCGGCGTCCAGCAGTGCGATCTGCGGCAGTTCGGCCATCGCATGGGCCAGCTGCTGCGGAGAGGCGGGCGGCGACTCTCCGCTGAGCAGGAAGTACGCGATCGCCCCGAAGGCGTACCGGTCGGTGCCCGGGGTCCGCTTGCCCTCGAACACCTCGGGTGCCGCGTAGCCCGGGGTGAACCAGACCTCCGCCGTCTGGTGGTCGGCGGTCAGCTTGCTGAGCCCGAAGTCCACCAGGGTGGCCTGCCCGTGGGCGTCGACCATCACGTTGCCGGGGGAGAGGTCGCCGTGGACGACCTGCCGCCCGGAGGGCGTGGCCCTGCCCGAGTGCAGCCAGTCCAGTACCTCGGCCAGCTGTTCCAGGGTTCGCATGACGTCGCGCCGCTCTGCGGCGGTGGCGAGCGTCCGTTCGGCGCGCCAGTCCCGCAGGTCGAGCCCGTCGATGTGGTTCATGACGAGGACGAGCGCCCGCCCGGTCAGGGTGGACGACTCCCCGGGCCGGTGGATCGGCGGTCCTTCGAAGTGCTCCCGTACTCCCACGACACCGGGCCGGTGGACGAATCTCAGCAGTTCGGCCTGCTCGTTCCACTTCTGGCTGATGCGGTCGAAGACCTCGGGAGTGATGGTCGTCCTGGAGTCGAGCACCTTGACGACCACGGGCTCCGACCCGCCGGCGAGTTCGATCTCCGCGAGGTAGAGCACGGCCTCCCCGCCGCGCCCGATCGACCTGAGCAGGCGGTAGCGGTCCGCTGCCGCGTCCGGCCCGATGTGCAGATTCTGGCTGGTCAATTTCCCCCCAGCTGCCCTGTGTTGAGTGGGGGCCAGTCTGGCGTGGCCGGAATCGGTACGGCAATCGAAACGGTGGATCCGTACCCGCCCGGGTTTCTGTAGCGGTCGCTAGGTAAATCGGGTACGGTCTTTTCTGTATCGATCGTTAGGGAAATCGGGGGTATCTCCATGTCCGTCAACACCGACGCCGTCAACACCGACGCCGTCCGCTCCGGAGCCGGCGCCGCGGCGTACGCGCGCACCGTCCGCACCGAGAGCGGTGGCCCCGGCCTGCTCCTCGCCCACGGCGCGGGCGGCTCCGTCGAAGCCAACTTCGGCGCGGTCCTGGACGAGCTGGCCGCCCGATTCAGCGTCGTCGGCGTCGACTACCCGGGTGCCGGCGCCACCCCGCGGGCCGAGGCGCCGCTCCTCCTCGACGAGCTGGCCGACCAGCTGGTGGCCGCCGCCGACGCCGAGGGGCTGCAGCGGTTCGCCGTACTCGGCTACTCGCTCGGCGGGAACGTCGCCGTCCGGGTCGCCACGCGGTATCCCGACCGGGTCACCGCGCTGGTGCTGACGGCCACCTTCGCGCGCGCCGACAACCGCCTCGAACTGGCCGGTGATCTCTGGAAGGCCCTCGCCGACCGCGGTGAGCCCGACCTGGCGGCCTCGCTGCTGGTCCCGCTCGTGCTGAATCCTGCGGTTCTGGAGGGCCTCTCCGCGCAGGAGGTGCGGCAGCTGGTGCGGGACACCGCCCGGACGCTGCCGCCGGGCCAGGCCGACCACGCCGCCTTGATCCGGGGGGCGGACCTGCGGGCCGAGATCGCGGCGCTCGACGTCCCGGCCCTCGTGGTCGTGACCACGCAGGACCTCCTCGTCCCGGCCGGCCTCCAGCGAGAACTCGCGCACATCCTGCCGGGTGCCCGGCTCGCGGAACTGCCCACCGGGCACCTCCCGTTCGCCGAGCGCCCGGCCGAATGGGCGGCGCTGGTCACCGCCTTCCTCAGCGAGCCCGCGGCGGGTTGAGGAAGGCGAGGCGGGCCGGCTTGGCGGGAAGGTGGACCTCGGGCAGGTCGATCTCCGGGAGGACGACCTCCGGGCCGAGCACGAACCCGGTGCGCTCCAGCCGCGTGATCGCCTTGGTGTTGCGGGAGTCCGGCTCGGCGACCATGCGGCGGCTGGCCGGATCGGCGAACACGAAGGCGATGAGGGCCTCCATCAGGTTCCCGCTGAAGCCGGGCTGCGGGCCGCCCTCGCTCGGGCCGATCAGCAGGTGCACGCCGACGTCCCCGGGCTCGACGTCGTAGCACTCGCTGATCCGGTCCTCGGCGCAGTCGTACGTCTGGAGCAGCGCGACCGGCACGCCCTCGCGGGCCATGATGAACGCGTGGTGCGTGGTGCGGCGGTCGACGTCCTCGTAGATCTCCTGGACCAGTTCGCGACTGGCCCCGCCCATGCCCCAGAAGCGGGCCCGCTCCGGTGTGACCCAGGCGTGGATCAGACCGGCGTCGGCGGTCGGATCGACCGGGGTGAAGGTGACGGTGCCGAAGCCCTCGACGAGGTGCGTGTGAACGGGCTGTCGCGCGGAGGCGGCGGTGGTCATATCGATTCCTTGGTGAGCCGGGTCCAGTCGGTGACGACCGGGACGAGTTCGCAGCGTGCCCACAGGGGGAGCTGGTCGTGGTGATGGGGGGTCCCGCCGACGCCGTCGGCGCCCAGCGGGACGACCCAGAGGCTGTCCTCGCGGCGGGCCAGGTCCCAGACGTAACGGGCGGCCGAAGCGCGGGCGGTGAGGTCGGTGAAGCCGGGCACGGAGGAAGTGGCGTTCACGCAGTCGTGATCGCCGCCGAGGCCGGGCCACTCCGGGCCGGCCGGGTCGGGGACCGCCTGCCAGGGGGCCAGGCGGTGGACCTGCGACCACGGGACGTCGAGGGAGCCCGCCGCAGCCGTCTCCTCCAGGGCCGCGCGGACGTGCGCGGCACGGTCCAGCTCCGGCAGCAGCGCGCTGTTCAGCAGGCCTTCGAGCGCGTAACCGATCTTGGGAACCAGGTGCAGCCACGGGTGGAACACGGCCGGTCCGGCGGGCGCGCCCGCCAGGTCCGCGAAGACCGGGTCGGCGGCGAGGCGCCGTACGGTCGCGGTCCGGAAGGCCGAGAAGACGGCGGCGTCGGTGCTCCCGGCCTCCATGCGCCGGTCCCAGGAGAGCAATCGCGTGCGCAGTTCCCGCGCGGCCGGTGACAGCCCCTCGAAGGCGGGCAGCAGGGCGAGCAGCGGCTCGGCCGAGGCCAGATGGGTGTCACGGTGCACGTCGGCCATCGCCGTCGGGGACCAGTCCGCGGAGCCGCTGAGCAGCTCGCGGATGCGGTCCGCGCGGTGCGGTGGTGCGAACTCCACGCCGAGCGGAGAGGCGATGCCGCGCGCGTTCGCCATGACGGCGAAGCCCTGCACGGGCTCGGCTGGGGTCGGTGCCCAGCCCCGCCAGGCGTGCTCCGGCTCCCACGCGGGCACGGGGCGCAGCCGGTTCGCGGGGTGGCGCAGCGGCACGGCACCCGCGACGCGGTGCAGCAGGCCACCTTCGGTGTCGGCGGCGTGGACGACGTTGACCGGCTCGGCCCAGCCGTCGAGGGCGCGGTCGATGTCGGCGACGGTACGGGCGCGCAGCAGGGCGGGCAGGGCGGCGAAGCCGAGGTCGCGGCGGACGCGGGGCGGGTAGCGCAGGGAGAGGGTCTGCGTGCTGCCGTCGGCGCGTCCGGGGTCGGCGGCGCCTGCTGCGGGGTCGGCGCCGAGGTCGCCGTCCGCGTGCACGATCACCGGCCCGCGGGCGGTCTCCAGGACCTCCACCTCGACGTCGGCGCCGCCCGCCACGGTGATGGTCTCCGTGTGGCGCGCGACCGGCTCCCAGGCCCCGTCCGGGCCGAGCGCCTCGACGGCGCCCTCCTCGTCGCGGCGCAGCCGCTCGACGTACAGGTCCTGGTAGTCGGACATGGCGTTGGTGATGGCCCAGGCGGCGGAGCCGGTGTGCCCGAAGTGCGCGAGGCCGGGGATACCGGGGACGGCGAGGCCGAGGACGTCGTAGTCCGGGCAGGACAGGCGGATCTGCTGGTAGACGCCCGGGTCCTCGATGAAGCGGTGCGGGTCGCCCGCGATGATCGCCGCCCCGGTGGCGGTGCGGTCGCCCGGCACCATCCAGCCGTTGCTGCCGGCGATGCGGGGACCGTCGGTGGCGAAGAGGGTGAGCGTCTCGTCGCCGAGGGCGCGGGCCACGCGCTCGCGCCACAGCTTGGTGGGGAAGCCGGCGAACAGGATGTGCGTGGCGATCCAGATCGCCAGTGGCACCCATGGCTCCCACGACGAGGGGGCGAGGCCGGTCCGGGCGAAGCGCTCGTCGCGGGCGGCGCCGGCGGCCAGGCCCTCGTTGGCGCCGTCCACGTACGCGCGCAGCCAGGCGGCGGTCGCCGGATCGTCGGCCACCAGGGCCTCGTGGCAGAGGCGGGCGGTGTCGGCCAGGCGGCTCTGGCGGGCGAAGCGGTCCCATGCGACGGACTCCCGGCCCAGGAAGGAGGCGCTGGAGCCCTCGGCGCGGTGCCGTTCGACCTCCAGCTGCCAGGCGCGGTCGAAGGCGGTGACACGGCCCTGGGCGTAGGCCAGCCCGAGCTCGTCCGGCGCGCGCAGGTGGGGGATGCCCCAGGGGTCGCGGAAGACGTCATAGGATTCCGGGGTCCGCCCGCCGGGCCCGCTCCGGACGCCCGCGTACGGCTCCGGGCCGCTCTCACTGCTCACGCTGCTCACGCTGCTCACACTCTCCCCGACGTGTATTTAGGTTAGCCTTCCCTAAGCATAGGGGTCGGGTGGGGAGGGGCGAACAGGGCGGTCGGCAAAGGGTGGGAGGGCGTGGTCCTCAGGCTGCTGAGGGGCAAGGACTTCACCTTCACGGTGACCGGGGCCGAAGACGTCACGGAGCACTACCGCCGGGTGTCCTTCACCGACGGCGGGCTGCTGGCCGCGGTCGGTCCGTCGCTGCACCCGACGATGTGGGTGCGAGCCCGGTTCCGGAACGCGGGCAAGCCGCACCAGCGCGCGTACACGCTGGTCGACCCGGATCCCGGGACCGGCACTCTCTGCTTCGAGTTCGCGCTCCACGACGGCGTCGCCAGCGCCTGGGCGCGGCGCGCCCGACCGGGCGACACCATCGAGGCCACCGTCCAGGGCACCGGGTTCACCGCCCCGGCCCCGCCCCCGGAACGCCTGCTGGTCATCGGCGACCCCGCCTCCCTGCCGGCGGTCAACTCGCTGCTGGACTCCTTCCCCGGCCTGCCCGCGACCATCTGGTTCGAGACCCGGCACGCCTCCGACGCGGAGCTGCCGGTACGCCTGGACGGGGAGCGGCACGACATCCGCCGGGTGCCGCGCGAGGGCACGGCGTTGGCCGACCGGGTCCGGGCCGAGCTTCCGGAACTGCTCGGGGACCCGGGAACGGCGTACGTATGGCTGGCGCGCGGCCTGACGTCCGAGGCGTGACGTCCGAGGTCTGTGGTTCGAGGTCTGTGGTCCGAGGCCAGTGGTCGGGCCCGGGCCCGACGGCCGTCAGACCCCGGTCACGCCGTCGATCGCCTCGCGCAGGAGGTCGGCGTGGCCGTTGTGGCGGGCGTACTCGTGGACGAGGTGGAGCATGACGAGGCGCAGCGACGCCTCCTCCTCCCAGCGCGGCACGTACACCGTCACCTCCAGGGACTCGGCGGCCGCCTCGATCCGGCGCGCGTGCCCGACCTCCTCCTGCCAGGCGGTGAACGCCTCGGCCCGGCCGGCGCCGGAGGCGTCGTAGGCGGCCTGGAAGTCATGGCGGTCCGACCACAGGTGCGGGAGCTCCTCGCCGCCGACGACACGGCGGAACCAGTGCCGTTCCACCTCGGCCATGTGCCGTACCAGGCCCAGCAGGGACAGGGCGGACGGGGGCATCGAGGCACGGCGCAACTGCTCGTCGGTGAGGCCCTCGCACTTCCGGGCGAGGGTGGCCCGGTGGTAGTCGAGGAAGGCGCGGAGGGTCTCGCGTTCGTCCCCGGTCAGGGGCGGGCTGATGCGTTCCATGCCCGCGATCCTGCCCGTCGGCCCCTGTGTTGCGGAAGCCACATGCTCCTCATCTTCATCCTCCTCCGGCCGGCCGGAGCGGCCTCAGGACGCGTCCCGGCCGGGACGCGTCCAGATGTACGGCACGGTCACGCCCATGACCCCGAAGCCCAACCGTTCCAGGATCGGGCGGCTGTCGTCCGAGGCGTCCACCTGGAGGTAGGGGATGCCGAGCTCCGCCGCCACGCGGGCACGGTGGGCGACCAGCAGGCGGTAGACGCCCCGGCCGCGCCACCGCGGGATCGTGCCGCCGCCCCACAGGCCGGCGAAGGCCGTTCCCGGCCGCATCTCCATCCGGGCCGCGCTCACCGGGGTGTCGCCCGCCATCGCGACCACCGCCGCGACGGTCTCCGGCTCGTCGCGCAGGCGACCGAGCAGCGCCTCGCGGATCCGGGGCCGCTCGGTACCGAAGGCCCCGGCGTGGACCTCCATCATCAGGTCGACGCCGGCCTCGTCCGTCACCACCCGCAGGGTGATCCCCTCCGGCGGTTCCACCGGCAGGCGCGCGAGCTCGGCCACGCGGCCCACCATCAGAGTCTCCGGCGGCTCCGGTACGAAGCCCGCTGCCCGCAGCCGGTCCCCGAGGTCCGCCGGCCCGTCGTGCGTATACAGCTTCCACTCGAAATCGGGGCAGCCGCGCTCGGCGAAGAACGCCACCTGTGCCGCGATCTGCGCATCCGCGGTCTCCTCGTCGAGGTCCGACCAGAGGACGCCGTTCCACCCGAGGCCGGGCACGCTCTGCCGGACGACCCGGCCCACCCGCTCCACGAGGGCGTCCCCGCCGTCCGGTCCGGCACCGAGACGCACCTCGGCGTCGTAGCGGGCACGTACCCTCAGCAGCTCATCAAGATCCATCCTCATCCGCCCAGCCCACCACCGTCCGGCCGGCCCGAGCAACTGCATTAGCCTCACCAGCGTGAACGACAGCCTCACCAGCGTGAACGACGACCTCACCATCTACACCGGCAAGGCCGCCCCCGACGCCGCCGCCGACCGCGGCTGGCTCCTCGGCCACTTCAAGGACCCGGCCGATCCCCGTCACAGCGAGGACGTGGAGATCAAATGGGGGGTGCACCCCCGGGGCGAACGGCGGGAGCGCTGGGCGACCGCCGAGAAGCGCACCGCTCTGCTGGTCCTGATCAGCGGACGCTTCCGGCTGGAGTTCCCGGGCCGGACCGTCGTCCTGGATGAACAAGGGGACTACGTGCTTTGGGGCCGCGGCGTCGACCACTCCTGGTACGCGGAGGAGGACGCGGTCGTCCTCACCGTCCGCTGGCCCTCGATTCCCGGCTACCGGGTGGACGAGCCCGGGGACCGGGCCGACGCTCCGTCCCCGGAGGCCCACGGCCGGGCCCCCGCCGGGATCTGAGTTCCCGCGCACCCCCGGCCCTGCTGTGATGATGCACACGAAAACGACCAACGATCACGAAACGTTGAGATCGTGGGGGTTGCAGACCATCTGGGCCGAACCGCGGGGCGACCCTCCGGGCCTTCGGCCGGGCCTTCACGAGTTCACGCGTTCTTTGCGACGGGCTGTCTCCCGGTAAAGATCCGAACCCACCAGGGAGCACGTCCGTTGGCAGTCTTCGCGCGGTGGTGCATGCGCCACCGCCTCCTCGCCGTCCTGATCTGGCTGCTCGCCCTCGGCGGGACGGCGGCGGCCGCAGTGACCGCCGGAGCGGCGTTCTCCAACAACTACGAGGTTCCCGGCACCGAGTCCGGGAAGGCGAACGACCTCCTGCGGGAAGGCTTCCACGGACAGGGCGGCGATACCGACACCATCGTGTGGCGGGCCCCGGAGCATCAGAGCGCACGCACCCCGGACATCGAGCAGCGCATGACCCGGGCACTGGACGCCGTCGCCGCACTGCCAGGTGTCGGGTCGGTCGCCGGACCCTACGGACCCGGCCCCGAGAGTGCCGCGCGCATCAGCCCCGACGGTCGCACGGCCTACGCCGTGGTGACCTTCGACCAGCCGGCCGACTCCGTACCCGGCGAACAGGCCCGGGCGGTCGTCGACACCGCGAAGAACCCCACCACCGAGGCAGACGGACTCCAGGTCGAGCTGGGCGGCCGCGCCATCCAGCTCACCGAGGCGCCGACCGCGCACCTCGCCGAGGTCATAGGCGTGGCCGTCGCGGCCCTCGTCCTCTACCTCGCCTTCGGCTCGCTCGCCACGAGCCTGCTGCCCATCGCGACCGCCCTCGTCAGCGTCGGCACCGCCTACTTCGGCATCACCCTGCTCGGGCACGCGATGCCGGTCGCCGACTTCGCCCCGATGCTCGGCACCCTCATCGGTCTCGGCGTCGGCATCGACTACGCGCTGTTCATCGTCACCCGGCACCGCAAGGGCCTCGCGCGGGGCCTTCCGGTGGAAGAGGCTGCGGTCGGCGCCGTCGCCACCACCGGCCGGGCCGTCGTCTTCGCCGGTGCCACCGTCTGCATCGCACTGCTCGGCATGCTGGTACTGCGGCTGAACTTCCTCAACGGCGTCGCGATAGCCGCGTGCGTGACTGTCGTCCTGACCGTCGCCGCCTCGGTCACCCTGCTGCCGGCACTCCTGTCCTTCATCGGGATGCGCGCCCTCTCCGGCCGTGAACGCCGCAGGCTCGCCGCCGAGGGCCCGCAGCCCGACCGGACCTCCGGCTTCGCCGCCCGCTGGTCCGCCTTTGTCGAGCGCCGCCCCAAGCTGCTCGGTGCCGTCGCCACCACCGTCATGGTGGTACTGGCCCTGCCCACCCTCTCCCTGCACCTGGGCACCTCCGACCAGGGCAACAACCCCGCCGGCTCCACCACCCGGCAGGCCTACGACCTGCTCGCGGAGGGCTTCGGGCCCGGTGCCAACGGCCCGCTCACAGTCGTCGCCCGCCTGGACGGCGCCGGAGACCGGCTCGCCGTGGACCAGCTGGCGCAGGCGCTCCGCACGACGCCGGGCGTCGCCTCCACCGGTCCCGCCGTCTTCAACCGCAGCGGCGACACGGCCGTCCTGACCGTCGTACCGGATTCCGCCCCGCAGTCCAGGGCCACGAGCGACCTCGTCGACACCCTCCGCCAGGACGTCGTCCCACGCGCCGGCCAGGGCAACTCCATGGAAGTCCACGTCGGCGGCGTGACGGCCGCCTACGACGACTTCGCCGAGGTCATCATCGGCAAGCTGCCGCTCTTCGTCTCCGTGGTGATCGCCCTCGGCTGTGTGCTGCTGCTGTTGGCCTTCCGGTCCATCGGCATCCCGCTGAAGGCGGCGGCCATGAACGTCACCGCCGTCGCCTCCTCCTTCGGCGTCGTCGTCGCGATCTTCCAGTGGGGCTGGGGCAGCGAACGGCTGGGCCTGGGCAGCGCCGGCCCCATCGAACCCTTCCTGCCCGTGATCATGGTGTCCGTGCTCTTCGGCCTCTCCATGGACTACCAGGTGTTTCTCGTCAGCAGGATGTACGAGGAGTGGCTGGAGACCGGCGACAACAGGCGAGCCGTACGCGTCGGCCTCGCCGAGACCAGCCGGGTCATCAACTCGGCCGCCGTCATCATGATCTCCGTCTTCCTCGCCTTCGTGCTCAGCGGCGACCGGATCATCGCGATGTTCGGCATCGCGCTCGCCGCGGCCGTCGCCCTCGACGCCTTCGTGCTGCGCACCCTGCTGGTTCCCGCCCTGATGCACATGCTCGGCGGCGCCAACTGGTGGCTGCCCGCCTGGCTCGACCGGCGACTGCCCCGGATCAGCATCGAGCCCCCAGAACACCGACCGCATGCGAAACTTCCGGCACAGCGGTCCGGCGTCGTCCCCGCCACGAGCGAGGACGACGCCGAGCCCGCGCCAGCCTCCCGGTGATCCGGCGTACCGCCGCACGAGACCCAAGGAAGAAGCCGCATGTTCTCGATAGACCTCGCCGAAGGCGCCCAGCTGTTCCCGCTGGAGGCCCGGCACGCGGAGGAGTTCTACGCGCACATCGAGCGCGGACGCGAGTTCATCGGGCAGTACGTCGGCTTCCCGGACCGGTCCCCGGATGTCGACTCCGCCAGGGACTTCCTGGCCAAGTACGCCGTGAAGGCCGGTGAGGACGGCGCCCGGTTCTTCGGCATCCGCCTCGACGGCACCCTCGTCGGCGGCGTGCTCTTCCCCAACTTCGACGCCGCCGGCGGGAACTGCGAGATCGGCTGCTGGCTGGAGCCCGCCGCGGCCGGCCGCGGCCTGGTGACCAAGGCCTGCCGGGTCCTGATCGACTACGCCTTCGCCGAGCGTGGCATGCACCGCGTCGAGTGGCACGCCGCCACCGGCAACAAGAAGAGCCTCGCCGTCGCCGAACGCCTCGGCATGACCCGCGAGGGCGTCCTGCGGGAGAACTACCTCCACCGGGGGGTCCGCCAGGACACCGAGGTGTGGTCGATCCTCGCCCGCGAGTGGGCGGACGCCCGCACCTCCTGAGGCACGCAACCCGGGCCCCGCCGGCCGCGGGGTCCGGTACGGGCACGGCCACCGGATCCTCAGGCAACTCTCAGACGCGACCCCTACGGTGCCCCGCATGGACACCACGAAGACCCCCGCCCCGAACGCCGCCGAGGCCGACACCCCGGTCGGCCCCGACACGAGCGGGACCCCCCGGGCCGCCGCTGCCCAGGCCGACGCCGGCCCTGCCGCGACGGCCGACCCCGCCACGGCGCTCGCCGGCTCCGAACTCGACGACGAGCTCGACGACGACTTCCGCGAGGAGGAAGCCGACGCGGAGCAGCCGAGCCAGGTCGGCTCCGCTGCCTTCGCGATCGTCTCCGCCGGTCTTTCCGTGGTCGCCCTCAGCGGGAGCTGGGTCGCCGGCATCGTCTCCGAGCGTGCGAGCATCGCCGCCCGCCTGGAGTTGAGCCAGGCGGCCGACGCGAACGCGCAGATCGCCGCCCAGTTCGTCAACCCCTGGCACACCACCGCGATGGTCAACGGCGTCTTCTCGGCCCTCGCCCTGATCATCGCCACCTTCGTGCTGGCCCTCCCCGCCTTCGGCACCCCCGAGCGCACCCTCCCCGCCTGGGTGCGGTCCGTCTCCTGGGCCGCCATCGGCCTGGGCGCACTCGGAGTACTGCTCTTCGTCCTCATGTACTTCGACCTCCTCCTGGCCGTCCCGAAGGCGGCGGGGTAGGGCCCGTCCGGCGGATCGCGGCCCCGGCCGCCGCACAGGCCCCGGTCAGCGCCTTAGACGCCCCCGGACCGTCCCGCGCACCGCGCCCGGGACTAAGGACTCCGGAACCCCGCGGATGCGGCATGCGACCGATGTGCCGGTACCCCCTGGGACGCGAATCTCGGATCACACCGATCGAGGTGCCGGGAAACACGACCAGGGAGTACGAGATGTTCGAACACGAGATCGCCGCAGCCGCCCGCACCGCCGACCTGCTCCGTGAGGCCGCCGCGTACCGGGTGGTCCGCGAGGCCCGGAAAGCGCGCGGCGCCTCCCCGCGCGGCCACGAACCCCGGGAACGGGTGACAGGGTCCGGACCCCGCGGCACCCGCTGCGCGCCCCGGCCCGCGTGAACCGGCGAGCGATGCGGAGCAGACCCGTATCGGGTGCCGCCGGCCGGGGACTCTGTGCGATGCTCGGCGACGTGGAGACCAGATCTGTCAGCCCGGTGTTCGTCGGCCGCGCCGACGAACTGGCCGTACTCACCGGTGCACTGACGCGCGCAGCGGTCCGGGAACCGCAGGCGATGCTCGTCGGGGGAGAGGCCGGGGTCGGCAAGACCCGCCTCACCGAGGAGTTCCTCTGCGAGGCGGACCGGCGGGGCGCCGTCGTCGCCGTCGGCGGCTGCGTGGAGATAGGGGCGGAGGGACTTCCCTTCGCCCCGTTCTCGACGGCGCTGCGCACCCTGCACCGGCTGCTCCCGGAGGAGATGGCCGCCGCGGCCGCGGGCCAGGAGGACGAACTCGCCCGGATCCTCCCCGAACTCGGCGACACCCCCAGGGGTCCGCACGACGAGGAGAGCACCGCCCGGCTCTTCGAACTGACCGCCCGGATGCTGGAGCGGCTCGCCGCCGACCGGACCGTCGTCCTGGTCCTGGAGGACCTGCACTGGGCGGACACCTCCACCCGGCACCTGCTCTCCTACCTCTTCCGCACCCTGGGCAGCGGGCGGCTCGTCGTCGTCGCCACCTACCGCTCGGACGACGTCCACCGCCGCCACCCGCTGCGCCCGCTCCTCGCCGAACTCGACCGGCTCCGCACCGTTCGGAAGATCGAACTGTCCCGCTTCAACCGCGCGGAGGTGCGCCGCCAGCTCGCCGGCATCCTCGCCGCCCAGCCCGACGAGGACTTCGTGGACACGGTCTTCGACCGGTCCGACGGCAACGCCTTCTTCGTCGAGGAACTCGTCGCCTGCCAGGAGAGCGGCTGCCGCACCGGACTCACGGAATCCCTGCGCGACCTCCTGCTCGTCCGCGTCGAGATCCTCCCCGACGAGGCCCAGCGTCTGGCGCGCACCGTAGCCGAGGGCGGCTCCACCGTGGAGTACCCGCTGCTGCGCGCCGTCGCCGGGCTCACCGAGGACGAACTGATCGAGGCGCTGAGGGCCGCGGTCGGAGCCAACATCCTGCTCGCCACCCCGGACGGAGACGGCTACCGCTTCCGCCACTCGCTGGTCCGCGAAGCCGTCAGCGACGACCTGCTGCCCGGCGAGCGAGCCCGGGTCAACCGCCGCTACGCCGAGGCGGTGGAGGCCGACGCGCACCTGATCCGGGCCGAGGAGCGGGTCATCCGGCTGGCCAGCTACTGGTACACCGCCAACGACCCCGCCAAGGCGCTGCCCGCCGTACTGGCCGCCTCCGTCGCGGCCCGTCGCCGCCACGCCTACTCCGAGCAGCTGAACCTGCTGGAACGGGCGCTGGACCTGTGGGACAGCGCCCCGCAGGAGGTCCGCGAGGACCTTCGCCCGGCCGACTACACCGACGTGTACCCGCCCTGCGGCTGCGACCCGGCCACCACCCCGCTCCGTCGCCTCGACCTGCTCGCCGAGGCGACCGTCGCGGCGCGCTACGGAGGAGAACGCGAACGCGCCCTGAAGATCACGAAGACGGCGCTGCGCCTGCTGGAGGAGCACCCCGACCCGCTGCGCGCCGCGTGGTTCTGGACCGAACGCTCCCGCCTGGTCGCCTCCCTCGGCCGCGGCGACGGCTGGGAGGAGATAGCCAGGGCCCAGGAGCTCGTCCGGGGGCTGCCCCCGTCCCAGGTGCACGCCGAGGTCCTGGTCAGGGCAGCGAGCTGGGGCATGCTCCACAAGCCGGGACCGGGCAACCTCGCCGCTGCCGAACGGGCGGTCGAGTACGCGCGGATGGTCGGCGCGGCCGAGACCGAGCTCAACGCCCGGATCACGGTCGGCGCGCTCCTCACCGACGCCGGTGACGGCCCGGGGGGCCTCGCCGAGATGCACGCGGTCCGGGAACGGGCCACGGAACTCGGTCTGGCGCTGCTGGCAGGACGTGCGCATATCAACCTCACCTCTCACCTGGAAGGCCTGGGGCGGTCCCGTGAGGCCGTGGAACTGTGCGAACAAGGGGCCGAACTGGCCCGGAGGTCGCGGCTGCTGGACACCGAGGCCTGGGTGTCCGGGAACATGGCCGAGAGTCTCTACAGCCTCGGCCGCTGGGACGAGGCCGCCGAAGCCGCCCGGTGCACCCTGCAGGTGGGCCAGAGCGCGGCCCCGCGCGGCTCCGCCTCCGCACGGCTCGGCTACCTCGCCCTGGCGCGCGGCGAGTTGACCGAGGCGACCCACCAGCTCGCCACCGCCCACGCTCACTTCGGCACGCACGAGACCCAGCCCCAGCACCGGATCCCGCTGCACCGGCTGGCCATCGGGATCGCCGCGGGGGAGGGCCGGATCGCCGACGTCCGCGCCGAGACGTCCGCCGCCGTGGACCACGGCTTCCCGCTCGGGCACCACCGCTATGCCTGGCCCCTGCTGCTTGCGTCCGCCTCCGCCGAGGCGGACGCCCGCGGGCTGCCCGCCGCCGGAGCCGGCCGCGCCGCCGCCCTGGAGGTGCTGCGCACCGCCGCCCGGACCCTCGCCACGCCGGCTCCGGTGTGGACCGCCCACGCCGAGTACCTGCGGGCCGAGCTGCTGCGGGCCGAGGCTCGGGACACCGTCGCCGACTGGCGTGCCGTCGAGGAGTCAGTCGGCCCGTTGGAGCGCCCGTACCTGCTGGCCCGCGCCCGCTACCGGCTCGCCGAGGCGCTGCTGGCCGCCGGCGACCGGGAGCCGGCGGCCGCGCTCCTCCGTGAGGCCCACGCCACCGCGGACCGGATCGGCTCACGCCGGCTGAGCGAGGACCTCGCCCTACTCTCCCGGCGCGCCCGGATCCCGCTGACCACCGACGCCACACCCTCTACGGATCCCGAACCGCATCCGGACCCGGCCGAGGCCCTCGGCCTGACCAGCCGCGAGCGGGACGTGCTGCGCCTGGTGGCAGCGGGCAGCACCAACCGTCGGATCGCCGAGGAGCTCTTCATCTCGCCGAAGACGGCGAGCGTGCACGTCTCCAACATCCTGTCCAAGCTGGGTGTCGCCGGCCGCGGGGAGGCGGCCGCCCTTGCCCACCGGCTGAGGCTCTTCACGCCGCCCGGCCCGGTCGGCCCGCCCGCGGAGGAGCCGGTCGGCGACCGCCTCCGGGCTCCTCGCCCCGGCGGGTGAGCCCCCTGCCGGATCCGGGGTGTGCCGGCCCGCCCGGGCGCCCCGCTCACCGCACCGTCAGCGTCAGGATCCTGTCGTCGCCCGCCTCCGGCGACCCGCGCCCGTCCGTCTCGCTCGTGACCAGCAGCAGCCGGTCACCGCCGAGAGCGATCACCGTCCGCAGCCGGCCGTACTCGTCCTGCAAGAACGCCTCGGGTTCGGCGACCGGCTGCGTCCCCGACAACGGGATCCGCCACAGCCGCGCCCCCCTCAGCCCGGCCATCCATATCGACCCCTCGGCCCAGGCGATACCGCTCGGCGAGGCCTCGTCGGGCTTCCACACCGCCACCGGGTCCCGCATGCCGGGCCTGCCCGCCTTCCCCTCGGCCTCCGGCCAGCCGTAGTTCGCTCCGGGCTCGATCAGGTTCAGCTCGTCCCAGGCGTTCTGGCCGAACTCGGCCGCCCACAGCCGCTTGTCCTTGTCCCAGGCGAGGCCCTGCACATTGCGGTGCCCGTAGGAGTAGACGACCGAATCGGCCTCCGGATTGCCGTGCACCGGATCGCCGTCCGGGGTCATCCGCAGGATCTTGCCACCGAGCGACTTCAGGTCCTGCGCGAGACCGGTGACACCGGTCTCGCCCGTCCCCGCGTACAGCATCCCGTCCGGGCCGAAGGCGATCCGCCCGCCGTTGTGGATCAGCCCCTTGGGGATCCCGCGGAACACGGTGTCCGGAGCGCCCAGTTGCTGCCCGGGGGGTCTTTGCTCGTCATACCGCAGCCGTGCGATCCGGTTGTCGGAGGCGGTCGTGAAATAGGCGTACACCAGACGGTCCGAGGCGAAGTCGGGAGACAGCGCGAGGCCCAGCAGTCCGCCCTCGCCACCGGGATCCACGCCCGGGACCTCACCGATCTGCGTCACCGCACCCGATCCGGCCGTGACCCGGCTGATCGTCCCCTTGTCCCGGGAGGCGACCAGCAGATCGCCGCCCGGCAGCGGGGCCACACCCCAGGGCGATTCGAGGCCCTTGGCGGCCTCGCCGGTGACCGACACCGCCCCCTTCGCGGACGGCCCGGACACCGACGGGGACGCGGCCGCGGTCCCCGACGGTCCGGGCGAACCGGTCCCCGCCGCCGTCGTGCCCGGTGGGGAACCGCCCCGCCCGGTGTCCGGGGCGCCGTCCGGAGAGCATCCCGCCGCGAGCAGCGCCCCGCACCCGGCCAGCGCGACCGCCGCCAGCACGCTCCGGCGCCGCGCGCCCCGCCCCTCGGACCCCGCCTGCCCGGGAGAACTTCCGTATCGCATCGCCCTGCTCCCTTCCGGTCCTCCGATCCTGCCCTTCACCCGTCTCAACAGCCGGGGCAGTTCCCGAAGTTCCACCACTCGTACACCCGATCGAGTGGGTTTGGGCGGTCAGTCCCAGGCTCCCACGTCCACCGGAAGGTCCGCGATCTCGGCCAGGTCCGCGGCCGTGAGCCGTACCTGCGCCGCCCGTGCGTTCTCCACCGCCCAGTGCGCGCGGTCCGCGCCCGGCACCGGCACGACCTGCGGCCCCTGGGCCAGCACCCAGGCCAGAGCCACCTGCGCGACCGTGACCCCGGGACCGTGCCGCCGCGCGACCCGCCGCAGCCCCGCCACCAGCACCTGGTTGGAAGCCATCGCCTCCGCCGTGAACCGCGGGTGCCGGGCCCGGACGTCCTGCGGCTCGAAACCCTCGCCCGGTGTGAGTGTGCCGGTCAGGAAACCGCTGCCCAACGGCATCGCGGCGAGGAACCCCACCCCGCGCGCCGCACACCACGGCAGCAGTTGCCGCGCCGCGTCCGGCGACCACACCGACAGCTCCGCCTGCACCGCGCTCACCGGGAACACCTGCTGCAGCCGCTCCAGGTGGCGCAGCGTCGTCCGGTAGCCGCGGTCACCGCGCCGCCCCGCCCCCGGGCCGGCACCGGCCCCCAGTGCGCAGAAGCCGAGCGCCCGCACCTTCCCCGCGCCCACCAGCTCCGCCATGGCCCCCCAGGTCTCTTCCACCGGAACCTCCGGGTCGACCCGGTGCAGCTGGTAGAGGTCTATGACGTCCGTGCGCAGCCGACGCAGCGAGGCGTCGCACGCCCGCCGCAGGTACCCGGGCCTGCCGTCGGCCACCACGTGCTGGTCGCCCGCCCGCAGGCCGACCTTGGCCGACACGAACGCGTCGGATCGCCGCTCGCGCAGCACCCGTCCGAGCAGCAGCTCGTTGGTGAACGGCCCGTACACGTCAGCGGTGTCCAGCAGGTTCGACCCGAGGTCCAGCGCCGCGTGCACGGCGGCCAAAGACTCGTGCCCCCGGCGCCGAGAAGGCGCGTACGCCCAGCTCATCGGCATACAGCCGAGGCCGACGGCGCCCACCCTCAGCGCCCCCGCCCCGATCGACCTGCGCTCCACCCCTGCGTCCCCCTCCGCTCCGGGCCACCAAACTAACGGCTTGATCAAGACGGCTTGGCATAGCCTCGTGATCATGACTGCAACGCCCCGGGACGTCTGGCTCCCCTTCCCCGCCGAAGAGGTCGCCGGCCTCCCCGACTCCTTCCGGTACCGCCAGTGGGACGGCGAGGACGCCTTCCCGGCCGATCCGGCCGACTGCGTCTTCTACGTGGCCCCCTACATGAAGTCCGCCGGGGTCGCCGTGCGCCCGCTCGCCGAGATGCCCGCCGTCGAGGTCGTCCAGACCCTGACGGCCGGAATCGACGACGTGCTGGGCCGCCTCGGTGCCCTGCGCCCCGGCGTACGGCTGTGCAACGCCGCAGGGGTCCACACGGCCAGCACCGCCGAGCTGGCCCTCGCGCTGACCCTCGCCTCCCTGCGCGGCATCCCCGGTATGGTCCGCGGGCAGGACCGCGAGGAATGGCGCTCCGGCTTCTACGACGCACTCGCCGACAAGTCAGTTCTGATCATCGGCTACGGATCCATCGGTTCTGCCGTCGAGGACCGTCTCGTGCCCTTCGAGTGCGGGCGGATCGATCGCGTGGCCCGTGCGGCGCGGACCACCCCGCGGGGCCCGGTGCACGCCGTCGCCGACCTGCCCCGGCTCCTGCCGCACGCCGACGTGGTGATCCTCGTGACCCCCCTGACCGATGCCACCCGTGGTCTGGTGGGTGCCGAGTTCCTCGGCCGGATGAAGGACGGGGCCCTGCTCGTGAACGTGTCGCGCGGCCCCGTCGTCGACACCGGGGCGCTGCTCGCGGAGGTGGCGTCGGGCCGGCTGCGCGCGGCGCTCGACGTGACCGACCCGGAACCGCTGCCCGCCGGCCACCCGCTCTGGCACCTGCCGAACGTCTTGATCACGCCTCATGTCGGGGGCAGCAGCTCCGCGTTCGAGCCGAGGGCCAAGCGCCTGCTGGCACGCCAGCTCACCCGCTTCGCCGCCGGAGAACTCGTGGAGCACACCGTACTGATCACAGGATGACCCCCCCCTTTGCGTACGCTCCGCAGCCATTCGAATGCGGGCGGTCGCCACAACTCCCCGCGCGGTAACGGAGAGTAGAGCAACTATGTCCCTGAGTGACGAAAGTGGTGTATCGTCCGGAAGAAGGGGCTGCGCCACGAACGTCTGGCGCTGGGGAGTGATCGGACACTTTGGGGGGCGACGGGCGATGCACGGCCAATGGACGAAGGATCCGATGCGGCACAGCCGCCGGAAGCGACGCTGCCGCGACTGGACCGCGCCGGAACCAGCCGGCGAGGGGGACCGGTGAGCACCCAGGGGGCGGCGCTCCTGGACCGGCCGTCCGTATCGGGCGGAGGCAGGAGCCTGGCGATGCAGCTTGTCCTCGCCGTCGTCAGCGGCGGGTACGCCGTCGGTGCCGCCCTCAACTGGGGGTCCGAGGAACTCGCCGAAGTCATGGGCGACTTCGGACTCAGCGCGGCCGGACTGCTCGCCGCCGTCTCCTGCTACAGCTACGCGCGCACGATCGACACCCGCGAGCGCCCCGCCTGGCTGCTCTTCGCCTTCTCCTCCCTCATGGGCGCCTGCGGCAACGCCGTCTGGGGCTGGTACGAGGTGATCCTCGGCGTAGACGTGCCGAAGCCCTCGCTCGCCGATTTCGCCTTCCTCTGCTTCGCCCCACCCGCCATCGTGGGCCTGCTCGTCCTCGCCAAACGCCCGGTCACCCGCGCCGGCTGGGTGTGCCTGGGACTCGACTCCTGGCTGATCGGCGGCTCCCTGCTCACCCTGTCCTGGAGCCTCGCCCTGGCCCACGCGGCACGGACCGCCCAATCCGGTGCCCCCGGCAGCGTCCCGCGCGCCGCACTCTCCCTCGCCTACCCCCTGCTCGACATCGCGCTCGTCTCCATGGTCCTCGTCCTGCACTTCCGGCGGAGCGAGACCAACCGCTCCGCCGTCAACACCGCCATCGCGGCGCTGGCCCTGACCGTCCTGAGCGACGCCCTGTTCACCTCACCCCTGCTGAGCGCCGAATACCAGTCCGGACAGCTCCTCGACGCCGGCTGGTTCGCCGGTTCGCTGCTGCTGGCGTATGCACCCTGGGGCGCCCGGCGCGCCCACCAGGACCCGGTGCCGGCCGGTCACCCGCGCAGGGACCGGCCGCACAGCCGGCCGATCACCGGCTCGCTGCCCGCCCTCACGCCGTACCTCGCGGCCGCGGTGTGCACCCTCGGGATCCTCTACAACGTCGTGGACGGTCGGAAGGTCGACAGGATGGTCGTCTTCACCGGGTGCACCGTCGTGCTCGCCCTCGTCATCCGGCAGGGCATCATGCTGCTCGACAACATCGCGCTCACCCAGGAACTGGCCCAGAAGGAGAACCACTTCCGCTCCCTGGTCCAGGGCTCCAGCGACGTCATCATGATCGCCGCACCCACCGGGACCCTGCGCTACGTCAGCCCGGCTGCCGCCGGGGTCTACGGCCGCGAGGCGGAGGAACTGGTCGGCACCGAACTGGCCACCCTGATCCACCCGGACGACCTCGGCAGGGTGGTCCACGAGGTGCGCCGCTTCCTCGCCGCACCACCCGCCGAGGAGCCCACCACCCGCATCGAGTGCCGCTTCAAGTCGGGCGGCGGCGAGTGGCTGAACGTGGAGTCCACCGTCAACCGCCACCAGGGCGGACTCATCCTCAACAGTCGGGACGTCACCGAGCGCGTACGGCTCCAGGCCCAGCTCCAGCACAGCGCCGAACACGACCCGCTGACCGACCTGCCCAACCGGGCCCTCTTCACCCGCCGGGTGCACCAGGCCCTCACGGGCCGCCGCGCGGGCGACCACAGCACCGCCGTCCTCTTCATCGACCTCGACGGCTTCAAGGCGGTCAACGACACGATCGGCCACCAGGCCGGCGACGAACTGCTCATCGAGGCAGCCCGACGGCTCCAGGACTCGGTCCGGGCGGGGGACACCGCCGCCCGGCTCGGCGGCGACGAGTTCGCGGCGCTGATCCAGGGCGACGGCAGTCGCGACCGCAGCGCCCGCGAGTACCAGGTCCGCGAGATCGCCGACCGGCTGCGCACCAGGCTCTCCCAGCCGTACCGGATCGGCGGCAGCGACGTTCGGGTCGCCGCCAGCATCGGAGTGGCCTTCGCCGACCCCGGCATCACCCCATCCGACCTCATGCGCAACGCGGACCTGGCGATGTACCGGGCCAAGGCGGGCGGCAAGGACCGCGTCGAGACCTACGCCCCGCAGATGCAGGCCGAGGTGGTGCGCAAGGCGGAGCTGGCGGGACGGCTGCGCACCGCGCTGCATGAGGGCGAGTTCGCCCTGCTGCACCAGCCCGTGGTCTCCCTGTCCACCGGTGAGATCGCGGCCGTCGCCGCGCAGGCCCGATGGCGGTCGGCCCAGGGCATCCTCTTCACGCCGGCGGAATTCCTGCGGGTGGCCGAGTACAGCGAGGGCGCGGCGGGCCGGGGCGCCGCCGCAGGCCCCGGACCGGACGCCTCGCGCACCGCCGAGCTGGGGCGCTGGCTGCTGGAGGAGGCTGTCGAGCAGGCCGCAGACCGGCACCGGGCCGGGCACGACGTCCCCGTGGCTGTGCGGATGACCGCCCAGCGGCTCCTGGACAGCGCGCTCCCGCTCGGCTCCGTGGAAGCCCTGCTGAACCGGCACGGCCTGCCCTCGGGGGCCCTGGTGCTGGAGCTCGCGGTGTCCGACCCCAGGGTGCCCTTCGACGACCTGGAGCGGCGCCTCGCGGCCCTGCACCGGCTGGGGGTGGGAATCGCCCTGGACGGCTTCGGCAGCGGCTACGCGGCCATCAGCGCCCTGCGCCGCCTCCCCGTGGACATGCTCAAGCTGGACCGGGGCCTGGTGGAGGGTGTGGTCGAGTCCGCCCGCCTACACAAGATCACAGCCGGTCTCTTGCGGATCGCAAACGACCTGGGTATGCGCTCGGTGGCCGATGGTGTGGACCTGTCGGAGCAGGTGGCGGCACTGCGCGCGATGGGGTGCACGCACGGCCAGGGGATGGCGTTTTCCGGCCCGCTCGACGAGTACAGGCTGCGCCGTGCGCTGGTGCGCGGTACGTTCCCAGTACCGGGCGGAGCGGCCCAGCCCGCACTGGCGGGCGGTTCCTCCGGGGGCTCGATGGTCATCCGCAGAGGCTCACATAATGAGACGCCCGTCCCACCTACTTGACATCACCCTCCCGCCAGAGGGAGGGTCAGTGCCATGCGCACCCGAATTCTCGTACTTGGAAAGCGCGTCGGCTGAAGCTGGGGCCTCCATGTCCCCGCTCAAGACACCCGACGCGCTCCCCTCGCTTGCCTCCTGGCACGAGGGGTTTTTTGTTGCACTGGCACAGAGTCGAATCCGCGTAGAACCCTCAGCTTCGAGAAGAGAATGCCGATGACCGAGCAGGCCTCCGGGGCCCACCATCCGCAGCCGCGGCCCCGTTCCGGCGGACAGCAGCCCGCCGCAGTTGAGCACGTCACGGGTGCGCAGTCCCTCATCCGCTCTCTCGAAGAGGTGGGGTGCGACACCGTCTTCGGGATTCCGGGGGGCGCCATCCTCCCCGCGTACGACCCGATGATGGACTCGAAGAAGGTCCGTCACATCCTGGTCCGCCACGAGCAGGGGGCCGGCCACGCCGCCACCGGCTACGCCCAGGCCACCGGCAGGGTCGGAGTCTGCATGGCCACGTCCGGCCCGGGCGCCACCAACCTGGTCACCCCGATCGCCGACGCGCACATGGACTCCGTGCCGCTCGTCGCGATCACCGGCCAGGTCTCCTCCAAAGCGATCGGCACCGACGCCTTCCAGGAGGCGGACATCGTCGGCATCACCATGCCGATCACCAAGCACAACTTCCTGGTCACCAGGGCCGAGGACATCCCGAAGACGATCGCCGAGGCGTTCCACATCGCCGCCACCGGCCGCCCGGGCCCGGTCCTCGTCGACATCGCCAAGGACGCCCTGCAGGCGAAGACCACCTTCTCCTGGCCGCCCTCCCAGGACCTCCCCGGCTACCGGCCGGTCACCAAGCCGCACGCCAAGCAGATCCGCGAGGCCGCCAAGCTCATCTGCCAGGCCAAGCGTCCGGTCCTGTACGTCGGCGGCGGGGTGATGAAGTCCGGCGCCACCGCCGAGCTGAAGGTCCTCGCCGAGCTGACCGGCGTCCCGGTCTGCACCACCCTGATGGCCCTGGGTTCCTTCCCCGACAGCCACCCGCTGCACGTCGGCATGCCCGGCATGCACGGCAGCGTCACCGGCGTCACCGCGCTGCAGAAGTCGGACCTGCTGATCGCGCTCGGCACCCGCTTCGACGACCGCGTCACCGGCAAGCTGGACAGCTTCGCCCCCTTCGCCAAGGTCATCCACGCGGACATCGACCCCGCGGAGATCGGCAAGAACCGCGCCGTCGACGTCCCGATCGTCGGTGACGCCCGCGAGGTCATCGCCGACCTGATCCAGGCGGTGCAGGCCGAGCACACCGAGGGGAACGCCGGCGACTACACCGCCTGGTGGAACGACCTCAACCGCTGGCGCGAGACGTACCCGCTGGGCTACGACCTGCCCGAGGACGGCAGCCTGTCCCCGCAGCAGGTCATCGAGCGGATCGGCGCGCTCGCGCCGAAGGGCACGGTCTTCGCGGCCGGCGTCGGCCAGCACCAGATGTGGGCCTCGCACTTCGTCTCGTACGAGGAGCCCCGCACCTGGCTGAACTCCGGTGGCGCCGGGACCATGGGCTATGCGGTCCCCGCCGCGATGGGCGCCAAGGTCGGCATGCCCGAGCGCACCGTCTGGGCGATCGACGGCGACGGCTGCTTCCAGATGACCAATCAGGAACTGGTCACCTGCGCGCTGAACAACATCCCGATCAAGGTCGCCATCATCAACAACGGTGCACTGGGCATGGTGCGCCAGTGGCAGACGCTGTTCTACAACCAGCGGTACTCCAACACCGTCCTGCACGCCGACGACACCGGTCACGACACGGTCGGCTCCCAGCTCGGCGAGTCCCTCGCCCCCCGCAAGGGCACGCGTGTCCCGGACTTCGTCAAGCTGTCGGAGGCGATGGGCTGCGTGGCGCTGCGCTGCGAGGACCCGGCCGACCTGGACAAGGTCATCGCCGAGGCCAACGCGATCAACGACCGTACCGTCGTCATCGACTTCATCGTCCACGAGGACGCCATGGTGTGGCCGATGGTCGCCGCCGGCACCTCCAACGACGAGGTCATGGCAGCCCGGGGCGTCCGTCCCGACTTCGGCGACAACGAAGACGACTGAGCCGAGAGAGCCGAGAGAGAGAACGCCTCACATGTCCAAGCACACGCTCTCCGTCCTGGTCGAGAACACGCCCGGCATCCTCGCCCGGATCGCCGCCCTGTTCTCCCGCCGCGGGTTCAACATCGACTCCCTCGCGGTCGGCGTCACCGAGCATCCCGACATCTCCCGCATCACCATCGTCGTCAACGTCGAGGACCTCCCGCTGGAGCAGGTGACCAAGCAGCTGAACAAGCTCGTCAACGTGCTCAAGATCGTCGAACTGGAGCCGCAGAGCGCCATCGAGCGCGAACTCGTTCTGGTGAAGGTCCGCGCCGACAACGAGACCCGCTCGCAGATCGTCGAGATCGTCCAGCTGTTCCGCGCCAAGACGGTCGACGTCTCTCCGGAGGCCGTCACCATCGAGGCGACCGGCGGTTCCGACAAGCTCGGCGCGATGCTCAAGATGCTGGAGCCCTTCGGCATCAAGGAGCTCGTCCAGTCCGGCACGATCGCCATAGGGCGAGGCGGACGGTCCATCACGGACCGCAGCCTGCGCGCGCTCGACCGCAGCGCCTGATCCGGCCGATACGGCGGCCGCGCCACACAGCGGCCGCCGCGGCCGAGGCCGCGGCAGACACGCTCGGCCCGCATAGCGAGACCGACAAACTCAGATTCCGTTCCCCGCCGTACGGTGGGAGCAACACCAGCGCACCAAGGAGATATCCCAGTGGCCGAGCTGTTCTACGAGAACGACGCCGACCTGTCCATCATCCAGGGCCGCAAGGTCGCGGTCATCGGCTACGGCAGCCAGGGCCACGCCCACGCGCTGTCGCTCCGTGACTCCGGCGTCGACGTCGTCGTCGGCCTGAAGGAGGGCTCGAAGTCCAAGGCCAAGGCCGAGGAGCAGGGCCTGAAGGTCGTCCCCGTGGCCGAGGCCGCCGAGTGGGCGAACGTCATCATGATCCTCACTCCGGACCCGCTGCAGGCCGAGATCTACGAGGAGTCCATCAAGGACCACCTCAAGGAGGGCGACGCGCTCTTCTTCGGCCACGGCTTCAACGTCCGCTACGGCTTCATCAAGCCCCCCACCAACGTGGACGTCGCGCTGGTCGCCCCGAAGGGCCCGGGCCACCTGGTCCGCCGCCAGTACGAGGAGGGCCGCGGTGTTCCGTGCATCGCCGCCGTCGAGCAGGACGCCACCGGCAAGGCCTTCGACCTGGCGCTCTCGTACGCGGCCGGTATCGGCGGCACCCGCGCCGGCGTCATCAAGACCACCTTCACCGAGGAGACCGAGACCGACCTGTTCGGTGAGCAGGCAGTTCTGTGCGGTGGCGCGTCCGCGCTGGTCAAGGCCGGTTTCGAGACCCTGACCGAAGCGGGCTACCAGCCGGAGATCGCCTACTTCGAGTGCCTCCACGAGCTGAAGCTCATCGTCGACCTCATGTACGAGGGCGGCCTGGAGAAGATGCGCTGGTCGGTCTCCGAGACCGCCGAGTGGGGCGACTACATCACCGGCCCGCGCGTCATCACCGACGCCACCAAGGCCGAGATGAAGAAGGTCCTCGAGGAGATCCAGAGCGGCAAGTTCGCCGAGGAGTGGATGGCCGAGTACAAGGCCGGTCTGCCCAAGTACAACGAGTACAAGAAGGCCGACTCGGAGCACCTGCTCGAGACCACGGGCAAGAAGCTGCGCAAGCTGATGAGCTGGGTCGACAGCGACGAGAGCTGATCTCGCGGCGGCGGGGTCGGGACGCCGGGTCCCGGCCCCGCCGCGCACCACCGTGCGGTACGGCACTCGCCGCACCGGTGACCGGAGCGCCGGGACGGAGCCCTGACGGGCCCTGCTTGTCCACCCCGGCCAACCACGGAAGAGTGATCCTTCCGTACAGGCGGAAAACCGGTCCGCTGACGCCACTACACTGCTCAACACATACGCGTCAGGCCCACAGTGTCGTGCGTCTTCCACGCGGCTACCCCCTCCACCGCCTGCGGCCGTCGGGACGGCCGTCCGCACTGGACTTGTGAGGATGACCCACGTGAGCTCGAAACCTGTCGTACTCATCGCCGAAGAGCTGTCGCCCGCCACGGTGGACGCGCTCGGTCCGGACTTCGAGATCCGGCACGTCAACGGAGCCGACCGCGCGGAGCTGCTGCCCGCGATCGCCGACGTCGACGCGATCCTCGTCCGCTCCGCGACGAAGGTGGACGCCGAGGCCATCGCCGCGGCCAGGAAGCTGAAGGTCGTCGCCCGCGCGGGCGTCGGTCTGGACAACGTCGACGTCTCCGCCGCCACCAAGGCCGGTGTGATGGTCGTCAACGCCCCGACCTCCAACATCGTGACCGCCGCCGAGCTCGCCTGCGGCCTGCTCGTCGCCACGGCCCGCAACATCCCGCAGGCCAACACCGCACTGAAGAACGGCGAGTGGAAGCGGAACAAGTACACGGGTGTCGAGCTCAGCGAGAAGACCCTGGGTGTCGTCGGCCTCGGCCGCATCGGCGTCCTCGTCGCCCAGCGCATGTCGGCCTTCGGTATGAAGATCGTCGCGTACGACCCCTACGTCCAGCCCGCGCGCGCCGCCCAGATGGGCGTCAAGATGCTGACGCTGGACGAGCTGCTGGAGGTCGCCGACTTCATCACGGTGCACCTGCCCAAGACCCCCGAGACCCTCGGTCTCATCGGTGACGAGGCGCTGCACAAGGTCAAGCCGTCGGTCCGTATCGTCAACGCCGCGCGTGGCGGCATCGTCGACGAGGCCGCCCTGTACTCGGCCCTCAAGGAGGGCCGCGTCGCCGGCGCCGGCCTGGACGTGTACGCCAAGGAACCCTGCACGGACTCCCCGCTCTTCGAGCTCGACCAGGTCGTCTGCACCCCGCACCTCGGCGCGTCCACCGACGAGGCCCAGGAGAAGGCCGGTGTCTCGGTCGCCAAGTCGGTGCGCCTCGCCCTCGCCGGTGAGCTCGTGCCGGACGCGGTCAACGTCCAGGGCGGCGTCATCGCCGAGGACGTCCGTCCGGGCCTGCCGCTCGCCGAGAAGCTCGGCCGCATCTTCACAGCCCTCGCGGGCGAGGTCGCGGTCCGCCTCGACGTCGAGGTCTGCGGCGAGATCACCCAGCATGACGTCAAGGTGCTCGAACTGTCCGCGCTCAAGGGCGTCTTCGAGGACGTCGTCGACGAGACGGTCTCCTACGTCAACGCCCCGCTGTTCGCGCAGGAGCGCGGTGTCGAGGTGCGTCTGACCACCAGCTCGGAGTCGCCGGACCACCGCAACGTGGTGACCGTGCGCGGCACCCTCTCGGACGGTCAGGAGGTCTCCGTCTCCGGCACGCTCGCGGGCCCGAAGCACCTTCAGAAGATCGTGGGCATCGGCGAGTACGACGTGGACCTGGCGCTCGCCGACTACATGGTCGTGCTGCGCTACACCGACCGTCCCGGCGTGGTCGGTACCGTCGGCCGCGTCCTCGGCGAGGGCGGCCTGAACATCGCGGGCATGCAGGTCGCCCGGGCGGAGGAGCACGGCGAGGCCCTCGCGGTCCTGACCGTCGACGCCGAGGTGCCGGCGGGCGTCCTCGCGGACATCGCCGCCGAGATCGGCGCCGCCTCGGCGCGCACCGTCAGCCTCGCCTGACGCCGCCACAGCAGTGAGACGGGGAAGGGCCCGGGGGAGACCCCGGGCCCTTCCGCGTTCCTCCGGATGCGTCGCGCCGTCCGGTCAGTCGTACGCCGCCTCGTGCTCCCGCGCCCCGGGCCCCCGGGCGGGCTCCGGCGTGGCGGGGGCACCGATGCCCCGCAGCAGGGACGCGGCCAGCAGGGCCGCCCCGAGCAGCAAGGCCGCGGCCCCCCAGGCGGCGTACTGCATGCCGTGGACGAAGGCCTCGCGGGCCGGGGCCAGGATCTGGGCACCGGCCGCCCCGCCGATCCGGTGCGCGGTGGCCACGGCGCCGCCCAGGGTCTCCCGTACGGTCGGTTCGGCGCCCGCCAGGTCGCTGCGGTAGACGGCTGTGCCCAGGCTGCCGAGGACCGCCATGCCCAGGGCGCCGCCGAACTCCGTGCCGGTCTCCAGCAGCGAGGCGGCGGAACCCGCCTTCTCGGCCGGGGCCGCGCCCAGGGCCAAGTCGGAGACGAGGGACATCACGGCGACGATGCCCGAGGCCAGGACACCGGTACCGGTCAGCAGCAGCCACAGGGAGTCGGTGCCCACCAGCGCGATCAGCGAGAAGCCGGCGGCGGCGAGGACGAACCCGCCGGCGACGACGTGGGCCCGGTCCGTCCTGCGGGCGAGGGCGGCGGAGGCGGGGGCCGCCGCGCCGATGACAACGGACGGGGCGAGGCTCCACAGGGCGGCTTCCAGTGCGCCCATGCCGAGTACCGACTGGAGGTACTGGGTGGTGAAGTAGGCCGAGCCGAGCATGGCGAAGGCGGCGAGGGTGTTCAGGGCGATACCGGCGCCGAAGCCGCGGCCCCGGAACAGCGAACGGCTGATCATGGCGTCGTCACGGGTCTGCTGGCGGCGGACGAAGGCGTACCCGAAGCCCAGGCCGACGGCGAGGCACGCCAGGTAGAGGGGTTCGAAGCCCCCGGCGGCGATCTCCTTGAGGCCGTACACGACCGGCAGTACGGCGGCCGCGGACAGCGGGGCGCCGAGCAGGTCGAAGCGGCCGGGGGCGGGGTCCTTGAACTCCGGGACCAGGAAGGGGACCAGGGCGAGCAGGAGGGCCATCGCGGGCACGTTGACCAGGAAGACGGAGCCCCACCAGAAGTGGTTCAGCATCATGCCGCTGAGCACCGATCCGAGCGCGATGCCGCCGGTCATGGCGCCGGACCAGATGGCGATGGCCTTGCCGCGCTGGCCGTCGTCCTGGAAGAGGTTGCGGACGAGTGCCAGCGTGGACGGCATCAGTGTGGCACCGCCTATGCCCAGCAGGACCCGGGCGGCGATGAGCATCTCCGCGCTGGTGGAGTAGGCGGCACCCACCGAGGCGATGCCGAAGGCGCCGGCTCCGATCAGCAGCAGCCTGCGGCGGCCGATCCGGTCGCCGAGCGAGCCCATCGTGATCAGCAGTCCGGAGAGGGCGAAGGGGTAGCTGTCGAAGATCCAGAGCTGCTGGGTGGCGCTCGGGTCGAGCTGTTCGGTGATCGCCGGGATGGCGAAGTAGAGGACCGAGACGTCCATGGAGACCAGGAGCAGGGGCAGCAACAGGACGGTGAAGGCGGTCCATTCGCGGCGGCCGGCGAGGCGTGCTGTGGCGGAGGGGTTCGACATGCCGAGAAACGTACACACGTATAAAACATCCGTCTATTACAAGTGTGTGAAACGCTTGTATGGGACTGCCGTCTGGTACATCCGTCTTGCTACGGTGAGGGCATGGGACATCGCGAAGATCTGCTCGAAGGCGCCAAGAAGTGCCTGGTGGAGAAGGGGTTCGTGCGCACCACCGCGCGCGACATCGTCAGCGCGTCGGGGACGAACCTCGCCTCCATCGGCTACCACTACGGCTCGAAGGACGCCCTGCTCACCGAGGCGTTCATCGGCCTGATGGAGGAGTGGGGGGCGGTCTTCCAGGACGGTCTGGCCGGTGAGGGCGGATCGCTGGAGCGCTTCCGCGCACTGTGGGAAGGCGTCATCGCGCAGCACGAGAAGTCCGCACCCGTCTGGGCGGCGAGCCTGGAGGTGGCGCTCGGCCGCGACCAGCGGCCCGAGCTGCGGACCCTGCTCGCCGCCTCGCAGGCCGAGGGGCGCCGCGGGCTGATCTCGATGCTCACCGGCACCCCGGAGGGCGAACTCGACGACCGGGACGTACGCACCCTGGGCTCCTTCTACCAGGCGCTGCTCAACGGCCTGATGATCCAGTGGCTCTTCGACCCGGAGTCGGCGGCCACGGCCGAGGAGTTCACCGAGGGCATGCGCCGGGCCGCCGAGGCGATGACCCGGCCGCAGGGGTAGCCGGAGCCCGGAGTCGCCACACCCGGCCGACGGCCGCGGACCCGAAACGGCGGGGCGCCGGGCGCAGCCCCGGGCCGGCCCGGGGCCCCTCAGGCCAGGCGGGAGGCCTTCAGGGCCATGTGGAGCAGCAGGCGGTCCTCGCCCGCGTCGAGGTCGAGCCCGGTCAGCTGTTCCACGCGGCCGAGCCGGTAGTAGAGCGTCTGGCGGTGGATGCCGAGGGCGGCGGCGGCGCGGCCCGCCTGGCCGGCGCAGTCCAGGAACACCTCGGCGGTACGGGCCAGTTCGCGGTGTGCGGGGGCGAGCAGGGTGCGGGCCGCCGGATCGTCCACCGGGTCGGCGGCCAGGTTCGCCAACAGCCGGTACGGGCCGATCTGCGACCACTGGGCAACCGGGCCGAGCCGCGGCTCTGCGACCGCCGCGCGAGCCGCGGCGACGGCCTGTTCCCAGGCGGCGGGCAGGTCGGCGAGGCCGCGGAGGGGATCGGCGACGCCCGCGGTCATCCGGAGCGCGCCGGCCGCAGGGGTGGCACCGGCGGCCGCGGACGCGCCGGCCGCCGCCCCGGAGCGGGATGCGGCGGAGCCTGCAGCGGCCGCGGTCGCCGTCGGCCGTGCCGCGCGCGGCAGCAGCCGTGCCACCGCCGTCAGGGCCGGAGCCAGCGCGTCCGTCGACCGCAGCCGGAGCAGCAGAGCCAGAGCCAGGCCGCCCGCGGGCCCGGCGGCCGGCACCTCGCCCGGCTCGCCCGCGCCGCCGCCCCGCCGGGGTACGACGCAGACGGCCGCCGCGCCCGGTACGGACGCCGGAGCCTCGTCGGGCCAGGGCGTCACGCAGACCGCCGCGTGCAGGCCGTCCCCGCCCGGCCCGAGGGCGGCCCGCAGGGCAGCCACCGCCATGTCCTGCTGCCACCCCCGCGCCGCCGTGAGCACCGCCTGGAACTCCCGTGACAGGTCTGCTCCGGCCTTCGCCTCCTCGGCGAGCAGCACTCCGATCCGCTGGGCCACCTCCATGGCCGCGGCCAGCGCTGAGGGGTCGGGGCCGGGCGTGCCGGGCTCCTGGTCGAGCAGCCACACGTAGCCCTGTACGACGCCCCGGGACCGCACCGGCAGGCAGATCCGCCCCCGGAACACGCCTGCGTCGGGTGCCGCCGGGATGCGGACGGGGCCGGTGGCGCGGGCGATGCCGAAGCCCTCGAACCAGGCACGGACGGCAGCCGTCGACTGTCGGGTCAGGATCGACCGGGTGCGCACGGGGTCCATCGCGAGATCGTCGTCGCTGTCGTGGGCGCCGAAGGCGATGAGGCGGAAGTCCCGGTTCTCAAGGGTCGCCGGGGCGCCGAGCAGCGCCGAGATCTCGTCCACCAGGTCCTGGTAATCGCCCTTCACGCGGACATTCTCCCACCCGCGGCCATCGTCTTCAGACAGATGTATGAGATCGCGGACACGGATGCGTGACAGCTGTCGATGGCAGAGGATCGAAGCGATCCTTAGGTTTCACGGTGGTTTCACTTGCGCTTTTCTTCTGCCACCCGCTGGAGGTGCCCCGTGCTGGGTCCCGTGATCCTCGCCGCTTCGCGCAGCGACAAGATGCGTCGTATCGTCTCTGCCGCCCCGGTGACCAAGCCCGTGGTGAACCGTTTCATCCCCGGAGAGACGGTCGACCAGGTCATCCCGATCGTCGAGGACCTCACCAGGGCGGGCCTGGAGGTCACCCTCGACGTCGTCGGCGAGGACATCACCGAGGTGGCGCAGTCCCACGCCGCGCGTGACGCCTACCTCCAGCTCATCGAGCGCCTCGCGGAGCTCGGCCTCGGCGAGAAGGCCGAGATGTCCGTCAAGCTGTCCATGTTCGGCCAGGCCCTGGAGGGCGGCCACGAGCTGGCGCTCGCCAACGTCCGCCCGGTCGTGGAGGCCGCCGCCGCCATCGGCACCACCGTGACGCTGGACGCCGAGGACCACACCACCCTCGACTCGATGTTCGCCATCCACGAGGAGCTGCGCAGGGACTTCCCGCAGACCGGCTGCGTCATCCAGGCGTACCTCTTCCGCACCGAGGCCGACGCCCGCCGGCTGGCCGCCAACGGCAGCCGCGTGCGGATCGTCAAGGGCGCCTACAAGGAGCCCGCCGAGGTCGCCTACCAGGACAAGGCCGAGATCGACAAGGCGTACGTCCGCATCCTCAAGATCCTGATGGACGGCGAGGGCTACCCGATGATCGGGTCCCACGACCCGCGCCTGATCGCCATCGGCCAGGAGCTCGCCCGCAAGGCCGGGCGCAAGCTGGACGAGTACGAATTCCAGATGCTGTACGGCATCCGCAGCGAGGAGCACCTGCGGCTCGCCGCCGAAGGCCACCGCATGCGCGTGTACACCGCGTACGGGACGGACTGGTACGGCTACTTCATGCGCCGCCTCGCGGAGAAGCCGGCCAACCTCCTGTTCTTCGTCCGCTCGATGATCACCAAGAACTAGCCAAGAACCAGGTCTAAGGAGTTATCAGCCCCATGGATGCTGTGACCCAGGTCCCCGCGCCGGTCAACGAGCCGGTCCACTCGTACGCCCCCGGGACCCCGGAGCGCGCGCGTCTCGAGGCGCAGCTGAAGCTGCTGTCCGAGAACCCGATCGACCTCCCGATGACGATCAACGGCGTCAAGCGGATGGGCGGCGGCGAGCGCTTCGACGTGGTCCAGCCGCACGACCACAAGTCGGTGCTCGGCACCTACGCGAACGCCACCGGGGCCGACGCCCAGGAGGCTATCGACGCCGCCCTGGCCGCCGCCCCGGCCTGGCGCGCGATGTCCTTCGACGACCGCGCGGCGATCATCCTGCGCGCCGCCGAGCTGCTGTCCGGCCCGTGGCGCGAGAAGCTCGCCGCCTCCACCATGCTGGGCCAGTCGAAGACCGCCCAGCAGGCGGAGATCGACACCCCGTGCGAGCTCGTCGACTTCTGGCGCTTCAACGTCCACTTCGCCCGCCGGATCCTGGCCGAGCAGCCGGTCGCGAACTCCGCCGGCGTGTGGAACCGCAGCGACCACCGCCCGCTCGAAGGCTTCGTCTACGCGATCACGCCCTTCAACTTCACGGCCATCGCCGGTAACCTGCCGACCGCTCCCGCCCTGATGGGCAACGTGGTCCTGTGGAAGCCGTCCCCCACGCAGACCCACTCCGCCGTCCTCCTCATGGAGCTCCTGGAGGAGGCCGGCCTGCCCAAGGGCGTCATCAACCTGGTGACGGGCGACGGCATCGCCGTGTCCGAGGTGGCCCTGAACCACCCGGAGCTGGCCGGCATCCACTTCACCGGCTCGACCAAGACCTTCCAGTACCTGTGGAAGACGGTCGGCAACAACATCGAGACGTACAAGTCCTACCCGCGCCTGGTCGGCGAGACCGGCGGCAAGGACTTCGTCGTCGCGCACCCGTCCGCGGACCGCGCGATCCTGAAGACCGCCCTGACCCGCGGATCATTCGAGTTCCAGGGCCAGAAGTGCTCGGCGTCCTCGCGCGCCTACGTCCCGGCCTCCATCTGGAACGACGGCTTCAAGGAGGCCTTCGCGGCCGAGGTCGACGGCATCACCATGGGCCCGGTCACCGACCTGACCAACTTCATCGGCGCTGTCATCGACGACCGCTCCTTCGCGAAGAACAAGGCCGCGATCGACCGCGCCAAGGCCGACCCGACCTGTGAGATCGTCGCGGGCGGTACCTACGACGACTCCGAGGGCTACTTCGTCCGCCCGACCGTCATCGTCTGCACCGACCCGGAGAACGAGGTCTTCACGACCGAGTACTTCGGCCCGATCCTCGCCGTGCACGTCTACGAGGACGAGAAGTACGAGGAGATGCTGGCTCAGATGGAGTCCGTCTCGGCGTACGCCCTGACCGGCTCGATCATCGCCGCGGACCGTTACGCAGCGGCGGACGCGATGGAGAAGCTCCGCTTCGCGGCGGGCAACTTCTACATCAACGACAAGTCCACCGGCGCGGTCGTCGGCCAGCAGCCCTTCGGCGGCGGCCGCGCCTCGGGGACCAACGACAAGGCCGGCGCCGCGTCGAACCTGCTCCGCTGGACCTCGACCCGCTCCATCAAGGAGACCCTGGTCCCGCCGACCGAGTACGGCTACCCCCACATGGGCTGACCCCGGCCCCTGCTGAACCCCGCCCCCGTTCCGGTACCCCCAAGTCCGGAACGGGGGCGGTTTCCAGTTCCCCGGCGGACAACCCCGGCAGGAGCAGGAGCAGGAGCAGGAGCAGGAGCAGGGGCAGGGGCCGGTGCCGCCCGGCGGTGAGGCCGTCAGACCTCGACGATGACCTGGTCGAGGGACTTGCGGACCAGGTCCGGGACCGTGCAGTCGTCCGCCGGGTAACCGACCGGGATCACCGCGAAGGCCTTCTCGTTCTCCGGCCGGTCCAGGACGTGACTCAGGAAGCGCATCGGGCTCGGCGTGTGGATCAGGGCGGCCAAGCCGCTCAGGTGCAGGGCGGAGAGCAGCATGCCGACCGCGATGCCGACCGACTCGTCCACGTAGTAGTGCTTGCGCTTCGTGCCGTCGGGGCCGAGCCAGTACCGCTGCTGGAAGACCACGATCAGCGCCGGTGCGTCCGTGAGGTGGGTTTTCACGGCGTCCGTGCCGAGCGGGCGCAGGGCCGCCAGCCATTCGTCGCCGAGGCGCCCGTCGTAGGAGAGCTCCTCCTCCTGTTCTGCGGCCGCACGGATCTGCCGGCGTACGGCCGGATCCTTGACCAGGACGAAGGTCCACGGCTGCTGGTGCGCTCCGGACGGCGCCGTCGCCGCGCAGGCGATGGCGTCCAGGACGGCCTGTTCGGGCACCGGGTCGGGGGAGAAGTGGCGTACGGTCCGCCGCTGGTCCATCCGCGCCCGCAACTCGGCGGCGCGTGCGAGGGATTCGTGCTGCGGCATCCGTTCGGGCCGGTAGGCGGCCGGACGGTACGGCTGGCCGTGGGTGGGGGTCCACTGCTGGGTATCGGGCGACATGGGGCGAGTCTGCCGAAGCACTGGTCCAGACCGCCAGAGCCGGTTCGGCCGATGGCGGCCGGTGTCCGGCGTTCGGCGTCCGCAATGCGATCTCGGTGCGGCCCCGGTCCTTGGTACGTTCACGGGATGAGCGAAGGCGTCGGAGCGCGGCGTCCGGATGCCGGGAGCCCGGACGCCCGCACGCGGTCCACCGAGTACGCCGAGTAACCGACTGGCGGGAGCAGAGATGGACACGCGCACCGCGCACACCTCGGAACTGACCGCCGCCGAGCTCCGCGCGATCCGGACCCTGCTCGACGACGCCTTCGAGGGGGACTTCGCCGACGAGGACTTCGAGCACGCGCTCGGCGGCATGCACGTGCTGATCGGCGGGGACGGCAGGCTCGCCGCGCACGGAAGTGTCGTACAGCGGCGGGTCGTGCACCGGGGGCGCGCCCTGCGCACCGGATACGTCGAGGCCGTTGCCGTACGGGCCGACCTGCGCCGCCGCGGCCTCGGCGGGCGGGTGACGGAGCGGCTGGAGCAGGTCGTGGCGGGGGCCTACGTGCTGGGCGCCCTGTCGGCCTCGGAACAGGGCGCCGGGCTCTACCTGGCCCGGGGCTGGTCGGTGTGGCCGGGCGAGGTGGGGGTGCTCTCCCCGGAGGGACCGGTGCGGCTGCCCGAGGAGGAGGGCTCCACCCATGTGTGGACACCGCCCGGCGGGGTCCGGCCGGACCCCGCCGGGCGGCTCGACTTCGACTGGCGCGACGGGGACGTCCTCTAGGACACCTGTGGGGTCACGACCCCGAAACGCTCGCCGAGCCCGTCTCGATATGGCCCGTGTAGCGGCGCGACCAGGTGCTGTCGGAGTCGGCCAGGATCGTGAAGTCGTACCAGCCCTTGGTGTACGCCACCGCGTTGAAGAAGTCCTCGCGGGAGGAGTGCGCCGGGACGGTGTACGTCCACGGGCCGTCCGAACGGTAGGCGTTGGAGCGGATCGTGAAGGTGACGGGGGAGGCGGAGGAGTTCGTCATCTTGAACCAGACCGCCGTCCTACCGGTACCGGGTTCCACCGCGAACCGCGCCGCCACCTCGATCGCGCGGCCCGCCTTGGACGCGTCGCCGATGAAGCGCCGCAGGAAGCGGTTCGGTCCGTACATCGAGATGTCGTATTTGCCGGAGCCGTGGCCGAGACCGATGTGGAAGTAGTCGGTCGAGGTGTCGCCCGGGTCCACCGTGTACTGCCAGGCCGCCGTGTCGCGGTGCTGGTGCGGGTGGATCGAGAAGTGCGCGGGCCGCTTGGCCTGGGCACCCTGGTTGGTCATCGAGAACCAGGCCGTGATCTGGCCGGCCGCTCCGAACTCGAAGCGATCCAGATTGCCGTTGACCTGGTAAGGGAGGGCGCGCGCCGGACGGGTGCCCGGCTCCTGCGCAGGGAGGGCGTTGTCCTGCGGCACCGGATTGGGAAGCGGGGCGCAGGTGGCCTGGCCGATCACCTTGGCGGTCGGCGGCAGGCCCGCCGGAACCCCGTACACCGGGTGCGCGAAGTCGAAGACGCCGGTCAGGTCGCCCACCACCCGGCGGCGCCAGGCGCTGATGTTCGGGCAGGTGGCCGGCGTGCCGAGGGCGGCGGTCCAGGTCTCCAGGAAGCGGAGCACCGAGGTGTGGTCGAAGACCTCCGAACTGACCCATCCGCCGCGCGTCCACGGGGACATGACCAGCATGGGCACGCGGAAGCCGAGCCCGATCGGGACGCCGTCCACGTACTCACCGGGGGTGCCGGGCGGCGCGACCGGGGGCGGAACGTGGTCGAAGAAGCCGTCGTTCTCGTCGTAGTTGAGGATCAGGACGGTGGAGTCGAAGACCTCGGGGTTCGCTGCGAGGGCGCGGTAGACCAGGTCCACGAAGTGCGCGCCGTCGCCGGGCGGGGCGTAGGGGTGCTCCGAGAAGGCCTCGCTGGCGACGACCCAGGACACCTGGGGGAGGGTGCCCGCGACGGCGTCGGCGCGGATGGCGGCCGCGATGTCGTCCGGGGTGGAGCCGGTCACCTTGGGGACCGAGGCCATGCCCTGGTCCCACAGCGGGTTCCCGGGAGCCGCGTCGGTGAAGTTCCTGAAGTAGGCGAGGCCGTTGTCGCCGTAGTTGTCCTGGGCGTTCTGGTAGACCTTCCAGGTCACGCCGGCGCGCTGCAGGGCCTCGGCGTACGTCTCCCAGGTCAGCCCCGACTCCTCACCGCCGTCCTTGCTGCCGGCGTCGACCTTCCCGCTCCACAGGAAGGTGCGGTTCGGACCGGTCGCGCTGAGGGCGGAGCAGAAGTACGCGTCGCAGACCGTGTAGTTGTCGGCGAGGGCGTAGTGGAAGGGGAGGTCGCCCCGGTCCAGGTGGCCGAGGGTGCGGGTGCTGCCGACCCCCAGGACCCAGTTGTCCATCCGGCCCTTGTTCCAGGCGGCGTGCTGCGAGGTCCAGCTGTGCGGGAGGTCGCCGCTGCACTGGGCCAGGGTCGCGCCGTCCACCCCGCCGGCCGGCGGGGTGGCGGACAGTTTCCACGGGTACTGCCGGGCGCCCCAGTTGGGCTGGTTGAAGGTGCCCCAGCCGCCCGGGATGTTGCCGGCGGCACGGTCGCCGAACCCGCGGACGCCCTTCAGCCCGCCGAAGTAGTGGTCGAAGCTGCGGTTCTCCTGCATCAGGATCACCACGTGCTGCACGTCGGTGAGGGTGCCGCTCGCCGAGGCCGCGGCCGCCGACGAGGGCGCCGTGACGGGTAGCGCGGCCCCCGCCATCAGCCCGGCGCCGATTCCCACGAAACCTCTTCGGCTGATCGGTGTCACTGGTCCCTCGCCTCCAACTGTGGTGCCCCGGTGGCACATCGACGGCAAGGGTGGCGGGGGTGGCCTCAAAGGTCCACAGCCGTGCGGTAAGAGTTCGGTGAACTTCCGGGCGGCCGGAGTCAGGCCTTGATCCGCACGAGCATCTTGCCCGTGTTCTCGCCGCGGAGCATGCCGCGGAAGGCCTCCACCGTGTGCTCGAAGCCCTGGACAACGGTGGTGTCGGTGCCGATCCGGCCGCTGCGCAGGTGAGGGACGAGGAGGTCCTCCAACTCCTCCTGAAGATTGGTGTGATGTCGAACCATTACGCCCTCCAGGCGCAGCGACTTGTGCACGATCTCGAAGAGGTTGCGGGGCGCGGCGGGGGAGCGGCCGCCGTTGTAGGTCGAGACGGCGCCGACCCAGGCGATTCGGCCGAACTCCCGCAGTGCGCCGATCGCGCCCTCCAGGTGCTCGCCTCCCACGTTGTCCACGTAGACGTCGATGCCCTCGGGGGCGGCCTGGGCGAGCTGCTCGCCGACCGGGCCGTCGTGGTAGTCGAAGGCCGCGTCGAAGCCGAGAACGTCCGTGAGGTGGCGGACCTTCGCCGCCGAGCCCGCACTGCCGATGACGCGCCGCGCGCCCAGCAGCCGTGCGAGGTGCCCGGTGGCGGTGCCGACGCCGCCCGCGGCGGCGGAGACGAACAGGTCCTCGCCCTCTCTCAGTGCTGCGGTCCGGGTCAGTGCGGCGTACGCGGTGAGGCCGGTGCCGCCGAGGATCGACAGGTACGCCTCCAGCGGTACGCCCGCATGGCCGCGCAGCGTGCGGGCGCCAGCCTTCCCGAGGGTGACGAGGGCGTGCGTGCGCCAGCCCTCGCGGTGGAAGACCAGGTCGCCCTCGCGCAGGCCCGGGTCTCGGGAGGCGATCACCCGGCCCACCGAGCGGCCCTCCAGCGGGGCGTTCAGCTCGAAGCCGCCCTCGCCGCCGTCCATCAGGCCGCGGTGGTAGGGGTCCACGGAGAGCAGCAGGTTCTCCACCAGGGCGGTGCCGGGCCGGGGCTCGGGGACCGGGGAGGAGACGTGGGCGAAGTCGGAGGACGCGGGGAAGCCTTCGGGGCGGGCGATCTGGTGTACGGCGCGAGCGGTGTTCGTGGTCATGTCCGCAACGCTAGGAAGGAATCCGGGGGCCGGGCAGGGGGTTGGGTTCATGGACGTCACACATCCATGAGCATCACTCATACCACGAGGTGGGGGCCCCGGTGTCCGATCTTCTCCCGCGCGAACTGCGCATCCTGGTGGCCGTCGCGGAGGCCCGCGGCTTCTCCGCCGCGGCCGCGGCGCTCGGCCTCACCCAGTCGGCCGTGTCGCACTCGGTGCGCGGCAGCGAGGCCAAGCTCGGCGCGGTGCTCTTCGACCGCGGACGGGCGGGGGCCTCGCCCACGCCGGCGGGGGAGCGGGCGGTCGGACACGCCCGCCGCATCCTGCGGCTGTACGAGGTCATGGGCGCGGAGGTGCGCAGTGCGGGCCGGGGCGACGGCGGCGGCGCCCTGGACGGCGTTCTTCGGATCGCGGCGTTCCGGAGCGCCGCCCTGCACCTGCTGCCGCCCGCCCTGGAGCGACTGACCGCCCGGCACCCCGGCGTCCGCCCGGAGGTCCGCGTGGTCCGCGAGATCGGTGCCGGCGCGGCGGGGGAAGTGGCGGCGGGCCGTGCGGATCTGGGCATCGCCACCCTGGGCGGTTCGCCGGGCGCGGCGCCGCCCGGCCTGCTGACGGGGGTGCTCGCGCAGGAGGCGTACCACCTGGTGCACCCGGCGGGGCACCCCGACCCGAAGTCGCTGCCCCTCATGGACTGGGACGAGAACTGCGGTTCCTACACCCGGGCCTGGTGGCGGGCGCAGGACTGGATCCCGCGGGCGACGGTCAAGGCGGAGGACGACGCCATGGTGCTGACCATGGTCGGTCGGGGGCTCGGCATGGCGATCATGCCCGAGCTGTCCCTGAGGGACGCGACGGAGGCCGTGGAGATCGCCGGACTGGGCCCGTTGGGGCCGGTGCGCGAGGTGGGATATGTCACCACGTCGGAAGCCGCCGCAACTCTCGCGGTCAAGGCTCTGATCAGGGAACTTCGCTCCGGCAGGACCTGAAGCGGACCTTCGGGGGGCGTCTCTTCGGGGGGATGGGCGTCTCAGATAGTAGGAAGTCCGAGTAATTGCCGAGACATACAGCGGGACCTGCCCTAGCTTGGTAGGAGCCGAACGTCTCGCCGATCAGGCGAATGGCGGTCGAGAGCGCGCGCCCCTGGCAGGCAACCCCTGCGGCGCCCGGCTCCCCGCCTCTTCCGGCGCCTTGAAGGAACCCCTCATCCGTGGCCCGGCCACGCCGTGATCTCAAGGAGTCGATCACCATGCCCGCAACCACCACCGCCCGCCGCGTCCGCCACGCCTCCGCCTCGGCCGACGCACGCAAGAACGCCGCCGCAGCCCTGCAGCGCGCCCTCGACCGCCGCGACAACGGCGGCTCGACCGGCCACTGACACCCCCGTACGACATGTCGCGTCCATATCGTGGACGCGAAATGTCTGAGGGCTGGACACGGAGTACGGTTTCGCCATGTCGACCAGCATCAATCTCGCAGTGATCCCCGGTGATGGCATCGGCCAGGAAGTCGTGGCTCAGGGACTCAAGGTCCTTACCGCGGTCCTGCCCCAGGATGTGAAGCTGGAGACCAAGCAATACGATCTCGGCGCCCAGCGCTGGCACCGCACCGGCGAGACCCTCCCGGACGCGGAACTCGAAGCCCTGGCGCGCCACGACGCGATCCTGCTGGGCGCCATCGGCGACCCCTCGGTCCCGTCCGGCGTGCTGGAGCGCGGCCTGCTGCTGAAGCTGCGCTTCGCGTTCGACCACTTCATCAACCTGCGGCCGTCGAAGCTGTTCCCCAACACCGCCACCCCCCTGGCGGGCCGCCCGGACATCGACTTCGTCGTCGTCCGCGAGGGCACCGAGGGTCCGTACACCGGCAACGGCGGCAGCCTGCGCACCGGCACCCCCGCCGAGGTGGCCACCGAGGTCAGCGTCAACACCGCGTACGGTGTCGAGCGCGTCGTCCGCGACGCCTACGAGCGGGCCAATGCCCGCCCCCGCAAGAAGCTGACGCTCGTTCACAAGAACAACGTCCTCGTGTACGCGGGCCACCTGTGGAAGAACATCTTCGACAAGGTCGGCCGGGAGTACCCCGAGGTCACCACCGACTACCTGCACGTGGACGCCGCGACGATCTTCTTCGTCACGCAGCCGGAGCGCTTCGACGTCATCGTCACGGACAACCTCTTCGGTGACATCCTCACCGACCTGGCCGCGGCCGTCACGGGCGGAATCGGCCTGGCCGCCTCCGGGAACATCAATCCGACCGGCGCCTTCCCGTCCATGTTCGAGCCCGTCCACGGCTCGGCCCCGGACATCGCCGGCACCGGGAAGGCGGACCCGACCGCGACGATCCTCTCGGTCGCCCTTCTGCTGCGCCACCTCGGCTACGAGGACGAGGCCGTCCGCATCGAGGACGCGGTCTCCGCCGACCTCACCGAACGGGACGGAACCTTCCGCTCCACCGACGCGATCGGCGACGCCCTCGCCGCGCGGGTAGCCGGCTGACCCGGCCGCTCCACCTCGGGAAGCCGCCGGGTCACAATGGGACCCGGCGGCTTTTCCTGTGCGGCCCCGGGTGCCACCATCTCCCCTGGGCCGCAATCCCCCCGCTTCTCCGAAGCCTGCCCGCGCGCGATAATCGAACGCGAGGCCGCGGAATGCAGGGAAGCTCGGACGTCCTGGTACGCCGTGAGCGCGGTCCGCCATACACAACCGGTGAAGGACAAGCACTCATGACGACGCCCACGATCGAGCTCAAGCCCTCCTCGAACCCGCTGTCCGACGCGGAGCGCGAGGCGATCCTGGCCAGCCCCGGATTCGGCCGCCACTTCACCGATCACATGGTGACGATCAAGTGGACCGAGGGCCGCGGCTGGCACGACGCCGAACTGGTCCCGTACGCGCCGCTCTCGATCGACCCGGCGAACATGACCCTGCACTACGCGCAGACGATCTTCGAGGGCCTCAAGGCCTACCGCCAGCCCGACGGCACCGTCGCCACCTTCCGCCCCGAGGCCAACGCCGCGCGCTTCCAGGCCTCGGCCCGCCGCATGGCGATGCCGGAACTGCCCGTCGAGCTCTTCATCGAGGCCTGCGACGCCCTGATCAAGCAGGACCGCGCCTGGGTGCCGGACTCCGGCGAGGCATCCCTGTACCTCAGGCCCTTCATGTTCGCCTCGGAGGTCGGCCTCGGCGTCCGCCCGGCCAACGAGTTCCTCTTCATCGTCATCGCCTCGCCCGCCGGCGCGTACTTCCCCGGCGGCGTCAAGCCCGTCTCCGTCTGGCTCTCCGAGGACTACGTCCGCGCGGTCAAGGGCGGCACCGGCGCGGCCAAGACCGGCGGCAACTACGCGGCCTCGCTGGTCGCGCAGGCCCAGGCCGCCTCGCACGGCTGCGACCAGGTGGTGTGGCTCGACGCCGTCGAGCACCGCTGGATCGAGGAGATGGGCGGGATGAACCTGTACTTCGTGTACGGGGACCGCATCGTCACCCCCGAGCTCACCGGCTCGCTGCTTCCCGGCATCACCCGCGACTCCCTCCTCACCATCGCCCGCGACCTCGGCTACACCGCCGAAGAAGGCCGCCTGACCACCGAGGACTGGCAGCGCGACAACGCCAACGGCACCCTCACCGAGGTGTTCGCGTGCGGCACGGCCGCCGTCATCACCCCGGTCGGCTCGGTCAAGTCCGAGCGTGCCAACTGGACCCAGGGCGACGGCGAGCCCGGCGAGGTCACCATGCGCCTGCGCAAGGCGCTGCTGGAACTCCAGACCGGCCACGCCGCCGACACCCACGGCTGGATGCACCCCCTGGGCTAGGGCGTGCAGACGGGCGGGCCCGCACTCCGGATCTCCGGGGTGCGGGCCCGCCCGCATGCGTACGGGGAACCTCAGGCGTTCGCAGGCTCCTCGGCGGCGGCCACCGGGGCCGGGGCGGCAGCGCGGCGGGCCGTGAGCACGGCGTACACGAGGCCGCCGGTGAGACCGGACAGGACGAAGGAGCAGTCCACGCCACCGGTGAGGGCGAGCAGCGGACCCTCGTAGGAGGGGGTGGTCACGGCGAGCAGGCCGACGGCGGCCCCGATCCCCCAGGAGGTGGTGGCCGCGACGTTCCAGCCGGCCCGGTACCAGTAGACCCCGCCCACCGAGCGGCGGTTGAAGACCTGGAGCGCGTCGGCGTCGTAGACCCCGCGGCAGCGCACGTGGCCGATCAGGGTGATCACGGCCCACGGGGTGCCGATCGCGGTCAGCACCAGGACGAACGAGGTCATCGCGGACTGCACGTCCCACTCGAAGGACCCGATGAAGACGAAAGCGGTCGCGGCGGCCGCGGCGATCACGGTGGCCGTGGTGCGGGTGGCCCGGGGGACGATCGCGTCGAGGTCCAGCCCCATGGAGTAGAGCATCAGGCCGGCGTTGCCGACCGAGCCCGCCGCGGCGGCGACCAGCAGGGGGAGCAGGTACCACAGCGGTGCGGCTGCCACGAGCGGACCGGCGTAGTCCAGGCCCGCCCGGGCGGCCAGTGCCGTGTAGGTGCCGAAGAGCTGCGGGACCAGCAGGCCGATCAGCAGACCGAATGCGGTGGCCCACAGGACCCTGCGCGAGCCGTGCCGGCGCGGGGAGATGTAGCGCGTGTAATCGCCCAGCAGGGTGATGAAGGCGACGGGCCCGCTGAGCCCGGCGGCGACCGCGGCCAGCAGCCACGTCGGCCAGAAGGATCCGAGCAGGTACGGGGTCTCGGGCGGCGCGGAGGTGGTGAAGTCCGGGGCGTAGGCGACGACGCCGACCGCCAGCAGCACCATCATGCCGATGGACAGCACCTTGCTCATGCGCAGCAGCAGCCGGTAGCCGAAGACGGCCGCGACGACGGTGCACGCGGCGAGCAGGCCGTACATCACGGCCCGCGAGAGGCCGGTGTCCGGGAGGCCGGTGAGCCGCGCGAGGGTGCCGACCATCACGTCGCCGCCGATCCACAGCGTGAGTGCGGTGTAGCCGAGCGAGAGCAGCAGGCCCACCACCGACCCCACGAGCCGCCCGCGCACACCGAACTGCGCGCCGCTGGAGGTGGAGAGGTTGGTCGCGGTGCGCAGGGAGACGAGCGCCAGCGGCGCGGTGAAGGCGATGCCGACGAGGGTGCCGGTGACGATGGCCGTGACCGAGGGCCACAGGCCCAGTCCGAAGGACGGGGGCAGCCAGCCGAAGACGATCACACCGAGGCACAGATTGGAGCCGAGGAGGATCGATATCAGGTCACGGGGACCGCTGGTCCGCTCCTCCTCCGGGATGGTGTCGACTCCGCGCTGTTCGATGGGCATGGGGGACTCCCTTGGCAGGGCGGGGGGTGGTTGCGCTTGTGTTTGAGCGACACTCAATGTGGCTCAAGCCTTGTGTTCAGGTCAATGATTCCCGCCAACCAAATCAAGAGTTAGAGTGATGCTCTAACTCTTCGACTCAAGAGGTGGTGGATCGGCGTGCGGCTGACCCCTACGGAGCGTGACCGCCTGCTCCTCCGCAGCGCTGCGGAACTGGCCAGGGCCCGGCGGGCCCGTGGCCTGAAGCTCAACGTCCCGGAGGCCACCGCGCTGATCGCGGACACGGTCTGTGAGGCCGCGCGCGACGGCAAGCGGCTCGCCGAGGCCATCGAGGAGGCCTGCTGCGTGCTGGGCCCCGACGACGTCCTGCCGGGCGTCGCCGACGTCGTCACCGAGGTGCACGTGGAGGCCGTCTTCGACGACGGATCCCGCCTCGCCGTGGTCTCGTCCCCCGTCCGGGGCGCGGTGCCGCTCGGCGACGACGCCCCCGGCGCCGTGGTCCCCGGCGCCGTGGTCCCCGGCCCCGGGGTCCCTCAGCCGGAGCCCGCCGCGCACCTGCACGTGCGCAACACCGCCGACGTGCCGATCAGCGTGACCTCGCACTTCCACTTCTTCGAGGCGAACCCGCGCCTGGACTTCGACCGCGCCGCGGCCTACGGCATGCGGCTGTGCGTGCCGGCCGGCTCCTCCGTACGGTTCGACCCGCACGGCGAGGGCGACGTGGGTCTGGTCCCCATCGGCGGCGATCGCGTCGCGATCGGGTTCGCGGGTCTGGTCGACGGCCCCCTCGACGCCCCCGGAGCCAGGGAGGAGGCCCTGCGCCGCGCTGCGGCCTGCGGCTACCTGGGCGCCACCCCGACCGGGGCCGGCCAGTCCGGCCCCGCCGACCGCCCGTAAGGGACCACGGCATGAGCAGGCAGACCCCGCACACCGACCACAGTGCGCACTGCGCGCCGGGCAGCCGGCACATCGATCCGCACGAGTACGCGGCCGTCTTCGGCCCTCGTGCGGGGGACCGGGTCCGCCTCGGCGACTCCGGGCTGACCATCCGCGTGGAGGCCGACGCGCAGAAGCCGGGGGAGGAGTTCCTGGCGGGCTTCGGCAAGACCGCCCGCGACGGCCTGCACCTGAAGGGGGCCGCGGTCCGCGACACCTGCGACGTCGTGATCAGCAACGTCCTGGTCATCGACGCCGTCCTCGGCATCCGCAAGGTCTCCATCGGCATCCGCGAGGGCCGCATCCACGCGATCGGCCGGGCCGGCAACCCCGACACCCTCGACGGCGTCGACGTCGTCGTCGGCACCGGTACCTCGATCGTCTCCGGCGAGGGCCTGATCGCCACCGCCGGCGCCGTGGACACGCACGTCCACCTGCTGTCCCCGCGCATCATGGAGGCCTCGCTCGCCGCGGGAGTCACCACCGTCATCGGCCAGGAGTTCGGCCCCGTGTGGGGCGTCGGCGTCAACTCCCCGTGGGCCCTGAAGCACGCCTTCAACGCCTTCGACGCCTGGCCCGTGAACATCGGCTTCCTCGCCCGCGGCTCCTCCTCCGACGCCGCACCCCTCGTCGAGGCCCTCGCCGAGGGCGGCGCCAGCGGCTTCAAGGTGCACGAGGACATGGGCGCGCACACCCGGGCCCTGGACACCGCGCTGCGGGTGGCCGAGGAGCACGACGTCCAGGTCGCCCTGCACAGCGACGGCCTCAACGAATGCCTCTCCGTCGAAAACACCCTGCGGGTGCTGGACGGCCGGACCATCCACGCCTTCCACATCGAGGGCTGCGGCGGCGGTCACGTCCCGAACGTGCTGAAGATGGCGGGCGTGCCGAACGTGATCGGCTCCTCCACCAATCCGACGCTCCCCTTCGGCCGGGACGCCGTCGCCGAGCACTACGGGATGATCGTCTCCGTCCACGACCTCAAGCCCGACCTTCCCGGCGACGCCGCCATGGCCCGCGACCGCATCCGGGCCGGGACGATGGGCGCCGAGGACGTCCTGCACGACCTGGGCGCGATCGGCATCACCTCCTCCGACGCCCAGGGCATGGGCCGCGCGGGCGAGACCATCCGCCGCACCTTCGCGATGGCCGCGAAGATGAAGGGCGAGCTCGGCCCGTTGGAGGGCGACGGTGAGGGCGACGACAACGCCCGCGTACTGCGCTACATGGCCAAGCTGACCATCAACCCGGCCATCGCCCACGGCCTGGCCCACGAGATCGGCTCGATCGAGGTCGGCAAGCTCGCCGACCTCGTGCTCTGGCGCCCCCAGTTCTTCGGGGCCAAGCCGCAGCTGGTCCTCAAGTCCGGCTTCCCCGCCTACGGGGTCACCGGCGACCCCAACGCCGCCACCGACACCTGCGAACCCCTCGTCCTCGGGCCGCAGTTCGGCGCCTATGGGGCCACCGCGGCCGACATCTCCGTCGCCTTCGTCTCCGCCGCGGCCGCGGCCCTGGGCGGCGACGCGATGCCGACCCGCCGCCGCCGGGTCGCCGTCCGCGGCACCCGCGGCATCGGCCCCGGCGACCTGCTCCTCAACTCCCGGACGGGTGCGGTCGACGTGGACGCCCACAGCGGACTGGTCTCCCTCGACGGGGAACCCCTGCGCTCCGAGGCCGCCGAGTCGGTCTCCCTCAACCGCCTGTACTTCCTGTAAGCCAGCACAGCCCGTAAGGACCTGCCTGCCATGACCACCAAGCCCGTGCACAACGGATTCCGGATGCCCGCCGAGTGGACGCCCCACGAGCGCACCTGGATGGCCTGGCCCAGCCCGAACCCGACCTTCACCAACGAGCAGGAGCTCGCCGAGGCCCGCGGGGCCTGGGGCGCCGTCGCCCGTGCGGTCCGCGCCTACGAACCCGTGACCCTCGTCGTCTCCCCGGGCGACGCCGAGGGCGCCCGGGCGATCGCCGGCGCAGGCGAAGGACACCCGCTCGACGTGGTCGAGCGCGAGCTCGACGACGCCTGGATGCGCGACATCGGCCCGACCTTCGTCACCGACGGCGCCGGCGCACTGGCCGCCGTCGACTGGACCTTCAACGGCTGGGGCGCCCAGGAGTGGGCCCGCTGGGACCACGACGCGAAGATCGCCCGCCAGATCTCCGACGTGCTCGGCACGCGCACGTTCAGCAGCCCGCTGGTCAACGAGGGCGGCGCCATCCACGTCGACGGCGAGGGCACCGTGCTGCTCACCGACACCGTCCAGCTGGGCAAGGGCCGCAACCCCGACTGGACCCGAGAGCAGGTCGAGGCCGAGATCCACGCCCACCTCGGCACCACCAAGGCGATCTGGCTGCCGTACGGCCTGGCCGGCGACTACGGCACCTACGGCACGCAGGGCCACGTCGACATCGTCGCGGCCTTCGCCCGCCCCGGCGTGGTCATGGTGCACACCCAGCCCGACCCCTCCCACCCGGACCACGAGCGCTGCAAGACCATCGCAGCGATCCTGCGCGCGTCCACCGACGCCCGCGGCCGGCAGCTGGATGTCGTGGAGATCCCGGCGCCGACCGTCCTGGAGGAGGACGGCGAGTGGGTGGACTACTCCTACATCAACCACTACCTGTGCAACGACGGCGTCGTGCTGTGCTCCTTCGACGACCCGCGGGACGAGGAGGCGGCCGAGATCTTCCGCGGCCTGTTCCCCGAGCGGACCGTGACCCTCGTTGACGCACGTACGATTTTCGCCGGGGGTGGCGGCATCCACTGCATCACCCAGCAGCAGCCGAAGGTCTGACCCGCGGGCGCGCGGCGGCCGATTCGACGAGGAGTGGTCCATGGCGGCGGACGGAGTACCGGTACGGGCGGCGCGCAAGAACGCGCCCCCGCGCGAGGACGTACTCGTCGCCGCCATGGCCACGATCGCCGAGCGCGGGCTGGACGGCCTGACCATGGCCGGTCTGGGCCGCGAGGTCGGCATGAGCAGCGGCCATCTCCTCTACTACTTCCGCAGCAAGGACGAGCTCCTGCTGCAGACTCTGGAGTGGAGCGAGGCCGAACTGGGCGGCGCGCGTCGGGCCCTGCTCGCCCGTCGAGGCCCGGTGACCGAGCGCCTGCAGGCGTACGTGGACCTGTACGTGCCCACGCAGGCCCGCGACCCGCACTGGACGCTGTGGCTGGAGGTGTGGAACCGCTCCCAGAACGCCGGCCCCCGTGAGCGCGACCGGCAGGCGGCCATCGAGGGCGCCTGGCACCGCGACCTGGTGGCGCTGCTCGCCGAGGGCATGTCGCGCGGGGAGTTCCGCCCGGTGGACGCCGAGCGGGTGGCGACCCGCATCCGGGCCCTGCTCGACGGCTTCAGCATCCAGTTGGCGGTGGGCCTGCCGACGCTCGACCGGACGGCCATCCTGGCCCACGTCCAGGAGTTCCTGGCGGACACCCTGTCCCCCCGCTCCTAGGTTCTGTCCGCCGGAACGGGGCCGGGTGGGCCGCGGGGCGGTGCGGGGATGCGCCGCCGGACCGGGCATGACCGCATGGTGAGATGGCTGTCCATGCACGGCGGGCGGTGTGGCACACTGCGGACGTGCCTGCTCAGCTCATGATTATCGCCAGCAGCGCGCCGGTCCCCAGTGGCCGCTGAACCGTGGAAGAACTTCGCGGTCACGGCCACCGTGCCTCGGACCCGCGTGCAGACCTCTCGCTACCCGCGAGAGGTTTTTTCGTTTCCCGGCCCATCCCTGCCGGGAGCGGACTGCGCGCGATGATGGGGGCAGTGACGGCGGCCTTCCCATGGGCGGGTTTCCGGAACCACTCATCCGACAGGAGTCAGATCAGCATGACGACGACACCAGAGGCGGCAGCAGCGGTCCTGGACGACAGCTTCCACGTCTTCGACACCACCCTGCGCGACGGCGCCCAGCGCGAGGGCATCAACCTCACGGTCGCCGACAAGCTGACGATCGCCCGCCATCTGGACGACTTCGGAGTGGGCTTCATCGAGGGCGGCTGGCCCGGCGCCAACCCCCGGGACACCGAGTTCTTCGCCCGCGCCCGCGCGGAGATCGACTTCAAGAACGCCCAGCTGGTCGCCTTCGGCGCCACCCGCCGGGCGGGCGGCTCGGCCGACCAGGACCCGCAGGTGCGGGCCCTGCTGGAGTCCGGCGCCCCGGTGATCACGCTCGTCGCCAAGTCCCACGACCGCCACGTCGAGCTCGCCCTGCGCACCACCCTGGAGGAGAACCTGGAGATGGTCCGGGACACCGTCTCGCACCTGGTGGCCCAGGGCCGCAGGGTCTTCGTCGACTGCGAGCACTTCTTCGACGGCTACCGGGCCAACGCCGAGTACGCGAAGTCCGTCGTGCGCACCGCGCACGAGGCCGGAGCCGATGTCGTCATCCTCTGCGACACCAACGGCGGCATGCTGCCCGCCCAGGTGTCGGCGACCGTCGCCACCGTCCTCGCCGACACCGGCGCCCGCCTCGGTATCCACGCCCAGGACGACACCGGCTGCGCCGTCGCCAACACCCTCGCCGCCGTCGACGCCGGAGCCACCCACGTCCAGTGCACCGCCAACGGCTACGGTGAGCGCGTCGGCAACGCCAACCTGTTCCCCGTCGTCGCCGCGCTGGAGATCAAGTACGGGCGCACGGTCCTCCCCGACGGCGCGCTCGCCGAGATGACCCGGATCTCGCACGCCATCGCCGAGGTCGTCAACCTGACGCCCTCCACCCACCAGCCCTACGTCGGCGTCTCCGCCTTCGCCCACAAGGCGGGCCTGCACGCCTCGGCGATCAAGGTCGACCCGGACCTCTACCAGCACATCGACCCCGAGCGGGTCGGGAACACCATGCGGATGCTGGTCTCCGACATGGCCGGTCGCGCGTCCATCGAGCTCAAGGGCAAGGAGCTCGGCGTCGAGCTCGGCGGGGACCGCGCGCTGATCTCCCGGGTGGTGGAACGGGTCAAGGAGCGCGAGCTCCAGGGCTACACCTACGAGGCGGCCGACGCCTCCTTCGAGCTGCTGCTGCGGGCCGAGGCCGAGGGGCGGGCCCGCAGGTACTTCCGCATCGAGTCCTGGCGGGCGATCGTCGAGGACCGCCCGGACGGCACCCACGCCAACGAGGCCACGGTGAAGCTGTGGGCCAAGGGCGAGCGGATCGTCGCGACGGCCGAGGGCAACGGCCCGGTCAACGCGCTGGACCGGGCCCTGCGGGTGGCGCTGGAGCGCTTCTACCCGCAGCTCGCCAAGTTCGAGCTGGTCGACTACAAGGTCCGCATCCTGGAGGGCACGCACGGCACGGAGTCCACGACCCGCGTGCTCGTCGCCACGACGGACGGGGTTCGCGAGTGGTCGACCGTCGGCGTCGCCCCCAATGTGATCGCCGCCTCCTGGCAGGCCCTGGAGGACGCGTTCACCTACGGCCTCCTCCACGCGGGCGTCGAGCCGGCCGAGTAGCCGCCGTCCCGGGCGTCCCCGGGGCGCCACTGTGCGGGTCAGTAGGTCCTTATGTCTTGCTCACACGGGAAAGTCCCGGTTCGGGTAGCGTCAAGGACATGAGGACCGGGCTGATATCCATACGTTGGGGAGCGTTGCTCTCCGGTCTGCTGCTGTCCCTCGGTGCGACTGCCCTGGTGGCCGCACCGCAGGCATCGGCCGCCACCGGAGTCGCGGCGGTGGCGGAAGCCCTCAAGGAGGGACCCGTCTACGTCGATCCGCGGGCCGCGGCGCAGCTGCCCGAGGCCGAGGCCGATGCCCTGGCCCAGAAGATCAAGGACGCCGACAAGCCGGTCTTCGTCGCCGTGCTCCCGGCCACCGCCGACTTCCCGCAGGACAAGGTGCTCGCCGCGGTCCGTGCGGAGACGGGCATCACCGGGCTGTACGCGATCCGGCTCGGTGACGGCTTCAACGCCGGTGCCGACCGGGCCGTCATGCCGCCCAACGCCGTGCGCAACCTCACCGAGGCGGTCAAGACGGGGACCCCGGTCGACGCGAACACCCAGCTCAACAACTTCGTGGACCAGGCCCTGACCCAGACCAGGGGCAGCGCCCCCGACTCCTGGGATACCGGCGGAGCCGCCGCCGGCGTCCCGGTCGGCGGTCTGGTCACCCTCGGCGCGGTGGCCGTGATCGGCGGTGGCGGCGCCTACGCGCTGGTCCGCCGGAACCGCAGGAAGAAGGAAGAGGCCCGGCGCGAGGCCGTCGAGCGGCTGAGTGTGGTCGTCGACGAGGACATCACGGCCTTCGGCGAGGAGCTGGAGCGCCTGGACTTCCGCCCCGGCGAGCCCGGCGCCGACGATGCCATGCGCGAGGACTACGCCCGCGGGCTCGACTCCTACGACAAGGCCAAGCAGATCATGGCCTCCGTCCGGTATCCGGAGGAGGTCACCGGGGTGACCCAGGCCCTGGAGGACGGCCGGTACGCCCTGGCCTGTCTGGACGCGCGCCGACAGGGCGAGCCGGTGCCCGAGCGCCGCGCGCCCTGCTTCTTCGACCCGCGCCACGGGCCGAGCACCGAGGACGCGACGTGGGCCCCCGCCGCGGGGGCCGCGCGTACGGTGCCCGTCTGCACGGCGGACGCGGTGCGGCTGCGCGACGGGCTGGATCCGGCCGTCCGCACGGTCGACACCGACCGCGGACCGCGGCCCTACTACGATGCCGGCCCGGCGTACGGGCCCTGGGCCGGCGGCTACTTCGGCGGCGGCATCCTGCCCGGCCTGCTCGTGGGCACCATGCTCGGTTCGGCCATGTCGACGCCCGCGTACGCCGCGGACTACGGCGGTGGCACGGGTGACGGCTACGGCGGCGGGGACTTCTCCGGGGCCGACTTCAACCCGTCCGACTTCGGCGGCGGGGACTTCGGCGGCGGGTTCGACGGGGGCGGGTTCGACGGGGGCGGCTTCTAGTCCGTGCCGCCCCCGGGCCGCCGTGCTGCGGTCAGGCCTGCTTGATGGCGGAGATGTCGAAGGTCAGCTTCACCTTGTCGCTGACCACGACGCCGCCCGTCTCCAGCGCCGCGTTCCAGGTCAGGCCCCAGTCCGAGCGCAGGATGTCGGTGCTGCCCTCGAACCCGACGCGCTGGTTGCCGTACGGGTCGGTGGCGGAGCCGTTGAAATCCAGGTCGATGGAGAGCGGACGGGTGACGTCCCGGATGGTGAGGTCGCCGGTGATCCGGTAGGTGTCGCCGCCGAGGAACGCGGCTCCGGTGGAGCGGAAGGTCATCAGCGGGAAGGTCTCGGCGTCGAAGAAGTCGGCGCTGCGCAGGTGGCCGTCGCGGTCGGCGATGCCGGTGTCCACGGAGGCGATCTTGACGTCGATGGCGGCGGTGGAGCGGGCCGGGTCGGAGCCGTCCAGGTGCAGGGTCCCTTCGTGGTCGGCGAAGGAGCCGCGGACGTTGGTCACCATCGCGTGCCGGACGGTGAATCCGATGCTGCTGTGGGCCGGGTCGATGACGTAGTCGCCGGTGAGGGCGGCGAGCGCCGGGTCCACGTCCAGGGTGGCGACGGCGGTGGTGTTCTCCTGGGTGCGGCGGTTGAAGAGGCCCATGACCTGCTCCTCGGTGGTGGTGGTGGGTGGGTGCGGGAAGGCTAATCGTTGAAACTTCAACGACTTCGACACCGTCGAGAGTAGAGGCGCTCCGTTCAAATTTCAACTACTGGTCGGGGTGTCGGGGATTTCTGTGAAGGTCCTACAACGAGGGATGGCCCCATCTGGCGGAGTCCTTAATTCCCAGGGCTGTTCTGTGCGGGCCGGACAGCGGAAGACTCCCGAGACTGTGCGGAATGAACGGAGGTTTTTCATCACGATCTTCGTAAGGTCGGTACATGACCGTTGTGGACCAGATCCCGAGCGAGCCGACGGACGCCCGTGGGCGCGTGGCCGAGCTGCACTCCCTGCGCGAGCAGGCGCGGCGTGGACCGAGTGACCGTGCGACCGAGGCCCAGCACGCGAAGGGCAAGCTGACGGCGCGCGAGCGCATCGCACTGCTCCTCGACGAGGGTTCCTTCCGGGAGGTCGAGCAGCTGCGCCGCCACCGCGCGACCGGCTTCGGCCTCGAGAACAAGAAGCCGTACACCGACGGTGTCATCACCGGCTGGGGCACGGTCGAGGGCCGCACGGTCTTCGTCTACGCGCACGACTTCCGGATCTTCGGCGGCGCCCTGGGCGAGGCCCACGCCACCAAGATCCACAAGATCATGGACATGGCCATCGCGGCCGGTGCTCCGCTGGTCTCCCTCAACGACGGCGCCGGCGCCCGCATCCAGGAGGGCGTCTCCGCCCTGGCCGGCTACGGCGGCATCTTCCAGCGCAACACCAAGGCCTCCGGCGTCATCCCGCAGATCTCGGTGATGCTCGGCCCGTGCGCCGGCGGAGCCGCGTACTCCCCGGCCCTGACGGACTTCGTCTTCATGGTCCGCGACACCTCGCAGATGTTCATCACCGGCCCGGACGTGGTCCGCGCGGTGACCGGCGAGGAGATCACCCAGAACGGCCTCGGCGGCGCCGACGTGCACGCCGAGACCTCGGGCGTCGCGCACTTCGCGTACGACGACGAGGAGACCTGCATCTCCGAGGTCCGCTACCTCATCTCGATGCTCCCCTCGAACAACCGCGAGAACCCGCCCGTCCACGAGACGAGCGACCCGGCGGACCGCCGCAGCGAGGTCCTCCTGGACCTGGTCCCCGCGGACGGCAACCGCCCGTACGACATGCACAAGGTCATCGAGGAGCTCGTCGACGACGGCGACGTCCTGGAGATCCACGAGCGCTGGGCCCGCAACATCGTCTGCGCCCTGGCGCGCATGGACGGCCAGGTCGTCGGCATCGTCGCCAACCAGCCCGCGCACCTCGCCGGTGTCCTCGACATCGAGGCCTCCGAGAAGTCCGCGCGCTTCGTCCAGATGTGCGATGCCTTCAACATCCCGATCATCACGCTGCTGGACGTGCCCGGCTTCCTCCCGGGCGTCGACCAGGAGCACGGCGGCATCATCCGCCACGGCGCCAAGCTGCTGTACGCGTACTGCAACGCCACCGTCCCGCGGATCTCGCTGATCCTGCGCAAGGCCTACGGCGGCGCTTACATCGTCATGGACTCCCAGTCCATCGGCGCCGACATCACCTACGCCTGGCCCACCAACGAGATCGCCGTGATGGGCGCCGAGGGCGCTGCCAACGTCATCTTCCGCAAGCAGATCGCGGACGCCGAGGACCCCGAGGCCATGCGCACGCGCATGGTCAAGGAGTACAAGTCCGAGCTGATGCACCCGTACTACGCGGCCGAGCGCGGCCTCGTCGACGACGTCATCGACCCCGCCGAGACCCGCGAGGTGCTCGTCAGCGCCCTCGCGATGCTCCGCAACAAGCACGCCGATCTGCCGTCCCGCAAGCACGGCAACCCGCCGCAGTAACCGCGAAGGAGATCTGCCACCCCATGACCAACGCCTCTGACACCCTGCTGCGCGTCGAGAAGGGCAACGCCGCCCCCGAGGAGCTGGCCGCGATCACCGCGATCCTCCTCGCGCGCGCGGCCGCCACGCCCGAGGAGACCACGGCCCGGCTGCCGCGCCAGGCCGGATGGCGCCGCCTGGAGCGCACCCCGGGCTTCCGCGCCCCGCACAGCTGGCAAGGCTGAGCCCCGGGCTCCTGAAAAGCCGCCGAAGGCCCCGCACCCGTCCAGGGTGCGGGGCCTTCCGCGTGTCGGCACGGGTGTCGGCGCCCGTACGGCCGTGCCTGCCCGGGGGGCTCCGCGGAATGCGCGTACGGCAAAGGCCCCCGCGTCGTGGACGCGGGGGCCGGCCGGATACGGCTGCCGCCTACCGCAGACGTGCCATGAGGGCGTGCTCGACGAGCGTGATCAGCGCGCTCTTGGCGTCCGCGCGGTGGCGGGCGTCGGTGGTGATGATCGGGGCGTCCGGGCCGATCTGCAGGGCCTCGCGGACTTCCTCCGGCGTGTAGGGCTGGTGTCCGTCGAAGCCGTTGAGGGCGATGACGAAGGGCAGGCCGCTGTTCTCGAAGTAGTCGACCGCGGGGAAGCAGTCGGCGAGGCGGCGCGTGTCGACGAGCACGACGGCCCCGATGGCGCCGCGGACGAGGTCGTCCCACATGAACCAGAAGCGGTCCTGGCCGGGCGTGCCGAACAGGTAGAGGATCAGGTCCTGGTCGAGCGTGATGCGGCCGAAGTCCATGGCGACCGTGGTGGTCGTCTTGTCACCGGTGTGGGTGAGGTCGTCGATGCCCGCGCTCGCGGACGTCATGACGGCTTCGGTGCGCAGCGGGTTGATCTCGGACACGGCTCCGACGAACGTGGTCTTGCCCACGCCGAAGCCGCCCGCCACCACGATCTTCGCGGAGGTGGTGGAGCGGGGAGCCGCTCCGCCGTTAGAGCTTGCGAAGTCCACTGAGCACCCTTTCGAGCAGTGTCACGTCTGGCTGGCCACCGGCAGACTCGTCGCCGCCGGGCTGGTGAATGGCGACAAGGCCCGCCTCCGCCAGGTCGGCTACGAGAATGCGGGCGACACCAAGAGGAATGGAGAGGAGTGCCGAGATCTCCGCGACGGATTTGATCTCCTGGCACAGGCGGCAGATGCGCTGGTGCTCGGGCAACTGCCCTTGCAGACGAGCGGGATCCGCCGTGGTACTGACCAGCGCCTCGATGGCGAGCTGGTAGCGCGGCCGAGTACGGCCGCCGGTCATCGCGTACGGACGCACCAGCGGGTTGTGGGCCTTCGGGGCCGGCTGCCGCGCGGCACGCGGAGGCACCTGACCGGGCATCTGGGGCTGCTGGGGCTGTCCGTACTGCTGGTAGTGGTTCTGCTCCGGCACGGGCCGGCTTGGCGCGGAGGGGAAGTTGAAGCGGTTCTGGTCGTGCCCACCCTGCGGCTGCTGCGAGCCGCCATAAGGATGTCCTCCGGGTGTTGTCACGTCTCCTCCTCCGACTCCAAGAACGCAGTACTCCCTGTGGAGCCGCGCCACCGCACCCTACGGTGCGATGGCGCGAAACGCACTGCTTGTTTGCTAGTTGAGAAGGCTCCCCTGCAGTTCGGCGCGCAGGTCCGGGGTGAGGACACTGCCCGCGCGATCGACCAGAAGGGCCATCTCGTAGCCCACGAGGCCGATGTCGCACTCCGGGTGCGCCAGCACCGCGAGGGACGATCCGTCGGAGACGGACATGAGGAACAGGAATCCCCGGTCCATCTCGACCACGGTCTGGTTGACGGCGCCGCCCTCGAAGATGCGGGAGGCACCGGCGGTCAGCGAGGTCAGACCGGAGGCCACGGCCGCCAGCTGATCGGCGCGGTCGCGGGGGAATCCGTCGGACATCGCCAGAAGGAGGCCGTCGGCGGAGACCACCACCGTGTGCGACACCCCGGGGGTGTTGTCCACGAAGTTGGTGATCAACCAGTTCAGGTTCTGTGCCGCCTGGCTCATCGGGCTCACACTAACGCTCCTGGTCATAGCTGTTACTTGACTGCTCAGTACCCGCGCTGCGTCCCTGCTGGACACCCCGCCGCAGGTTGCTCAACCTGCCGCGGACGTCCTCCGGAGCGCGGGAGACCTGGGGGCCGCCCTGCGGGGTCGTCTCCGCTGCACCCTCGACCAGGTTGGCCTTGGGCACTCGCCGAGGGAGGCCGGACGAGGTGACCCCGCCCGCCTTCGGCTCACGGAGTTTGGCGGCCTGCTGCCAGCGCTCGTCGTTACCCGAGCGCCACGGCGTGCCACCGTCCTGGTCCTGCTCCGCCGCCGCGGCCTGGCGCTGACGCGGCGACCGCTGCTCGAAGAGGGACCCGGAGGACTCCGCTTCCTGCTGTGCCGACTGCCACTGCTGCTGGCTGCCGCGTCGCGGCAGGCCCGCCCCGGTCATTTCGTGACCGGTGTCGGCAGCGGCGCCCGGACGGTCGAAGCCTACGCGCTCTGCGGCCGGTTCGGGGACGGCCTGGGATTCCGATTCAGTCCCGTAATCCTGCTGGTAGGCAGCCGGATACGTGTTCTGTTCGGGCCACTCGGCTTGCCCCGACTGGGCTTCGTAGCTTCCGTCGTAGCTCTGCGTGCTCGCCTGCTGGTCCGGGTAGCCGTCTTCCGTATAGGCGTAGTCCTGCTGCGGGTACGCCTCGTACCCAGGCTGCGCACCCTGTCCGTCGTACGCGGGTTCGTATCCCTGCTCGGACTGCTGCTCGTAACCCTGGTACGGCTGGTACCCGTGCTCGGGCTGAGGTTCCGGATAGTCCTGGCCGCCCTGGTCGGCGTAGCCCTGCTGCTCCTGCGGGAAGCCGACCTGGGCCTCCAGCGCGGCCCGCCGCTCCTCGCGGCCGAGCGAACGCCCGACCGGGTCGAGGCCGTGCGGCTCGCCGCCCTGCTCGTAGCGCGAGTCGTCGAAGCCGAGCTCCGCGGCCGTGCGCATCGGAGCGGCCTGCTGGGCCTTCTGCTCCGGAATGATCTGGGAGACCGTGAAGTCGTCGTCCGGGATGCCCTCGCCACCGCCACCGTGCGTGATCGCGTCGGGAAGCATGATCAGCGAAGTGGTGCCCGCGGCCTCGCCCGAGGGACGCAGCTGGACGCGGATGTTGTGGCGGTCCGCCAGCCGGCCGACCACGAACAGACCCATGCGCTGCGAGATGGCGGCGTCCACGGTCGGCGGGTTGGCGAGCTTGTGGTTGATGTCCGCGAAGTCCTCGGCGGTGAGGCCGATGCCCTTGTCGTGGATCTCGACCATCACGCGGCCGTCGGGCAGACGCGTGGCGTTGACGCGGACCTTGGTCTGCGGGGAGGAGAAGGTGGTGGCGTTCTCCAGCAGCTCGGCGAGCAGGTGCACGAGGTCGGTCACGGCCTGGCCGTGGATCTCGGCCTCGGAGACACCGGAGAGCTCGATGCGCTCGTACTGCTCCACCTCGGAGGAGGCGGCGCGGAGCACGTCGACGAGGGGCACCGGCTGGTCCCAGCGGCGGCCCGGCTCCTCGCCCGCGAGGATGAGGAGGTTCTCGCCGTTGCGGCGCATGCGGGTGGCCAGGTGGTCCAGGCGGAAGAGGTTCTCCAGCTGGTCCGGGTCGGCCTCGTTGTTCTCCAGGTCGGTGATCAGGGTCAGCTGGCCCTCGATCAACGACTGGTTGCGGATGGAGAGGTTCGTGAAGATCGCGTTGACGTTGCCCCGCAGCAGCGCCTGCTCCGCGGCGAGCCGCACCGCTTCGCGGTGGACCTGGTCGAAGGCGCGGGCGACCTCACCGATCTCGTCCTGCGAGTCGATCGGGATCGGCAGTACGCGGGTGTCGACCTTGCCCGGATCGGCGCGCGAGAGCTGGTCGACGAGCGACGGCAGGCGCTGCTCGGCGACGTCGAAGGCGGCGGTGCGCAGGGTGCCCATGGCACGGCCCATCTGGCGGGCCATCATGCCGGCCAGGATGAAGGCCGCCAGCAGGGCCACGACGACGATGGCGCCGTTGGTGATGGCGTCGGCGCGGGCGTCGTCGGAGACCGCCACGGCGTCGTTGACGGCCTTCTCGAGGAGTTCCTTCTCGATCTCGTCGTAGCCGTCGAACTTGGAGGTGGCGGCGAACTGCCACGCCGCAGGCGTAGTGCCACCCTCGATGATCTTCTTCTTGGGCTCGCCGCTGGCGATCGCCTCGGTCATGCCGGTCAGGATCGACTTGTTGACCGGCGAGACGGGCGGGGTCTTGAAGGGGGTGCCGGCCTGCTCGGCGGCGGCCTTGGCCTCGGCGAGCTTGGCGGCGCCCTCTTCGGACTTCTTCGCCATGACCGTCTTCAGACGGTTCACGTCCTCCTCGGTACCCGCCGCGACGTACTCGCCGATGGCGATGTCCTCGAGGTAGGCGTACGAGGAGAAGGCCACGAGCTGGGCCTTGCGGGTGTTCTCGTCGGTGCTCGGGCGCACCAGCAGGTGCGTGCCGACGGAGCGCTGGAGCGAGTTCGCCGCCTTGGCCAGCTGGATCGCGTAGACCATGCGGCCGTACGAGGTCACGTTCCCGGTGCCGAGACCGAGCTCGTTGGCGAACTGCATGAGGTAGTGCTGGACGGTGACGTAGCCCTCTTCGGTCGGAATCGGGCCGAACGAAGAAGGCGGGTTCTTCTTGGGGCTCTCGATACCGGCCTGGTAGGCCGTCTGGCGGACGTCCGTCAGCTTGGGCTCCTCCGCGCGGAAGAGCTCCAGGCGCCGCTCCATACCCTGGTTCTCGGGCAGGTTCTTGACGGCCTCGTCGAACTTCTCCTTGGCCGCGCCGGTCGCCGCGTAGGCCTTGCTGACCCTGGCGTCGTTGGTCTGGCCGTTCAGGAGCGGCTCGGCAGTGAGGTCACGCTCGTTGAGCAGTGCCTGGCTGTACTCCGAGGCGGCCTGGACGACCCGGGCTATCTGCTCGGCGTCCTTGGCCTCGTTCCAGGTGTCGACGGAGCCCTTCACCTGGAAGCCGCCCATGACCAGGCCCACGAGGGCCGGCACGAGCAGGATGGCGTTCAGGCGGGTCGGCACGCGCCAGTTGCGGGGAGAGAACCTGCTGGTGCTCCCGCTCTTCACCGGCGGTTCCACGGGCACGTCGGCGGGCGACGCGGCCGCTCGCGGCGGCGGGGTGAAGTTGCCGCGCGCGGATTCATCCGCGGGGCTTGCGTTGCTTCGCCTCACTCGACCAACAACCTCTCGGCGGTACTACTAGCTAGTTCGTTGAATTCCAGCACGGTTGACGGCCCTGTTCCAAACAGTTGAAATCCGTGAGTCCTGGAGACCTATGCCTCACATAAACCGGACATAAAGAGCGTCCCGCTGCAAATGTCGGGTGGGTTGTGAGCACAGCGGTACCAGCCGAACGCATCCCGTTGCCAACCGGCTTCAATTCTCTGTCGAAACGTTATGAACGACAGGGGCGGGCCGTGTCATAGGACACAGCCCGCCCCTGTCGTACGGCAGTTGGCGCCGCACCGCCGCCCGGGCCCGTTACTTCAGACGTGCCATGAGGGCGTGCTCGACGAGCGTGATCAGCGCGCTCTTGGCGTCCGCGCGGTGGCGGGCGTCGGTGGTGATGATCGGCGCGCCGGGCCCGATCTGCAGGGCCTCGCGGACTTCCTCCGGCGTGTAGGGCTGGTGCCCCTCGAAGCCGTTGAGAGCCACCACGAAGGGCAGGCCGCTGTTCTCGAAGTAGTCGACCGCGGGGAAGCAGTCGGCGAGGCGGCGCGTGTCGACGAGCACGATCGCCCCGATGGCGCCGCGGACGAGGTCGTCCCACATGAACCAGAAGCGGTCCTGGCCGGGCGTGCCGAACAGGTAGAGGATCAGGTCCTGGTCGAGCGTGATGCGGCCGAAGTCCATGGCGACCGTGGTGGTCGTCTTGTCACCGGTGTGGGTGAGGTCGTCGATGCCCGCGCTCGCGGACGTCATGACGGCTTCGGTGCGCAGCGGGTTGATCTCGGACACGGCTCCGACGAACGTGGTCTTGCCCACGCCGAAGCCGCCCGCCACCACGATCTTCGCGGAGGTGGTGGAGCGGGGAGCCGCTCCGCTAGATGTTCCGAAGGCCACTGAGCACCCTTTCGAGCAGCGTTACATCCGGCGTGCCGCCGGCCTCTCCATTGCCTGGCTGGTGGATGGCCACCATGCCGGCCTCGGCCAGGTCGGCCACGAGGATGCGCGCCACACCGAGTGGCATGGACAGCAGCGCGGAGACCTCGGCGACCGACTTGACCTCGCGGCACAGGGTGCAGATGCGCTGGTGCTCGGGGAGCAGGCCGGACAGGTGCATCGGATCGGCGGTGGTGCTGACCAGCGCCTCGATGGCGAGCTGGTAGCGGGGCCGGGTCCGGCCGCCGGTCATCGCGTAGGGACGCACCAACGGCTGATCGCCTTCCGAGTACGAATCTCCGTACGCATCGGGGTAGGCGGGGGGCGGGGTCATGGATCCTCCGGGCTGGACAGCAGTGGTCAGCGTGCCGTCTGACGGGGCGGCCGGTGGGGGGAGCGGTATGACGGCCTGGCGGTGGTACTGGATTCCGGGGCGTGGGCCCCGGTCCCCCGGCCGGTAGTACCGTCCGGCCGGGGGAGGGGAAGTCAGCCGAGCAGGCTTCCCTGCAGTTCGGCGCGCAGGTCCGGGGTGAGGACACTGCCCGCGCGATCCACCAGAAGAGCCATCTCGTAGCCCACGAGGCCGATGTCGCACTCCGGGTGCGCCAGCACGGCCAGCGAGGACCCGTCGGAGACGGACATGAGGAACAGGAATCCCCGGTCCATCTCGACCACGGTCTGATTGACGGCGCCGCCCTCGAAGATGCGGGAGGCACCGGCGGTCAGCGAGGTCAGACCGGAGGCCACGGCCGCCAGCTGATCGGCGCGATCGCGGGGGAAACCCTCGGACATGGCCAGAAGGAGGCCGTCGGCGGAGACCACCACCGTGTGCGACACCCCGGGGGTGTTGTCCACGAAGTTGGTGATCAACCAGTTCAGGTTCTGTGCCGCCTGGCTCATCGAACTCAACTATCGCTCCTGCTGGTAAGTGGGGTCGATGTGGTAACTGCCGGTCGTCTGGCTGTTGTTGCCAGCCTGACGGCCCTGCTGGATACCGCGTCGGAGGTTGGTCAGACGGCCGCGGACGTCGTCCGGCGCCCGCGAGACCTGCGGACCCGCCTGCGCGTCGGCCTGCTGCTGCGCGGTGCCGGCCACGAGGTTCGCCCGCGGGACCCGGCGGGGCAGCCCCGACGTCGTGATGCCGCCCGCGGCGGGCTGGCGCACGCGCTCGGCCTGCCGCATCAGCTCGTCGTTCGGGGAGGACTTCCAGCTTACGGTCGGCATGCTGCCGGTCGTCGTCTGGGCCTGGTCGGCCGCGTGCTCCTGGCCGCGCTGCGGCAACTGGTGCTGCTGCGGGGCCGTCGGTGCGGACTGCTGCGGCTGGTGGGGTACGCCCGGGACCTGCGCGGGGGACTGCTGCCCCTCCTCGCGGAACCAGTTCGACTCCAGGGTGTCGAAGATCGGGCTGCGGGCCTCGCCGGAGCTCTGGGCCGGCGGCAGTGCCTCGGGCCGCTGCGGCTGGGGCAGTCGCGGGGCCTCGGGCTGGGCAGGCGCGTACTCGCCACCGGGCCGCTGGGCCTGGGGCTGGCGGGCGAACCCGCCGACACCGGGGCCGCCGGGCCGCTGGGGCTGGTAGCCCGGCCGCTCGAACTGGCCGGTGGTGGACGGGTCGACGGGGCCCCGCACGTCCGGACGCTCGAACTGCCCGGTGGTGCTGCCCGCGCCGTCGCCCTGAGGCATCGGGGCGTTGAAGTCCGGGCGCGCGAACTCCGACGTCGAGCCGGGGCCCGAGAGCTCGTCGTGGCCGCGGGCCTGGTCGGAGCCCCAACTGGTGGCCTGCGGGCCGGGCAGCTCCGGACGGGCGCCGCCGCGCGGCGGCAGTTGACCGCCCGGGGCCTGGGCCGCGGGACCGGTCGGCTGCTGCTGAGCCTGCTGCGGCTGGTGCTGCTGCGGACGCTCGAAGCCACTGCCCTGCTGGAAGCCGGAGCCGCCGGGGGAGGCCGGACGGCCCTGCGGGCCGCCGCCGTAGCCGACGCTGGGCACCGGGCCGCGCGTCGGCAGCGGGCCGGAACCGAAGGCACCCTGGCCCTGTCCCGCGGTGGTCTGGCCCGGCTGCGGACGGACGCCGGGAGCACCCGGACCGCCCTGCTGCGGGGGCCGGCCCCCCTGGGGACGCTGCGGGCCGGGAGCGCCGTCCCGACCGGGCAGGGCGGCGCGCTGGCCACCTCCGCCGACCTGGCCGCGCTGCGGGCCCGCGCCCACGGTGGGACGTGCGCCCGGACCGGGCACGGAAGCCTGGCCGGCAGAACCGCCCTGGGTACCGGGTCCGCCCTGGGCACCGCCCTGGCCCGGCGTCGGGCCAGGCTTCTTGCCGCCCTGGGCGACGTCGACCGGGAGCATGACGAGGGCCGTCGTACCACCCGAGTCGGAGGGACGCAGCTGGATGCGGATGCCGTGTCGCAGGGACAGGCGGCCGACCACGAACAGACCCATGCGGCGGGAGACGGAGACGTCCACGGTGGGCGGCGACGCGAGCCGCTCGTTGATCGCGGCGAGGTCCTCGGGGGAGAGGCCGATACCGGTGTCGTGGATCTCGACGAGCACGCGGCCGTCGGGCAGCGCGTGGCCGGTGACCTTGACCTTGGTCTGCGGGGAGGAGAACGAGGTGGCGTTCTCCAGCAGCTCTGCGAGCACGTGCACGAGGTCGTTGACGACGCGGCCGGCGACATCGGTGCCGGGCACCGAGGCCAGCTCGACGCGCTCGTACTGCTCCACCTCGGACGCGGCGGCGCGGAGCACGTCGACGAGCGGGACGGGGCGGGTCCACCGGCGGCCCGGCTCCTCGCCCGCGAGGACGAGGAGGTTCTCGCCGTTACGGCGCATGCGGGTCGCGAGGTGGTCGAGCTTGAAGAGGGAGGACAGCTGGTCCGGGTCGGCCTCGCGTGACTCCAGCTCGGAGATGAGCGAGAGCTGACGCTGGATGAGGCCCTGCGAGCGGCGCGAGAGGTTGGTGAACATCGCGTTGACGTTGCCTCGCAGAAGTGCCTGCTCGGCAGCGAGGCGGACGGCCTCGCGGTGCACGTCGTCGAACGCCGCGGCCACCTGGCCGATCTCGTCGCGGGTGTGCACGCCGACCGACTCCACCGAGGTGTCCACGTCCTGCGGGTCGGACTCGGAGAGCTGCTTGACGAGCTCGGGCAGACGGTCCTGGGCGACCCGGGTCGCGGTGTCCTGCAGGCGGCGCAGCGAGCGGATCATCGAGCGGGCCATGACGAAGGCGCCGACGATGGAGACACCGAGGACGAGGAGGATCAGCGCACCGTTGATGATGGCGTCCTGCTGGGCCTCGTTCTTCAGCTCGCGGGCCTTCTGCTCCATCTCCTCCAGGAGGGTCAGCTCGATGACCTTCATCGCCTGGAGCTTGGTGCCGTCGGCGTCGTACCAGTCCAGCCAGGACCGGTTCTTCTCGCGGAGGAAGGCGTCCTGGCTGGCCAGCACGCGGCGGGCGTAGTGGTCCGCGCTGGAGATCTCGGAGTTGCTGTCGCCCAGGCCCGCGAGGAGCTCCTCGGTGCGGCCCTGGTAGACGAGCTCGAAGGTGGTCTTCGCCTGCTGCTCGCCCTTCTGGGCGGAGAGGGCGTAGAGACGGTCGTTCTCCTCGAGCTTGCCCTGCTTGTCCGAGGTCTCGGGCAGCGAGGCGGCGATGATCGCGCGCTGGATGGAGGCGTATTCCTTGGCGGCGGAGAACGCGGCCAGGGCACGGGTACGCTTGATCATCTCCGGGTTGGAGGTGGCCTGCGCCATGTCCTGGGAGAGCGAGAGCAGCGAGACGATCATCGCGTTGTACTCGCTGACGGTCTGCTGGGCGCCGTTGACGTACGCCTTGTCGCGGATCGTCTTGAGGTTGGCGACCTGACGGCCGATCTGCAGCACGTTGTTGCGGATCGACTTGAGGGTGTCGTCCCGCTCCCCCGTGCTGTCGATCCGGTCGGTCGCGGCGGCGAAGGCTTCGACGGCGGTGTCGGTCTGCGTGCGCGCACCGTCGACACTGCTGTTGGTCTTGCCCTGCGACAGCGACAGCGGACCCGCGGAGAGGTCGCGCTCCTCCTGGAGCATGGCGGCCAGGTTGGTGGCCTGACGCGTCATGGTCGTCAGCAGCTGCATGTGCTCCAGCTGCGCGATCTCGTTGAGCGAGTCGTTGATACGGAAGCCACCGAGCGTGGTGGCGGCGACGACCGGCAGGGTCAGCAGCGACACGAGTCGCGTGCTGATGCGCCAGTTCTGCATGGCGAGGCGAGAACCGGGCCCGCTGGGGGCCTTGGGTATCGCCGCGTCATGCTCGGCCGCACCGGCCTTGTCCTTGTCCTTGGCCTTCAAGGCCTTGACGGACTTCACGCGGCCCTTGGCCTTCACCGCAGCGGCAGCGTCGGGGCCTGCGCCTTCGACGGCCGGCCCGCGGTTCTGGGCGTGCTGGGGCGAGGAGCCACGGTCGGTCCCGCCGCGCGGCTCCTGCTCCGCCGCAGCTTCCCCACGGCCCTGGCGGGCCTGGGGAGACCCCTTGCCATCCCTCTTGAATCGTCCCTGCACTAGCGTCGCAACCTCTGGACCAGGCGCCCCGCCGGGTGAACGGCGGAACGGTGTCGAGTCGTGGGGCGCTTTCGGCCCCATGGTGGTCGTCGGTGACCGGCGCGTCTCCCTTTCTTTCCGCCGCTCGGCGCTGAGTCGCGCCACCTGCGCGCCGGACTGAGTCCCGCGGCGGTCCCGCGAATTCCAGCACAGTGGCGGATCTCCAACAAGGTGCGCGTGGTCCCCCGGAGAGTCGGTCACGGCTTGTGACGCTCGCGCTACACGATGTGTGACCGCATTCGGTTGAAAACGGACTTACGTCATCCAAACAACGCGGCTGTCAAGGTGTCCCAGTCGCGATGATCAGGAGCGGAATGACGCATTCAGTGGCGCAATGTCCGTTTCTTCGCCCCTCGTTGACTGTCCTTTATGGGGGCAATGTCCGGTCGCGGGTGAGCAAACTCACATAGCCGTGGCCATTACTTCCCGGTTCGCCGGGGGATTCAGATGTTTAGCCTTGCCCCTTGAAGGGTTGGCGTCAGGGCCGGTCTCTCGCGCCCGCCGACATCCACAGGACCGAACCGAGGACCCCGAACTCCGATGAAGACCACGACGATGTTCCGCAACATAGCCAACCCCCGCCGCACCACCCTCGCGCACCTCAAGGACGCCGAGGAGCTGCAGGCGGCACCGGCCTCCCCGGAGCACGCCGTCGAGCTGCCGACGCAGACCGCCAACCCCCGGCGCACCGTCCTGATGGACGCGCCGGTCGCCGCCGCGCAGTAAGCCGTCCCGCACGGAACGTGAGGCGCTGCCGCCTGCCGCGTTAGCCTGGGGAACGCAGACTCCAGCCAGCGGAAATACAGAGGGGCAGACGCAACACGTGCGCATCGCCAGGTTCTCGATCGACGGCAATGTCGCGTTCGGCGCGGTCGAGGGCGACGCCGCCCCCGGCAACGAAGCGTCGCTCGTGCTCGACATCATCAAGGGCATCCCGTTCGCGGACTTCGAGCTCTCGGGCACCAAGGTCCCGCTGAGCAAGGTCCGGCTCCTGCCGCCCGTGCTCCCGAACAAGGTCGTGGCCATCGGCCGCAACTACGCGGAGCACGCGGCAGAGCTCGGCAACGAGGTCCCGGACGCCCCCATCACCTTCTTCAAGCCGTCCACCTCGGTGGTCGGCCCGGGTGACCCGATCACCTACCCCTCCTTCTCCCAGGACCTGCACCACGAGGCGGAGCTCGCCGTGGTCATCGGCCGCATGTGCCGAGAGGTCCCCAAGGAGCGCGTCAGGGACGTCATCCTCGGCTACACCTGCGCCAACGACGTCACGGCGCGCGACGTCCAGCAGCGGGAGAAGCAGTGGGCCCGGGCCAAGGGCTTCGACAGCTCCTGCCCCCTCGGCCCGTGGATCGAGACCGACCTCGACCCGAGCGACCTGGCCATCCAGTGCACGGTCAACGGCCGGCAGCGCCAGCTGGGCCGCACCAGTGACATGGTCCGCTCCATCGAGGACCTGGTCGTCCACATCACCGAGGCCATGACGCTGCTCCCCGGCGACGTCATCCTCACGGGGACCCCGGCCGGAGTCGGCCCCCTCAACGTCGGCGACGAGGTCGCCGTCACCATCGAAGGCATCGGCACTCTCACCAACAAGGTGATCAAGCGTGGTTAACGGACCAGTCCGCGTACGTTTCTGTCCCTCCCCGACCGGCAACCCCCATGTGGGCCTGGTCCGCACCGCCCTCTTCAACTGGGCGTTCGCGCGCCACCACGGCGGTACGTTCGTCTTCCGCATCGAGGACACCGACGCGGCCCGCGACTCCGAGGAGTCCTACGACCAGCTGCTCGACTCGCTGCGCTGGCTCGGCTTCACGTGGGACGAGGGCCCCGAGGTCGGCGGCCCGCACGCCCCGTACCGCCAGTCCGAGCGCATGGACATCTACCGGGACGTCGCGCAGAAGCTGCTGGACGGCGGCTATGCCTACCACTGCTACTGCAGCACCGAGGAGCTCGACGCGCGCCGCGCCGCCGCCCGCGCGGCCGGCAGGCCCTCCGGCTACGACGGCCACTGCCGCGAGCTCAGCACCGTCCAGATCGAGGCGTACCAGGGCGAGCACCGCCCCGCGATCGTCCGCTTCCGGATGCCCGACGAGCCCATCACCTTCACCGACCTGGTCCGCGGCGAGCTGACCTTCACCCCGGAGAACGTGCCGGACTTCGGCATCGTCCGGGCCAACGGCGCCCCGCTCTACACCCTGGTCAACCCCGTGGACGACGCGCTGATGGAGATCACGCACGTCCTGCGCGGCGAGGACCTCCTCTCCTCGACCCCGCGCCAGATCGCCCTCTACGCGGCGCTGATCGAGCTGGGCGTCGCCAAGGGCACCCCCGCCTTCGGACACCTGCCGTACGTGATGGGCGAGGGCAACAAGAAGCTGTCCAAGCGCGACCCCGAGGCCTCGCTCAACCTGTACCGCGAGCGCGGCTTCCTCCCCGAGGGCCTGCTGAACTACCTCTCGCTCCTCGGCTGGTCCTTCTCCAAGGACCAGGACGTCTTCTCGATCGAGGAGATGGTCCGGAAGTTCGACATCGACGGCGTGAACGCCAACCCGGCGCGCTTCGACCTCAAGAAGGCCGAGTCGATCAACGGCGACCACATCCGCCTGCTCGACCCGAAGGTGTTCGCGGACCGCTGCGCCCCGTGGCTGCAGGCTCCGCACGCCAACTGGGAGCCCGAGGACTTCGACGCGGAGGCCTGGGAGCGCATCGCGCCGTACGCCCAGACGCGGGTGGGCGTACTGTCGGAGATCACCGCCAACGTCGACTTCCTGTTCCGCAAGGAGCCCGTCGAGGACCAGGCCTCCTGGGACAAGGCGATGAAGGGCGAGCCGGCGGCCCTGCTGACCACCGCCCGCGAGAAGCTGGCCGGCGCCGACTGGTCTGACCCCGAGTCCCTCAAGCAGGCCGTCCTGACCGCCGGTGAGGCCCACGGCCTCAAGCTCGGCAAGGCCCAGGCCCCCGTCCGCGTGGCCGTCACCGGCCGCACGGTCGGCCTGCCGCTCTTCGAGTCCCTGGAGATCCTGGGCAAGGAGCGCTCGCTGGCCCGCATCGACGCGGCCCTGGCCAAGCTGGCCGGCTGAGCCGCGCGTCCCCGTACGTCCCGCAGGGGGCGGCGTCCGTACCCCGGCCGCCGCCCCCTGCGGCGTTCCGCCCGCGGTGCGCAGAGCCTGCCCGGCAGCGGACCGGCGGTGCCGCGGAAACGGCCGCCACGCGCCCGCGGGACCGTGCCGCGCACCCCGTCCCGTGACGGACTTCCCCGTCGCGGCCCCCGCGCGGGTGCCCGCGGCGTAGGCTCGGGCACATGCCGATCCGCGCCGTGCTGTGGGACATCGACGACACCCTCTTCGACTACACGGGGGCCGACGCGACCGGGCTCGCCGCACAGCTGGGGGCCGTCCGACCGGCCGGGTGGCACGGGACGCCCGCACAGGCACTCGCCCGCTGGCGGGAGATCACCGACCGTCACTGGGCGCGCTTCGCGGCGGGGGTGGGCACCTTCCAGGGGCAGCGGCAGGAGCGGGTGCGGGAGTTCCTCGACGAGCCCGGGATGACCGAGGCCGAGGCCGACGCCTGGTTCGACAGTTACGTCGAGCACTACAAGGCCGCCTGGACGGTCTTCCCCGACGTGGTTCCGGCGCTCGACGCCCTCGCGGCCGGGTACCGGCACGGGGTGCTCTCCAACTCCTCCGCCGCCAACCAGGACCCCAAGCTGCGCCACCTGGGGCTGCGCGAGCGCTTCGAGGTGCTGGTCTGCGCCGTCGAACTCGGTGTGAGCAAGCCCGAGGCGGAGGCGTTCCTGGCCGCGTGCGAGGCGCTCGGACTGCCGCCGGGGGAGGTGGCGTACGTGGGGGACCAACCCGAGATCGACGCGCGCGGAGCCCGTGACGCGGGGCTGCTGGCCGTCTGGATCGACCGGGCCGGCGGCCGGGGTCCGGGACCCGAGGGGGCGCACCGCATCGAAGGCCTTGACCGACTGCCGGAGCTGCTGGCACGGGATACCCGTTTTGGAGCACGGTCAGGCATCCGGTAATGTTCTTTCTGCGCCGCCGGAGCGGGCCGAAAGGCCGGACGGAGGCGCCACTCGAAACAAAAGCCCCAAGGGCTTGACTTTCGGTGGGGTATAGTGTAATTGGCAACACGAGGGTTTCTGGTTCCCTTATTCTAGGTTCGAGTCCTGGTACCCCAGCGCAGTGCAGCAGTAACGCAGTGCTTTGCCCCCGTTGTGTAGCGGCCTAGCACGCCGCCCTCTCAAGGCGGTAGCGCCGGTTCGAATCCGGTCGGGGGTACAGATCCTTCCCGCAAGATCTCCTTTGGGTAGCTCCCGGACGTCTTGATGCAGGATCGCTAGGGCCCCCGTTGTGTAGCGGCCTAGCACGCCGCCCTCTCAAGGCGGTAGCGCCGGTTCGAATCCGGTCGGGGGTACTGGTCTGGTATAGACCACATTGGGCTATGGTGTAATTGGCAACACGAAGGTTTCTGGTTCCTTTGTTCTAGGTTCGAGTCCTGGTAGCCCAGCGCAGTACAAGCAAGCCCCCGTTGTGTAGCGGCCTAGCACGCCGCCCTCTCAAGGCGGTAGCGCCGGTTCGAATCCGGTCGGGGGTACGCATGGAAGAGGCCCTCCGCGTTCACCGCGGAGGGCCTCTTCGCTGTGTTCCGTCGGGCCGGCGCGGACGCAAGTGCGGGCCCGGCGGCGCGTGTTCGGACGTGTGCGGCGTCGTACGCGCCCCCGGGCCCGGGGGTGAAGGGATGGGGGGCCGGCGTCAGCCGGAGCGGCGCAGCGCCTCCGTCAGCCGTGCAGCCGCGTCGATGACGGCCTGGGCGTGCATGCGGCCCGGGTGGCGGGTCAGCCGCTCGATCGGCCCGGACACCGACACCGAGGCCACCACGCGGTTCGACGGCCCGCGCACCGGCGCCGAGACGGATGCCACACCGGGCTCCCGCTCGCCGATCGACTGCGCCCAGCCGCGGCGCCGTACGCCCGAGAGAGCCGTCGCCGTGAAGCGCGCGCCCTGCAGGCCGCGGTGGAGGCGCTCGGGCTCCTCCCAGGCCATCAGGATCTGGGCGGCCGAGCCGGCCTTCATCGGCAGCGTGGAGCCGACCGGGACGGTGTCCCGAAGGCCCGACAGTCGTTCCGCCGCCGCCACGCAGATACGCATGTCTCCCTGGCGACGGTAGAGCTGTGCGCTCTCGCCCGTCACATCACGGAGGTGGGTGAGTACCGGTCCCGCCGTGGCCAGCAGTCGGTCCTCGCCGGCCGCGGCGGCGAGCTCCGCCAGCCGCGGGCCGAGGATGAACCGGCCCTGCATGTCCCTCGCCACCATCCGGTGGTGTTCCAGTGCCACGGCAAGGCGATGTGCCGTGGGTCGTGCGAGCCCTGTCGCCGCGACCAGCCCGGCGAGGGTGGCCGGACCGGACTCCAGTGCGCTCAATACCAGAGCTGCCTTGTCGAGAACGCCGACGCCGCTAGAGTTGTCCATGAAACGATATTCACGTCTCACACTGTGAAACGCAAGTTCAATTTTTCCAAGAACCAGCGAGTCTGTATGTGCGGGTCCACGAACCACTGGGTCCGAGCCGTCGTCCGGGACGTGGGGTACGGGCGTCTGGCGGCACGAGATCTCTATGAAGCGCCGGCACAACCCGCCGGCCGGAGGGAAAGCGATGGGTAGGACACTCGCGGAGAAGGTCTGGGACGACCATGTCGTCCGGCGCGCCGAGGGCGAGCCCGACCTCCTCTTCATCGATCTGCACCTGCTGCACGAGGTGACCAGCCCGCAGGCCTTCGAGGGGCTGCGCCAGGCCGGCCGCAAGGTCCGGCGCCTCGACCTCACCATCGCGACCGAGGACCACAACACCCCCACCCTCGACATCGACAAGCCGATCGCGGACCCGGTCTCCCGGGCGCAGCTGGAGACGCTGCGCAGGAACTGCGCCGAGTTCGGTGTGCGCCTGCATCCGCTGGGCGACGTCGAGCAGGGCGTGGTCCACGTCGTGGGGCCGCAGCTGGGGTTGACCCAGCCGGGCATGACGGTGGTCTGCGGTGACTCGCACACCTCCACGCACGGTGCCTTCGGTGCGCTGGCCTTCGGTATCGGCACGAGTCAGGTCGAGCACGTGCTGGCCACCCAGACCCTGCCGCTGGCCCGTCCGAAGACCATGGCGATCACGGTCACCGGAGAGCTGGCCGACGGGGTCACCGCGAAGGACCTGATCCTGGCGATCATCGCGAGGATCGGCACCGGCGGTGGCCAGGGCTACATCCTGGAGTACCGCGGCGAGGCCGTCGAGAAGCTCTCGATGGAAGCCCGCATGACCATCTGCAACATGTCGATCGAGGCCGGCGCCCGGGCGGGCATGATCGCCCCCGATCAGACCACCTTCGACTACCTCCGGGGCCGCGACCACGCCCCGGTGGGCGAGGACTGGGACGCGGCCGTCGCGTACTGGAAGACCCTGCGCACCGACGAGGACGCGGTCTTCGACGCCGAGGTCGTCATCGACGGCTCCGCGCTGTCCCCGTTCGTCACCTGGGGCACCAACCCGGGCCAGGGCGCGCCGCTGTCGGCCAGCGTCCCCGACCCGGCTTCGTACGAGGACGCTTCGGAGCGCCTCGCCGCCGAAAAGGCCCTGGAGTACATGGGGTTGACCGCCGGGCAGCCGCTGCGCGACATCACGGTCGACACCGTCTTCGTAGGTTCCTGCACCAACGGCCGCATCGAGGACCTGCGCGCCGTGGCCGGGATCATCGAGGGCCGCAAAGTCGCCGACGGGGTACGGATGCTCGTCGTTCCGGGGTCGGTCCGCGTGGCCCTCCAGGCCGTGGAAGAGGGCCTGGACAAGGTCTTCAAGGAGGCCGGGGCCGAGTGGCGGCACGCGGGCTGTTCGATGTGCCTGGGCATGAACCCCGACCAACTGGCGCCCGGTGAACGCTCCGCGTCCACCTCCAACCGCAACTTCGAGGGCCGGCAGGGCAAGGGCGGGCGTACCCACCTGGTGTCCCCGCAGGTGGCCGCCGCCACAGCGGTGCTGGGCCATCTGGCCTCGCCCGCCGACCTGTCCGCCGCCGACGCGACCGCCGGAGTCTGAACCATGGAAGCCTTCACCGTCCACACCGGCCGGGCCGTCCCGCTGCGCCGCAGCAACGTCGACACCGACCAGATCATCCCGGCCCACTGGCTCAAGAAGATCACCCGCGACGGCTTCGAGGACGGGCTCTTCGAGGCCTGGCGCAAGGACCCGGAGTTCGTCACGAACCGTCCGGAGCGCGCCGGTGCGACCGTGCTCGTCGCCGGCCCCGACTTCGGCACCGGATCCTCGCGCGAGCACGCCGTCTGGGCCCTGCAGAACTTCGGCTTCAAGGCGGTCATCTCCTCCCGCTTCGCCGACATCTTCCGCGGGAACTCGCTGAAGAACGGCCTGCTGACCGTGGTCCTGCCGCAGGAGACCGTCGAGCGTCTGTGGAAGCTGACCGAGGCCGACCCCACCGCCGAGATCACCGTCGACCTCGTCGACCGCCAGGTGCGCGCCGAAGGCGTCGTGGCCGAGTTCGAACTCGACGACAACGCCCGCTGGCGCCTCCTCGAAGGCCTCGACGACATCTCGCTCACCCTTCAGAACGAAGCGGACATCGCCACCTACGAAAGCACCCGCCCCGCCTTCAAACCGAGCACGATTCAGGCCTGATTCCTGCCTGATCAGCGCTTATTCAGCCCCGGCTGATCGCGTCGACAACACCGTGCCCCCCGCCCTCCGGCGGGGGGCACAGTCGTTTGTTGAGGCCCCGTGAGGCGACAACTCGCCCCAGATGGCACAATCTGTGCATGGAACGCGACAGTCAACTCGAGCTCTACGAACTCGTCGCGGACCGGCTGAAAGAAGCACACACACGGGTGCGCTCACTGCAAGTCCCGGAGGGCGTAAGGATGGCGCTGTCCCGGAAGCTGTTGGTCGTCACGGCCGCGGCGAAGCACGATCTCGCCGATGCGGCAAGGCGCCTGGACAGGTTGATGAAGGACCTCGACGAGGGTCGATTCCCTGAAGGCGACTGATGCGAAGGAACTCCGTAACCGCCTCCGGCGTTGCGGCACTAGGGTGATTAGCCCGTTTCGTGTTTGATTTGCGGTATATATCCGCCTAACGTGCGAAATAAGCTTGAACACATTCGTTCTGGCGAAGTCTCCGAAGGGGAAGACGTGAACAAGGCGCAGCTCGTAGAAGCGATTGCCGACAAGCTGGGCGGCCGCCAGCAGGCCGCGGACGCTGTCGACGCGGTACTGGACGCCATCGTCCGCGCTACCGTCGCGGGCGACCGGGTCTCGGTCACGGGCTTCGGCTCGTTCGAGAAGGTCGACCGTCCGGCCCGTTACGCCCGCAACCCGCAGACGGGTGAGCGCGTCCGGGTCAAGAAGACCTCGGTGCCCCGATTCCGAGCCGGCCAGGGCTTCAAGGACCTGGTCAGCGGCACCAAGAAGCTGCCCAAGGGCGGCGAGGTGTCGGTGAAGAAGGCGCCGAAGGGCAGCCTCACCGGCGGTGCCTCCGCGACGGTCAAGAAGGCCGCCGCGAAGAAGGCCACCACCGCCAAGAAGGCGGCGGCAAAGACCACGGTCGCAAAGAAGACCGCGGCGAAGAAGACCACCGCGACCGCCAAGAAGACGGCGGCGAAGAGCACGGCCGCGGCGAAGAAGGCGACGGCGACCGCCAAGAAGACCACCACCGCCAAGAAGGCCACGGCCGCGGCGAAGAAGACCACCGCCGCCGCGAAGAAGACCGCCCCGGCGGCCAAGAAGGCCACCGCGGCGACGAAGGCGCCGGCCAAGAAGACGGCGACCCGCAAGGCCACCGCGAAGAAGACCACCGCCCGCAAGAAGTAGGGGCACGAGTCACACACGCCGGGCCGGCTTCCCTCCTCGGGGAAGCCGGCCCGCGGTGCGTTCCGGGGTCGCCGGGTGCCCCGCGGACGCCGTGCCGGACCGGTTCAGAAGGTCTGGAGCGTGATCAGCGTGATCCGCAGCTCCGCGCCCGCGCCGTCCGTCTCGATGCGGACCCGCTGTCCGGGACGCAACAGCCGCAGACCGCCCGCGTCGAACGCCGGGGCCTCGAAGGACACCGGGGTGCCGTCGTCCAGCAGCACACTGCCGCTGCGGGTCTGGGAGTCGTACGTGTACGCGGTCGCCTGCATAGCCGCACTGTATCGGGCCGTGTGACGCCCCACGCCCAGGGCGAGCGCCGTCCGCAGGTCCGCCGCGGTGTCCACATCCCTTCGCACGCTGTCGACGTCCGTCAGTGCGATTTCGACGGCCCCCGAGGCGGAATGCCTCGCCCGCGAAGGGCCCCCGAAGGAAGGGGCCAATTCCACGTCCGCCGCTGCGGAAAGCAGAGTCGTCCCGATTCCGGCGGCATCCGCCAGAAATGCGCGTGGAAATACCGAGGCGTTTTCGAGCACGCGTAGCAATTCCGGGGGTCGCAGTGCCGGAAGGTCGGCGTTCATCGCCGCGACCGCGGCGGCGGGCCGCCGTTCCCGCGCCGCCCGTGCACCGTGGACCAGGGCCGCGTTGAGCCCGGCCGCCGGGACGTCCGGGACGATCCGCGCCCCCAACCTGGCCAGTTCCACCCCGGCCGCGGGATCGTCCGTGACCACCACCACGTCCGCGACCGCGGCGCAGGCCAGCGCCCCCGCGACGGTGTCCTGGGCGAAGGCCAGGGCCAGACCCGGGCGTGAGGCCCCCACCGCTGCCGCCAGACGGCTCTTGGCCACCGACAGGGGCTTCAACGGGACCACCAGACTCCAGACGGCGTTCGTGTCGGACCCCTTTCCTCCGGTGCGCGCCGCGCCCTCCCCGGGCCAAGGACAGGTCATGGCCGGGTCATGTGTCGGCCCATTGTCGCCTTTGCCCGGGCAGCCCGGGAGCCCGGCGGTGTGAGCGGGGCGTACCGTGTTCTCGACAGAGACCGGGCCCGGGGTGACACTTGTCCGGCCGACGACGAGGTGCCCCAGCCGCGCACCGGTCCTAGAGGAAGGTGTCCGAGTGTCCCGCCGCAGAATCGGCTTCTGGTACCGCCTGGCGGCGGTCATCGCAAAACCGCCGCTGGTAGTGCTCTTCAAGCGGGACTGGCGGGGAATGGAGCACATTCCGGCCGAGGGCGGCTTCATCACCGCCGTCAACCACAACTCGTACCTGGACCCGCTCTCCTACGCGCACTTCCAGTACAACACCGGCCGGGTGCCCCGACTGCTCGCCAAGGCCGCCCTCTTCAAGGTCCCCTTCGTCGGGGCGATCCTGCGCGGCAGCGGCCAGATCCCCGTCTACCGGGAGAGCACCAACGCCCTCGATGCGTTCCGGGCCGCCGTGGACGCGATCGAGCGCGGCGAATGCGTGGCCTTCTACCCGGAGGGCACCCTCACCCGCGATCCCGAGATGTGGCCGATGGCCGGCAAGACCGGCGTGGCCCGCGTCGCGCTGATGACCCGGGCCCCCGTCATCCCGGTGGCCCAGTGGGGAGCCAACCTGGTCATGCCTCCCTACGCCAAGGAGAACAAGGTCCGGCTGTTTCCGCGCAAGACCCTCCGGGTGCTCGCCGGACCGCCCGTCGACCTCTCCGCCTACTACGACCGGGAGCCGACTCCGGACGTCCTCAAGGAAGTCACCGAGGTGGTCATGGCGGCCATCACCGGCCTCCTGGAGGAGGTGCGCGGGGAGACCGCGCCCGCGCAGCCGTACGACCATCGCCACGCCAGGGCGGAACAGCGGCGCAAGGCCGCAGGGGAGGGCAAGAAGTGACACGTCCTACGAAGGCGACCGTCTTCGGCACGGGCTCCTGGGGCACGGCCTTCGCCATCGTGCTCGCCGACGCCGGCTGCGAGGTGACCCTGTGGGGCCGCCGCGGCGAGGTCGTCGACGCCATCAACACCGGCCGGACCAACCCGGACTACTTCCCCGACGTCGAACTCCCCGCGAACATCCGAGCCACCGGCGACCCGGCCGAGGCCGCCGCCGGCGCCGACTTCACCGTCCTGGCCGTCCCCTCCCAGACCCTGCGCGACAACCTGGCCGCCTGGGCGCCGCTGCTGGCCCCCGACACGGTCCTCGTTTCCCTCATGAAGGGCATCGAACTCGGCACCGCCAAGCGGATGAGCGAGGTCATCGAGGAGGTGGCCAAGGTCCCCGCCGAGCGCATCGCCGTCGTCACCGGCCCCAACCTGGCCGCCGAGATCGCCGCCCGCCAGCCCGCGGCCTCCGTCGTCGCCTGTGTGGACGAGGCCGTCGCCCAGCGCCTGCAGGCCGCTTGCCACACCGCCTACTTCCGCCCGTACACGAGCACCGACGTCATCGGCTGCGAGCTCGGCGGTGCCGTCAAGAACGTCATCGGCCTCGCCGTCGGCATCGCGGACGGCATGGGCCTCGGCGACAACACCAAGGGCTCGCTCATCACCCGCGGACTGGCCGAAGCGACCCGCCTGGGCGTGGCCATGGGGGCCGACCCGCTCACCTTCTCCGGCCTCGCGGGCCTCGGTGACCTGGTCGCCACCTGCTCCTCGCCCCTCTCCCGGAACCACACCTTCGGCACCAACCTCGGCCGCGGAATGACCCTGGAGGAGACCATCGCGGTCACCAAGCAGACCGCCGAGGGAGTCAAGTCCTGCCAGTCGGTGGCCGATCTGGCGGGCCGCCACGGGGTCGACATGCCGATCACCGAGACGGTCGTGGACATCGTCCATCACGGCAAGCCCACCCTCGTGGCCCTGAAGGAGCTGATGGGCCGCAGCGCCAAACCGGAACGTCGCTGACTCCTTCCCGGACGCATGAGCGGGTACTCTCATGCCGATATGAGCAGCGAGAACCTCCCCCAGACCCCTGAGCAGCAGGGCCGCAAGCCCCGCGTTGCCGTCGTGTTCGGCGGCCGCAGCTCGGAACACGCCATCTCGGTCGTCACGGCGGGCGCCGTGCTGCGCTCCATCGACCGGTCCAGGTACGAGGTGCTGCCCATCGGCATCACCACGGACGGCCGGTGGGCGCTGACCGCGGACGAGCCCGCGCGGATGGCCATCTCAGACCGCAGGCTCCCGAGCGTCGAGGAGCTCGCCGAGTCCGAGGACGGCGCCGTCGTGCTCTCGGTCGACCCGGCCAGCCGCCAGGTCGTCTACACCGAGCCCGGAGCCGTCCCGAAGGCCCTGGGCGAGGTCGACGTCGTCTTCCCCGTGCTGCACGGCCCCTACGGCGAGGACGGCACCCTCCAGGGCCTTCTGGAGCTCTCCGGCATCCCGTACGTCGGCTCGGGCGTCCTCGCGTCCGCCGTCGGGCAGGACAAGGACTACATGAAGCGGGTGTTCACGTCCTTCGGGTTGCGCGTCGGCCCCTACGTGACCATCCGCCCCCGCGAGTGGGAAGCCGACCGGGAGGCCGCCACGGCCAGGATCCTGGACTTCGCCGCCGAGCACGGCTGGCCGCTCTTCGTGAAGCCCGCCCGGGCCGGCTCCTCGATCGGCATCACCAAGGTCGACGACGCCTCCGGTCTGGAGGCCGCGGTCAGGGAGGCCCGCCGCCACGACCCGAAGATCATCGTGGAGGCGCTGCTGCGCGGCCGCGAGATCGAGTGCGGCGTCCTGGAGTTCGAGGACGGGCCGCGCGCGAGCGTGCCCGCCGAGATCCCGCCGGTGTCCAGCCACGACTTCTACGACTTCGAGGCGAAGTACATCGACTCCGCCTCCGGGATCGTGCCCGCCCCGCTCACCCCGGAGCAGACGGCCGAGGTGCAGCGGCTCGCGGTCGAGGCCTTCGAGGCGGCGTCCTGCGAGGGCCTCGTGCGGGCCGACTTCTTCCTCACCGAGGACGGCGAATTCGTCATCAACGAGATCAACACCATGCCCGGTTTCACGCCGATCTCGATGTACCCGCTGATGTGGGAGAAGTCCGGCGTCGCGTACCCCGAGCTGGTGGACCGCCTGATCCAGGCCGCCCTGCGCCGCTCCACGGGGCTGCGCTAGCACCGCGTACCGCCGCCCGCCGGCCGCCTTGCACGAGGGCGGGCGGCGGGCGGCGGTGTGCCGGAGCTCAGTAGGAGGCGATGCCCTCGGGCACGGTCGCGGCGATGGCCGTGGACAGACCGACGAGCATCCCCGCGTCCGTGGCATGCTCCTCGTCGACCCGCACCTCCGTGTAGGCCAGCCGCAGCCCGGTGGTGAAACGGAAACCGCCGTCGCCGAGCTTCTCCAGCAGCCAGGCCACGTCGTTCACATGGACGCCCTCCTGCTTCGGATCCAGCATCTTGGGAGGCTTGGCGATCCCGCACCGCAGTACGATCGCCGAGCCGCCCCACGAGGCGGTCAGGTCGGACTCCGGTTCGGTCCGGGTCCGGGCCAGGCCGGCCACCGTCTCCGGGAGCTCCTTGTGCAGTGCCGCACAGAACCCCGCGACGTCGGCCGGCGGTGCGGGTGGCGGTTCCACCCGGGCCCCGGTGTCGCCCGGGGTGCATGCGGCCAGGGCGGACAGGACCAGGGCGACGGGCATGGCCAGGACACGGACGGGCCGGCGGTGGAGGGACATCACCGGCCAAGAGTAGACGGGGGCTACAGATGGACCACCGGACAGGTCAGGGTGCGGGTGATGCCCTCCACCTGCTGGACCTTGGCCACGACCATACGGCCGAGCTCGTCCACGGTGTCGGCCTGGGCGCGCACGATCACGTCGTACGGACCTGTCACGTCCTCGGCCTGGATCACCCCCGGGATCTGGCCGATGGACTCGGCGACGAACGACGCCTTGCCCACTTCGGTCTGGATGAGGATGTACGCCTGTACCACGGAACCTCCAGGGCGGCCACGAGGATCATTTCCCCTAATCTTCGGGTGGACCCCACACGATGGACAGGGCCGGGGGAAGAAGGGACGCCACGGTACCGCGTCGCCGTGCGCCACGGGGAGACCTGCGGGCCCGGCGCCACGCACAGCGGGGCGTACGGAGAGCACAAGTTGACGTATCTGTTGACGGTACCCAGAGCTGTGACGGCTCGCGACCGCAAGCGGACTGGGCAAGAAGGGGCACAGCGATGAAGGGCACTGTCGGCGAGCTGGGGGAGTTCGGGCTGATCAGGGAGCTCACCTCACGGCTCACCACCACCCCGGCGGTCCGGCTCGGACCGGGCGACGACGCCGCCGTGGTGTCGGCCCCCGACCGGCGCGTCGTGGCGAGCACCGACATCCTGCTGGAGGGCCGGCACTTCCGGCGCGACTGGTCCACGGCCTACGACGTCGGCCGCAAGGCCGCCGCGCAGAACCTGGCGGACATCGCGGCCATGGGCGCGGTGCCGACCGCGCTGCTGCTCGGCCTCGTCGTGCCCGCCGAACTCCCGGTCACCTGGCCCACCGAGCTCATGGACGGCATCCGCGACGAGTGCCAGGTCGCCGGCGCCGCCGTGGTCGGCGGGGACGTGGTCCGCGGGGACACCATCACCGTCTCCATCACCGCTCTCGGCGACCTGCGCAACCACGAGCCGGTCCTGCGTTCCGGCGCCCAGCCCGGCGACGTCGTCGCCGTCACCGGCTGGCTCGGCTGGTCCGCGGCCGGCTTCGCCGTGCTCTCGCGCGGCTTCCGCTCCCCGCGGGCGTTCGTGGAGGCCCACCGGCGTCCCGAACCGCCGTACCACGCCGGTCCCGCGGCCGCCGGGCTCGGCGCCAGTGCCATGACCGACGTCAGCGACGGCCTGATCGCCGACCTCGGGCACATCGCCGAGGCCAGCAAGGTACGCATCGACCTGCGCTCGGCCGCCGTCGACATCCCGACGCAGATGCACGACATCGGCCAGGCCGTCGGCGTGGACCCGCTGCAGTGGGTGCTCACCGGGGGAGAGGACCACGCGATCGTGGCGACCTTCCCGCCCGACGTGAAGCTCCCCGCGCGCTGGAAGGTCATCGGCGAGGTCCTCAACCGCTCGGCCCTGCCCCAGGTGACCGTCGACGGCGCGCCCTGGACCAGCACCGGCGGCTGGGACCACTTCGGAGCCGACCCGGTCGCCCAGGACGGCACGACGTGAACACGGCACCGCCGCTGTGCCTGACCGTCGCCGGATCGGACTCCGGCGGCGGCGCGGGCATCCAGGCCGACCTCAAGACCATGCTGGCGCTCGGCGTGCACGGCATGAGCGTGGTGACCGCCGTGACCGCGCAGAACTCACTCGGGGTACGGGGAGCCTGGGAGCTGCCCGCCGAGGCCGTCACGGCCCAGTACCGGGCCGTCGTGGACGACATCGGCGTGGACGCCGTGAAGACCGGCATGCTCTCCTCCAGCCTGCTCGTCGAGACGGTGGCCGCGTTGTTGGCCGACACCGCGGCCCCGGCCGTCGTCGACCCCGTCGGCGTCTCCAAGCACGGGGACGCCCTGCTCGCCGCCTCGGCGCTGGACGCCGTACGCACGGAGCTGCTGCCGCGGGCCACCGTGGCCACGCCCAACCTGGACGAGGTCGCCCAGCTCACCGGCATCGTGGTGGAGAGCGAGGACGACATGCGCCGTGCCGCCGACGCGATCCTCGGCCACGGACCCCGCTGGGCGCTGATCAAGGGCGGGCACCTCGCGGCGCACGGCGACGAGGCCGTGGACCTGCTCACCGACGGCGCCGCGGAACGGTGGCTGCGTGCTCCTCGGCACTCCAACCGGCACACCCACGGGACGGGCTGCACCCTCGCCAGCGCCATCGCGGCCGGCCTGGCCAAGGGCCTGTCGGTCCCGGAAGCCGTCACGGCCGCCAAGGAGTACGTGACGGGCGGCATCGCCGGCGGCTTCGCACTCGGCGGGGGCATCGGCCCGGTGGATCACGCCTGGCGATTGCGGTGATCCTGCCCCGGCCCCCGGGGTTGCGGCCTCCGGAACCCCCCGGACAAGGCAAAAGGCCGGTTCACCAGAGGTGAACCGGCCTTCTTGGCAACCGGAAGGGGCTGCGCTACGACGGGCGTCAGCGCGAGACCTTGCCGGCCTTGATGCACGAGGTGCAGGCGTTGAGGCGCTTCGGCGTCCCATTGACCACGGCACGAACGCGCTGGATGTTCGGGTTCCAGCGACGCGAGGTGCGGCGGTGCGAGTGGGAGATGTTGTTGCCGAAGCTCGGCCCCTTGGCGCAAACGTCGCAGTTGGCAGCCACAGGTCACTCCAAAGACTTCAGATGCAATTACAGTGAATCCGGCGCACCGGATCAGAGGTCTGAAGTGGTTTGCCGGGGAAAGACCCGACTCTCATCGGGCAACCGGAGCAGCATACAACGACTGCGCCCGTCCAAGAAAACTACCATGGCGGCCGGCAACCCCGCCCCGCGGTCCCGGCCCCGGGAGCGCGGTCCTTCGTTACCCTGCGGTGAACCCTGGCCCGCACAAGGAGGAACGCCCGGTGCCGCACGAGCCGCAGCCGCAGCCCGCAGACGAGCTCGACGCCGAGGCAGTGCGCACCTGGAGCTCGCTCGCCCTGGCCGCGCTGGGGCGGGCCCGCGAGGACATCGACGCGATCAACGTCTACCCGGTCGCCGACGCGGACACCGGCACCAACCTCTACCTCACCGCCGAGTCGGCCGACCGCGCGCTGGCGGACACCTTCGGGGACGCGGCCGGCCGGACCGTGGCGCCGACCACCCTGTCCGAGGCCGTACGGGCCTGGGCGCACGGCGCGCTCGTCGGCGCCCGGGGGAACTCCGGGACGATCCTCGCGCAGCTGCTGCGCGGAGTGGCCGACGTGCTCGGCGCCGAGCCCGAGGCCGAGCCCGAGGCCGAGCCCGAGGCCGAGTCCGGAGGCGGGCGGACCGGCCCCGGCGGGCTGCTCGCCCGCGCACTCAGCCGGGCCGCGGAAGAGGCGTACGCGGCCGTCGCCCATCCGGTGGAGGGCACCATGCTCACCGTCGCGGGCGCCGCCGCCCGGGCCGGCGAAGCGGCCTCGGAGGCCGCCGGTACCGCGGCCGACGTGGCCCGCGCCGCCTATGACGGCGCCCGCGCCGCACTCGCCGAGACCCCCGGGCAGCTCGCCGCGCTGGGCCGGGCCGGGGTGGTCGACGCCGGAGGCTGCGGACTGGTCGCCGTGCTCGGCGCCCTCTGGCAGGCCCTGTCCGGCCAGGAGCCGGCCGCCGAACCGGCGGCCGGCCGGCCCGCGGTGTCCGGCCCGCGGCCGACCGACCCCTGCGAACAGCACGAGGACGGGCCCGCGTACGAGGTGATCTACCTGCTGGAGGCCTCGGACGCGGCGGTCGCGGAACTGCGCGCACAGCTCGACGGCCTCGGCGACTCTCTGGTCGTCGTCGGCGGCGACGGGCTGTGGAACGTCCACGTCCACGTCGACGACCCCGGTGCGGCCGTGGAGGCCGGGGTCGTCGCCGGACGGCCCTACCGGATCCGGATCACGCACTTCGGCGACGAGCGCCGCCGCGGCCGCGGCGAGCGCGCCCAGCGCGCCGTGGTTGCCCTGGTCCCCGGCGAGGGACTGGTGGACCTGTGCGCCGGGGCCGGCGCGACCACCGTGCTCGTGCGCCCCGGCGAGGTCCCGGCCGCTGCCGAGCTCCTCGACGCCGTACGCCGCGCCCACGCCCGCGAGGTGGTGCTCCTGCCGGGCCGCGCGGAACTGCGCGCGGCCGCGGCCACCGCCGCCGAACAGGCCCGTGCCGAGGGCGTGCGCGTCGCGGTGATCCCCACCCGCTCCGCGGTCCAGGGCCTGGCCGCGCTCGCCGTGCACGACCCGCAGGGCAGCTTCGACGAGGACGTGGTCGCCATGACCGCGGCCGCCGGCGCCACCCGCTACGGGGAACTGGCCGTCGCCGAACGCCAGTCCTTCACCTCGGCCGGTATCTGCCAGGCCGGAGACGTGCTCGGTCTGATCGACGGCGACGTCGCCGTGATCGGAGCGGGCCTGGCCGAGACCGCCGTGGCGGTGCTGGACCGGATGCTCGGCTCCGGCGGCGAACTCGTCACCCTGGTCCTCGGTCCGGAGGTGCCGGACGCCGTCGCCGAACACCTCCAGGCCCACGTGCAGTCCGGGCACCTGGCGGTGGACACCGTCACCTACCGGGGCGGTCGGTACTCGGCGCCGCTCCTCATCGGGGTGGAATAGCGGGCTTGTCAGCGCCATGGTGTGCAATGGAACACGTGCCCGCGCTCGACGAAGACCTCAAGAAGACACTCGGTCCCGCCACCGCCAAGGTGCTGGCCGAGCAGCTCGGCCTGCACACGGCCCTGGACCTGCTCCACCACTACCCGAGGCGGTACGCCGAGCGCGGCGAGCTGACCCCGCTGGCCGAGCTCGCCGGCCAGATCGACGAGCACGTGACCGTTGTCGCGCAGGTCGCCGACGCCCGCGTCCTGACCTTCAACGGGGGCCGGGGCAAGCGGCTGGAGGTGACCATCACCGACGGCAGCGGCCGGCTCCAGCTGGTCTTCTTCGGCGCCGGCGTCCACAAGCCGCACAAGGAACTGCTCCCGGGCAGCCGCGCGATGTTCGCCGGCAAGGTCTCCCTGTTCAACCGCAAGCTCCAACTCGCGCACCCGGCGTACGAACCGCTCGGCGCTGACGCCTCCGACCGGGACGCCGCCACCGCCTTCGCCAACCAGCTGATCCCGATCTACCCGGCCTGCGCGAAGCTGGAATCCTGGAAGATCGCCAAATGCGTGGACGCCGTGCTGCCCAGCGCCAGGGAGGTCGTCGACCCGCTGCCGCCCGCCCTGCGCGAGGGCCGCGGGCTGCTCCCGCTCCCCGAAGCCCTGCTGAAGATCCACCGGCCGGCCGCCAAGGCCGACATCGAGGACGCCCGGCAGCGACTGAAGTGGGACGAGGCCTTCGTCCTCCAGGTCGCCCTGGCCCGCCGCCGCCACGCCGACGCCCAGCTCCCGGCCGTACCGCGCCGCCCCGCCCCCGGCGGCCTGCTCGACGCCTTCGACGCCACCCTGCCCTTCACCCTCACCGAGGGCCAGCAGAAGGTCTCGAAGGAGATCTTCGACGACCTCGCCACCAGCCACCCCATGCACCGTCTCCTCCAGGGCGAGGTCGGCTCGGGCAAGGCCCAGCCCCTCGATTCACTGGTGCTCACCCCCACGGGTTTCCGGCCGATGGGAGACATCGGGGTGGGGGACGAGGTGGTGGTGCCATCCGGTGAGACCGCCCGCGTGGGGGCAGTCTTCCCGCAGGGGGAGCGCGAGGTGTGGCGGGTGGTGCTCTCGGACGGGAGCACTGTCGAGTGCGACGACGAACACCTGTGGATCGTCGGCACGAGCCGCGGATGGAGCCGCGGCCAGGAACCCGCGGTGCTGACCACGAGGGAGATCAGGGCGGACCTCCACGAGGCCGACGGTTCTGCCAGGTGGTACCTGCCGGTGGCCGTTCCCGTGGATCTCGGGACCGGTGACCGCCGGCCCCTCGATCCCTACCTGACGGGCGTGCTCCTCGGAGCCGGCTCCTTCCGGCACGACCTGGACCTGTCCACCGCGGACCGGGAGATCCTGGCGGCGGCCGAGGCCGCGCTCGCCCCGCACCACGAGGCGGCCGCCGGGCCCGGTCCGGTCGGCCGGGCGGTACGGGGCCTGGGGCTGCGGGGCGTGGCCCCGCACGACATCTTCGTTCCGGACGTCTACAAGAACGCACCGGTCAAGGACCGCCTTGCGGTCCTGCAAGGCCTCATGGACGCGGACGGGACGGTACAAGCGGACGGAGCGGGCATCTCGTTCCGCTCCGCCTCCCTCCGGTTGGCACAGGACGTGGCCTGGCTCGTGCGCTCCCTCGGCGGAGATGCCCGGGTGCTGCCCGGTGAGGCGGTGTCCGGCGTCTCCGTGGCGCTGCCCGACGAGTTCGAGCCGTTCCGGCTGCGACGCGAGGCGGCCCGCAAGCGGCCGCGGCCGGAGTCCGGCACTCGGCGGCGCGCCATCCGGGCCGTGGAGCACGTGGGCCCCAAGCCGGTGCAGTGCATCCGGGTCGAGCATCCGAGCCACGCGTACGTGACGGACCACTTCACCGTGACGCACAACACCATGGTGGCCCTGCGGGCGATGCTGGCCGTCGTGGACTCCGGCGGGCAGGCGGCGATGCTCGCGCCCACCGAGGTGCTCGCCCAGCAGCACCACCGCTCCATCGTCGAGATGATGGGCGGACTGGCCGAAGGCGGCATGCTCGGCGGCTGCGAACAGGGCACCAAGGTCGTGCTGCTCACCGGGTCGATGGGGATGCCGGCACGCCGGCAGGCCCTGCTCGACCTGGTCACCAAGGAGGCCGGGATCGTCATCGGCACGCACGCGCTGATCGAGGACAAAGTGCGGTTCGACGACCTCGGCCTGGTCGTCGTGGACGAGCAGCACCGCTTCGGCGTAGAGCAGCGCGACGCGCTGCGCTCCAAGGGCAAGCAGCCACCGCACCTGCTGGTGATGACCGCCACCCCGATCCCGCGCACCGTCGCCATGACCGTCTTCGGCGACCTGGAGACCTCCGTCCTCGACCAGTTGCCCGCCGGGCGCTCGCCGATCGCCACCCATGTGGTGCCGGCCAAGGACAAGCCGCACTTCCTCGCCCGGGCCTGGGAGCGGGTCCGCGAGGAGGTGGAGAAGGGCCACCAGGCGTACGTGGTCTGCCCGCGCATCGGGGACGGGGAGGACGACCCAAGGAAGAAGCAGGCCGCGGACGACGCCGACCGGAGGCCGCCGCTCGCCGTCCTGGAGATCGCCGAGCAGCTCGGCCAGGGCCCGCTGGCCGGCCTGAGCGTCGAGGTGCTGCACGGCCGGATGGACCCCGCCGACAAGGACGACGTCATGCGCCGGTTCACGGCCGGCGAGGTGAAGGTGCTGGTCGCCACCACCGTCATCGAGGTCGGCGTGAACGTCCCCAACGCCACCGTCATGGTGATCATGGACGCGGACCGGTTCGGCGTCTCCCAGCTCCACCAGCTGCGCGGTCGCGTCGGACGCGGCTCCGCCCCAGGCCTGTGCCTGCTGGTCAGCGAGATGCACGAGGCGAGTCCCGCCCGGGCCAGGCTGGCCGCTGTCGCCGCCACCCTCGACGGCTTCGAGCTCTCCCGGATCGACCTCGAACAGCGCCGCGAGGGCGACGTCCTGGGCCAGGCCCAGTCGGGGGTTCGCTCCTCGCTGCGCATGCTCGCCGTCATCGACGACGAGGAGGTCATCGCCCAGGCCCGGGACGAAGCCACCCGGGTGGTGGCCGCGGACCCCGCTCTGGAGCGGCTGCCGGGCCTGCGGACCGCGCTGGACGCCCTCCTCGACACCGAGCGCGAGCGGTACCTGGAGAAGGGCTGAGCGGTACGACCTATCGTTGGAGTGCCGCGGCGGACCGCCCGGCTGCCCCTGCCGCCGTACCGAAGGACCCCAGATGACCCGCGTGATCGCCGGCAGCGCCGGCGGGCGACGGCTGGCCGTGCCCCCCGGCACCGGCACCCGGCCGACCTCGGACCGGATGCGCGAAGGCCTCTTCTCCACCTGGGAGTCGCTGCACGGAGTCGAAGGGGCACGGGTGCTCGACCTGTACGGCGGCTCCGGCGCCGTCGGCCTGGAAGCCCTCTCCCGAGGCGCGGACCACGCCTTCCTGGTCGAGTCGGACCCGAAGGCCGCCAAGGCGATCCGCGACAACATCAGGACGCTGGGCCTGCCCGGGGCCGAGTTCCGGGCCGGCAGGGCCGAGCAGATCGTGGCCGCTCGCGCGGGCGGGGACCCGTACGACGTCGTCTTCCTGGACCCGCCGTACGCGGTGGACAGCGCGGACCTGCGGGAGATCCTGCTCACACTCCGGTCCAATGGCTGGATCACGGACGGCGCGCTCGTCACCGTGGAGCGCAGCACGAGGAGCGGCGCCTTTCCGTGGCCCGAGGGCTTCGAGCCGCTCCGGTCGCGGACGTACGGCGAGGGCACCCTGTGGTACGGCCGCGCCGCCTTCACCCGCGAAGACTCATGAACGAGGGAGTTCAGTTGCGCCGCGCCGTCTGTCCGGGGTCCTTCGACCCCATCCACAACGGACACCTCGACATCATCGGACGCGCCTCCAGGCTGTACGACGTCGTGCACGTCGCCGTGGGGATCAACGAGTCGAAGAAGGGCCTGTTCACGGTCGAGGAGCGGATCGAGCTGATCCGCGAGGCGACGGTGGACTACGGAAACGTCCAGGTGGAGGCCTTCCGGGGACTGCTCGTCGACTTCTGCAAGCAGCGGGACATCCCGGCCATCGTCAAGGGCCTGCGCGCGGTCAGCGACTTCGACTACGAGCTCCAGATGGCCCAGATGAACCTGGGGCTGTCGGGCGTCGAGACATTGTTCGTCCCGACCATTCCCTCCTACAGCTTCCTGTCCTCCTCGCTGGTCAAGGAAGTGGCGGCCTGGGGCGGAGACGTCGCCCACCTGCTGCCGGCACACGTGCACGCGGCGCTCCTGGAGCGGCTGCGCGAGCGCTGATCTGCTGACGAGGCGTCAGCCGGTGTCGGGGGCCCGCCCGCTGGCCTTACAGTCGACCCGTCCGTCTCGGGAACCGCCTGAGGCCGAGAGAGTGCGAGCCCCCATGGACGTGCAGAAGAAGCTCGACGAGATCGTCGCAGCCGTCGGCGGCGCCCGGTCCATGCCGATGTCGGCCTCCTGCGTGATCAACCGCGCCGAGCTGCTCGCCCAGCTCGAAGAGGTGCGCCAGGCGCTCCCCGGCTCGCTCGCGCAGGCCCAGGAGCTGCTCGGCGGCCGGGAGCAGATGGTGGAGGAGGCCCGCCGGGAGGCGGAGCGGATCATCGACGCGGCCCACGACCAGCGCGGATCGCTGATCGCCGACACCGAGATCGCGCGGCGCTCGCAGGCCGAGGCCGACCGCATCGTGGAGGAGGCCCGCCGGGAGGCCGAGGAGATCCGGGCTGAAGCCGACGACTACGTCGACAGCAAGCTCGCGAACTTCGAGGTCGTGCTGACCAAGACGATCGGCTCGGTGGACCGGGGCCGGGAGAAGCTCCTGGGCCGCGGCCCGGGTCTGGACGAGGACGGCTACCCGGACGCGGACGCCCCCGAGCGCAGCCACGACCCCGAGACGCAGCGGCAGCAGGCGGACGCGTACGTGGACACCAAGCTGGCGACCTTCGAAGCGGTGCTCTCCAAGACCCTGGAGGCCGTGGGCCGCGGCCGCCAGAAGCTGCTCGGCCGGGTCCCGACGGACGACCTGGGCGTGCACATGGCGGCCCAGGACGCGGCCGCGGGCCAGCCGTCCCGCTCGGCGAGCGACTCCGACTTCCTGGCGGGCCTCGCGGAGCCGGAGCCCGCTCACGTGCAGCCGCCCGTACCGGCCCGGCCGGAGTCCCCCTACGACGCGTACGGCTACCAGCAGCCCGCCGCCCAGCAGCAGGACGCCTACCCCGGTGCCGGCACCGGCTCCACCGCGGCGGCCTATGCCGCGCCCTACCCGGACCCGTACGGGGGCTACCAGCAGCAGCCGGACCCGTACGCCGCCTACCAGCAGCAGCCCGACCCGTACGCCGCCTACCACCAGCCGCAGCAGCACCAGCAGCATCAGCAGGCCGAGCAGCAGGCCCAGCAGCCCTCGCTCGATGAGACCAGCTTCTTCGACACGAGCATGATCAACCTGGATCAGCTGCGCCAGTACGAACAGGGCCGCTGACACCGGATTGGGCGCACGGCCCCGGTCCGGGTATCCTGGCTGTTCGGTCGCGCGTATGCGTCGCGATCCATGCTGCCCTTGAGCGGCGGAATCTTTGATCTTCAGCGATCTGTGAAAGCAGGAACGGCCCTGAATACCCGCCTCGACCACCGCAACCCCCTCGTGTTCGACACGCACGAGCTGGGCCGGCGTCCTGGTGCCATGCAGCGGCTGTCCCGTGAGATCGACGCACCGGCGGACCTCGGTCTGGCCGGCGTGATCGGAGTGCCGGAAGGCGCTCCGGTGAAGCTCAGCCTCCGCCTTGAGTCGGTCATGGAAGGGGTGCTTGTCACAGGCACCGTCCGTGCATCGGCGACGGGGGAGTGCGTAAGGTGTCTGGAGGCCGTCGGGCGCGAGCTCAAGGCGGACTTCCAGGAGATGTTCTCGTACCCTGACGCCGACGACCGGGGCCGCGCCAAAGCGGAGCCGGCCGACGACGCCGAGGACGACGAGGACACGCTCTTCCTCGAGGACGGATTGTTCGACCTCGAACCCGTGCTGCGTGATGCGGTGGTGCTCGCACTGCCGATGCAGCCGGTGTGCCGGGAGGACTGTCTGGGACTGTGCCCCGATTGCGGGCTCAGCCTCAACGACGACCCGGACCACCACCACGACGCCGTCGACATCCGTTGGGCGGCTTTGCAGGAACTCGTCGTTACCGATCAGGACGGCGAGAAGGACAACATGAGCGGCACTGCATCTGACGACGTTCAGAGCGCCGCCGAGAAGCAGGAGAAGTAGCCGTGGCTGTTCCGAAGCGGAAGATGTCGCGCAGCAACACGCGCCACCGCCGGTCGCAGTGGAAGGCTGCGGTCCCCACCCTGGTTTCGTGTGAGCGTTGCCAGGAGCCGAAGCTCCAGCACATCGCGTGCCCGAGCTGCGGCACCTACAACAAGCGCCAGGTCCTCGAGGTCTGAGCGGCTGGTGAGAGGCGCAATGTCTGAGCTGTCCAAAGCTGAGAAGCAGGCAGACAGTAACAACGCGGCCTCGTCCCACACGCTTCTGGAAGGGCGGCTCGGGTACCGACTCGAGTCCGCCCTTCTGGTGCGTGCACTGACCCACCGCTCGTACGCGTACGAGAACGGCGGCCTGCCCACCAACGAACGCCTGGAGTTCCTCGGGGACTCCGTGCTGGGCCTGGTGGTCACGGACACGCTGTACACGACCCACCCGGACCTCCCCGAAGGCCAGCTGGCCAAGCTTCGGGCCGCGGTGGTCAACTCGCGCGCACTGGCGGAAGTCGGGCGCGGCCTCGACCTCGGCTCCTTCATCCGGCTCGGCCGGGGCGAAGAGGGCACGGGCGGCCGGGACAAGGCCTCCATCCTCGCCGACACCCTTGAAGCGGTCATCGGCGCGGTCTACCTCGACCAGGGTCTCGACGCGGCCTCGGAGCTGGTCCACCGGCTCTTCGACCCGCTCATCGAGAAGTCCTCGAACCTCGGGGCCGGCCTGGACTGGAAGACCAGCCTCCAGGAGCTCACGGCGGCCGAAGGTCTTGGCGTGCCGGAGTACCTGGTCACCGAGACCGGTCCGGACCACGAGAAGACCTTCACTGCTGCCGCCCGCGTCGGTGGTGTCTCGTACGGCACCGGCACCGGCCGCAGCAAGAAGGAAGCGGAACAGCAGGCCGCGGAGTCCGCATGGCGCGGGATCCGCGCTGCGGCGGACGAGCGGGCCGCGGCGGCAGCGGCCGCCGCTCCGGCACAGGGCCCGGCTCCGGCCGAGGCCACGGACGGCGGGGCGCCGACGCCCGCCGATCCGGCGCCGGACGCCTGACCTTCCTTCGGGCATCTCCTCGCCCGCCCCTGCGCTGCAGGGGCGGGCGTTGCCGTTCCCGGACGGCCGGTACGCTCGCGGCAGCGCCCAGATCCGCATCCACCGGAGGTTCCCCGTGCCTGAGCTGCCCGAAGTCGAAGTCGTACGGCGGGGGCTGGAGCGCTGGGTCGCCGGACGGACCGTCGAGGCCGTCGAGGTCCTGCACCCGCGTGCGGTGAGGCGCCATCCGGGCGGCGGTGCCGACTTCGCGGCCCGCCTGAGGGGGGAGACCCTCGGGGTGCCGCAGCGGCGCGGGAAGTACCTGTGGCTGCCGCTGGCGGGGCGCGACCTGTCGGTGCTCGGGCATCTGGGCATGAGCGGCCAGTTGCTCGTCCAGCCCGAGGACGCTCCCGACGAGAAGCACCTGCGGATCCGGCTGCGCTTCGGGGACGACGCCGGGACGGAGCTGCGCTTCGTGGACCAGCGGACCTTCGGCGGTCTGTCGCTGCACGAGACCGTCGCCGACAGCGCCGAGGGTCTGCCCGACGTCATCGCGCACATCGCGCGCGATCCCCTGGACCCGCTGTTCGACGAGGCGGCCTACCACCTCGCGCTGCGCGCCAGGCGGACCACCGTCAAGCGGGCGCTGCTGGACCAGTCGCTGATCAGCGGGGTCGGCAACATCTACGCGGACGAGGCGCTGTGGCGCTCGAAGCTGCACTACGAGCGCCCGACGGCGAACCTCACGCGCCCCCGGAGCGCGGAACTCCTCGGTCACGTCCGCGACGTCATGAACGCGGCCCTCGCCGTGGGAGGCACGAGTTTCGACAGCCTGTACGTCAACGTGAACGGGCAGTCGGGGTACTTCGATCGGTCGCTCGACGCCTACGGACGCGAGGACGAACCCTGCCGCCGCTGTGGCACCCCGATGCGGCGCAGGCCCTGGATGAACAGGTCGAGCTACTTCTGCCCGCGCTGTCAGCGCCCGCCGCGGGCCGCGTCGTAGGAGTCGCGGGCGGACAGCACCGCCGGCATGCTCCCCTCCAGGTGGTGGATGAGGGCCAGGAGGCGGTCGGCCACCTCGACGCCGAGGGGGGTCAGTTCGTAGTCCACGCGCGGCGGGTTGGTCGGCTGGGCCTCGCGGTGGACGATTCCGTCGCGCTCCAGCGCGTGCAGGGTCTGCGACAGCATCTTCTCGCTCACGCCGTCCACCCGGCGGCGCAGCTCGTTGAAGCGGACCGGTCCCTCGCGCAGGGCGCCCACGGTGAGGCTGCCCCAGCGGCCGGTGACGTGTTCCAGCGTCTCGCGGGACGGGCAGGAGCGGGCGAACACGTCGAACGGCAGGTCGCCGTGCTCGGCTTCGGTACAGACAGGGGTCTCCATGGGGCAAGCGTACCCGCAGCCAGTGCTAACTGACAGGTTGCGCTTTCTGAAAGTTAGTGATTCTCTTCTTCCGTCGCGGCACGTCCCGTGCTGCGGCGGACGCCTTTCCGAAGGAGAGATCAGCCTTGTCCGGTACCACGCACACCCCCGTCGTCGCGATCGCCTACCACTCCGGCTACGGCCACACCGCCGTCGTCGCCGAGGCGGTCCGCAACGGCGCCGTCGAGGCCGGGGCGACCGTCCACCTGATCAAGGTCGACGAGATCGACGACGCGCAGTGGGAGCTGCTCGACGCCTCCGACGCGATCGTCTTCGGTTCCCCGACGTACATGGGCACCGCTTCGGGTGCCTTCCACGCCTTCGCCGAGGCCTCCTCGAAGCGCTGGTTCGGTGACGCCTGGCAGGACAAGCTCGCGGCGGGCTTCACCAACTCCGCCTCGAAGAGCGGCGACAAGCTGCACACGCTGCAGTTCTTCCAGGTGCTGGCCGCACAGCACGGCATGAACTGGGTCAACCTGGGCCTGAAGCCGGGCTGGAACGCCAGCACGGCCTCCGAGAACGACCTCAACCGCCTGGGCTTCTTCTCCGGCGCGGCCGCCCAGTCCAACTCCGACGAGGGTGCGGACGCCGTCCACAAGGCCGACATCGCGACCGCGGAGCACCTGGGCCGCCGGGTGGCCGAGCACACCCGTGTCGTCGTCGCGGGCCGCGCGGCCCTGGCCGCCGCGTCCGTCTGATCCCCCCGGAGGCCTGATCCCCGCGGAGTCGGCCGCCCCGCCGTCCCGCCCCGCAGGGTCGGGTCAGAGGCCGAAATCCTGGGTCCACCAAGGCCCGCCGGCGGCGAAGTGGGCGCCGACACCCAGCCTGCGGAACTCGCAGTTGAGGATGTTCGCCCTGTGCTCCGGGCTGTTCATCCAGGCGTTCATCACGGACTCCGCGTCGCCCTGGCCGCGGGCTATGTTCTCGCCGCCGAGGCCCGAGAGGCCTGCCGCGGCGGCGCGGTCCCAGGGGGTGTTGCCGTCGGGGTCCTCGTGGCCGAAGAAGCCGCGGTTGGCCATGTCCTGGCTAAAGGCGCCGGCCAGGGCCGCCAGTGGTGGGTTGGCGCGGACCGGGCCGCAGCCCGCCCGGGCGCGCTCCTCGTTCACCAGGGTCACCACGGCCGCCTCCTCGGCGGAGTGGGTGTCGAGGCTCGGCCGGGTCGCGGTGGCTGCGGGCGCCGGCGCCGTGGGTGCCTGCGCGGTCGCGGTCGGGGTCGCCGTCGGGGTGGGGGTCGGGGTCGGCGCGGCGGGTGCCGGCGCCTGGGTCCGCTCCGGGGCGGGCGTCGGTGCGGCCGGGGTCCGGCCTGTGGTGCTCGGCGAGGCGGACGGCGGGACGGCGCCGGAGGAGGCCTTCGGCGGAGCAGGCTCGGAGCGGGTCGGCGGTGCCGAAACCGAGGGGGAGTCCGACGGGGAGGGCGAGGCCGGCGCGGAGGACGGGGCCGCCGGGGTCGCGGGGGCGGTGGGTGCGCCGCTGGTCGCCGCGCCGCGGCCGGACAGGCTCGCGAGGCCGCCCTGCCGGTCGATCACGGAAGGGGCGTCGGGGTCCGGCGCGGCCTGGGCCGCGCCGGTCTTCGCGGCGGTGGCTTCCGTACCGCTGACACCCACATAGGGGAACGAGGCGCCGACCGGCACCATGCCGGTGGTGACGGCCGCGGTGCCGAGGGCGACGGCCACCGAGACCCCCAGCAGGCCGGTGCGCAGGGCGGTGCCGTGCTTGCCGCCGCGGCGCGGCGCGGCGTGGAGTCCGTGACGTCCCATCGGTGTCGTGCCCTTCCTGGCCGGATCAAGATCGTCCCTTACCCACCCAAATGGGTGAGTTCATTGGTGCGCGACTGTACGCCATGGGGCGCTGGGGGCGATGTGACCGGAAAGTTCGCGCCCGGTTAGCGTTCACGCATGAATGAAGACGTCCGCCTGACCGCCTGGGTGCGCGGCCGGGTGCAGGGAGTGGGATTCCGCTGGTTCACCAGGGAGAACGCCATGGAGATCGGCGGGATGGTCGGCTTCGCCCTCAACCTCGACGACGGGCGGGTGCAGGTGGTGGCCGAAGGTCAACGTGAGAATTGCCACCGGCTGCTGGACTGGCTGCGCTCCCCCGACACGCCCGGCCGGGTGGACGGGGTGACAGAGATCTGGGGCACACCGCGCGGTGGCTACGACGGGTTCGGGATGCGGTGAGGGATCGACTGATCATGAACTCATCACATCTCTGATCGCCCGGACCCGGTCGGAACTGGGCATTCGCCGTCGACGCGTTGCCGGCGGGGGCGATCCATGGAAGGCTCGGAGACAAGGATGATCTCCACGCCCCTTGCGAGGGCCGGGCTGCCCGCCGATACGGGGCGTGATCGTGTTGACCGTCAAACTTTTTGGTGAGACGCTGGAAGCCCCGCGCACCTGAGCTGTTTGGCAGTGCTGGCAGTAGTAAGCGCAGTGACTGACCGTCGCTGCCGGACATCCGCGGGTGCGATTCCCTCACGACCCACACCGCTTCGGTCGGTCACTCAGTGTGGAGGACCATCCATCATGGCAAAGGCGCTTCTCGGTTACGTCGGCGGTTCCGACCCGCGACTCCTCGCCGAGATGCGACGGCTTCAGCAGCGCGTCCAGGACCTCGAGTCCGAGCTCGTACGGATTCAGTCCGAAAATGACGCGCTGAACGCGGCCGCCGCTCAGCACGACGGAGACTCGCTGCTGGACAGCATCGACATCGACGTACCCCAGGCGGAGCCTGCGCTCACCTGATCCGCGCTCACTCGTCGCTCGAATCCAGCCCGGCATGATCTGCAAGGGACGCTTCGGCGTCCCTTCTTCCTTTGGGCTCCGCATCAGGGACCACAGGGCCGGGCGGGGGGCCTGATGCCTTCGACGTCAGTCGTGCCCTGCACCTTCACGGGTGAAACCGAACGTGAAAGGTAGAGTCCGGCGGCGTGCACCTCAAGTCCCTGACCCTGCGTGGCTTCAAGTCCTTCGCCTCGGCCACCACCCTGCGCTTCGAACCCGGCATCACCTGCGTCGTGGGTCCGAACGGCTCGGGCAAGTCCAACGTCGTCGACGCGCTGTCCTGGGTCATGGGCGAACAGGGGGCCAAGTCCCTGCGCGGCGGGAAGATGGAGGACGTCATCTTCGCCGGGACCACCGGCCGCCCGCCGCTCGGGCGTGCCGAGGTCTCCCTGACGATCGACAACTCCGACGGCGCGCTGCCCATCGACTACGCCGAAGTCACCATCACCCGGATCATGTTCCGCGGCGGCAGCAGCGAGTACCAGATCAACGGTTACACCTGCCGACTGCTCGACATCCAGGAGCTGCTCTCCGACTCCGGTATCGGCCGCGAGATGCACGTCATCGTCGGCCAGGGCCAGCTGGACTCCGTCCTGCACGCCGACCCCATGGGCCGCCGCGCCTTCATCGAGGAGGCGGCGGGCGTACTGAAGCACCGCAAGCGCAAGGAGAAGGCGCTGCGGAAGCTCGATGCGATGCAGGCCAACCTCGCCCGTGTGCAGGACCTCGGCGACGAACTGCGCAGGCAGCTCAAGCCCCTGGGGCGGCAGGCGGCGGTCGCCCGACGGGCGGCCGTGATCCAGGCCGACCTGCGCGACGCGCGGCTGCGCCTGCTCGCCGACGACCTGGTCGCCCTGCGGCGGGCGCTCGCAGCGGAGATCGCGGACGAAGCGGCACTGAAGGAGCGCAAGGAGGCCGCCGAAGCCCGCCTCGCGGACGCACTGCGGCGCGAGGCCGAACTGGAGCAGGCGGTCAGGGAACTCGCGCCGCGGCTCCAGCGGGCGCAGCAGACCTGGTACGAGCTGTCGCAGCTCGCCGAACGGGTACGGGGCACCGCGTCCCTCGCCGACGCGCGGATCAAGAGCGCGACGGCACCCGTGGAGGAGGAGCGCCGGGGCCGCGACCCCGAGGACCTGGAGCGGGAGGCCGAGCGGATCCGCGAGCAGGAGGCGGAGCTGACGGCCGCTCTGGAGGCGGCCTCGCGGGCCCTGGAGGACACCACCGGGCACCGTGCGGAGCTGGAGCGGGAGCTGGCCGAGGAGGAGCGCAGACTGCGGGACGCCGCGCGGGCCATCGCCGACCGGCGCGAGGGGCTGGCCCGGTTGACCGGGCGGCTCGGCGCGGCCCGTTCGCGGGCCGGGGCGGCCCAGGCGGAGATCGACCGGCTCGCCCTGGCCCGGGACGAGGCGCAGCGCCGGGCCGAAGCCGCGCAGGCCGAGTACGAGGCACTGGCGGAGGAGGTCGGCGGGCTCGACGACCCGTCGGCGGAGACGGACCACGAGGCGGCGCGGGCAGAGCTGAAGGAGGCCGAAGCCGCGCTCGGCGCCGCGCGCGAGGCGCTGGCGGCGGCGGAGCGGTCCCGGGCGGCGGTGTCGGCCCGGCGGGACGCGCTGGCCCTGGGGCTGCGTCGCAAGGACGGCACCGGAGCGCTGCTCGCGGCCCGGGAGCGGCTGGCCGGCGTGCTCGGGCCGGCCGCGCAGCGGCTGACGGTGACCCCGGGGTACGAAGCCGCCGTGGCCGCCGCGCTGGGCTCGGCGGCGGACGCGCTGGCCGTGGCCTCCCCGTCGGCGGCGGCCGGGGCCATCCGCCACCTGCGCGACGCGGACGCGGGGCGTGCCACGCTCCTGATCGCCCCACCGGCCGTCCTACCGGGCGGGACCGAGGATCCGGGAGTGCCGGACGGTGCTGCCCTCCCGGGTGCGGGCGGTGCCGCCCTCCGGCCGGGCCGGGGCGGCGGGCTCGGCGCTGCCGGCGCCGACGGGGGCCGTCCCGGACCGGGCGCACGGGTGACGCCGACGGCTGCGGCGGAGGCCGTCGACGAGGGGTGCGGCCCGGGGCCCGTCCCCGCGGCCCGCGCGGGCGGGGGCGGCGGGCACGCGTCCGTGCCGGACGGGGCGGGGGTGCCCCACCAGGCCCCCGCTTCGGACGCGGTGACCGCGCCCGTACCGGTCGCCGCGCTGGTGTCCGGGGACGCCGAGGTGCGGCGGGCGCTGGCATGGGTGCTGCGCGACCACGTCGTCGTCGACACGCTCGACGAGGCCGAGGCGCTGGTCGCGCGGCGCCCCGACGCGGTGGCCGTGACCGTCGGGGGCGACCTCCTCGGTGCGCACCTCGCGCAGGGCGGATCCGCCGGGGCGCCCAGCCTGATCGAGGTGCAGGCCGCCGTCGACGAGGCTGCGGCGGAGCTGGCCGTACTGGGCGGGCGGTGCACGGAGCTTGCCGCCGCGCAGGCCGCCGCGCAGTCCCGGCGGCAGGACGCGGCCGCCCTGGTCGAGGAACTCGCCGAGCGGCGGCGGGCCGCGGAGCAGGCCCGTGCCGGGGTGGCTCAGCAGCTCGGGCGGCTCGCCGGGCAGGCGAAGGGCGCGGCCGGCGAGGCCGAGCGGGGCGCCGCCGCCGCGGCCAAGGCCCAGGATGCCCTGGAGCAGGCGCTGACCGAGGTCGAGGAGTGCGCGGAGCGGCTCGCCGTGGCCGAGGAGATGCCGGTGGAGGAGGAGCCCGACGGCTCCCGCCGGGACCGGCTCGCGGCCGACGGGGCCAACGCCCGCCAGACCGAGATGGAGGCCCGGCTCCAGCTGCGTACCCACGAGGAGCGGGTCAAGGGACTCGCCGGCCGGGCCGATTCCCTCGACCGGGCGGCCCGCGCCGAACGCGAGGCCCGGGCCCGCGCCGAGCGCCGCCGGGCCCGTCGGCGCCACGAGGCGGACGTGGCCCGCGCGGTGGCCGAGGGGGCCCGCCAGCTCCTCGCCCATGTGGAGGTCTCGCTCGGCAGGGCCGACGAGGAGCGGGCCCTGGCCGAGCGGGCCAAGGGGCTGCGTGAGCGCGAGCTCACCGACGCGCGCAACGACGGCCGCGACCTGAAGGGCGAGCTCGACAAACTCACCGACTCCGTCCACCGCGGGGAAGTCCTCGGCGCCGAGCAGCGGCTGCGCATCGAGGCCCTGGAGGCCAAGGCACTGGAGGAGTTCGGCATGGAGTCCCGTGCGCTCGTGGCCGAGTACGGTCCGGACCAGCCGGTGCCCCCGTCCCCGCCGGCGGACGGCGAGGAGCTCCCGCAGGACCCCGAGCACCCCCGCAACCGGCCGGGACCCTTCGTCCGGGCGCAGCAGGAGAAGCGGTTCAAGGCGGCCGAACGGGCGTACCAGCAGCTCGGCAAGGTCAATCCGCTGGCCCTGGAGGAGTTCGCGGCGCTGGAAGAGCGCCACGCGTTCCTCAGCGAGCAGTTGGAGGATCTCCGTAAGACACGGGCCGATCTCCTTCACGTGGTGAAGGAGGTCGACGAGCGAGTCGAGCAGGTGTTCACCGAGGCATACCGGGACACCGCCCGAGAATTCGAGGGGGTCTTCGCGCGCTTGTTCCCGGGCGGCGAGGGCAGGTTGGTGCTGACCGACCCGGACAACATGCTCACGACGGGGGTGGACGTGGAGGCCCGCCCGCCGGGCAAGAAGGTCAAGCGCCTGTCGTTGCTCTCCGGCGGCGAGCGTTCGCTGACGGCCGTGGCCATGCTGGTGTCGATCTTCAAGGCGCGCCCCAGCCCGTTCTACGTCATGGACGAGGTCGAGGCCGCCCTCGACGACACCAACCTGCAGCGGTTGATCCGGATCATGGAGGAACTCCAGGAGAGCTCACAGCTGATCGTGATCACCCACCAGAAGCGGACGATGGAGGTCGCGGACGCGCTCTACGGCGTATCGATGCAGGGCGACGGCGTCTCCAAGGTCATCAGCCAGCGGCTCCGCTGACGAGCGTTTAGTTCAAGAAGTGAATTCTAGATGGCCGCTCTGTGCTTCCTGCGCGCTTCATCCCTGGCCTTGACTTCAGAAATTGAACGAATAGGCTCGCTCCGCTGTCCCCCGACTTCGGGTGGTGCCCGATCTTGAACTGTGCGCCACTGTAAGGACGGACGAAACCCCCACGGAGCACACCTTGACCAGCAGTACTGCGCAGTCCCCGGCGTCCGGCGGCGGATCCTCGCCCCAGCCCGACCACCTCGGCCACGTCATCTTCATCACCGCGGCCGCTGCCATGGGCGGCTTCCTCTTCGGGTACGACAGCTCCGTCATCAACGGCGCCGTCGTCGCCATCCGGGAACGCTTCGACGTCGGCTCGGAGGCGCTCGCCCAGGTGATCGCCGCCGCGCTGATCGGCTGTGCCATCGGCGCCGCCACCGCGGGGCGACTCGCCGACCGGATCGGCCGAATCCGCTGCATGCAGATCGCGGCCGTCCTCTTCACCGCCAGCGCCATCGGCTCGGCCCTGCCGTTCGCCCTCTGGGACCTCGCCATGTGGCGGGTGATCGGCGGCTTCGGCATCGGCATGGCCTCCGTCATCGGTCCCGCCTACATCGCCGAGGTCTCCCCGCCCGCCTACCGCGGCCGGCTCGCCTCCTTCCAGCAGGCCGCCATCGTCATCGGCATCGCCATCTCCCAGCTCGTCAACTGGGGCATCCTCAACCTCGCCGACGGCGACCAGCGCGGCGACATCGGCGGCCTGGAGGCGTGGCAGTGGATGCTGGGCGTCATGGTCGTCCCGGCCGTCCTCTACGGGCTGCTGTCCTTCGTCATCCCGGAGTCCCCGCGCTTCCTGGTCTCCGTCGGCCGCACCGCCGACGCCAGGAAGGTGCTGGCCGAGGTCGAGGGTTCCGGGGCCGACTTGGACGGGCGCGTCCGCGAGATCGAGCACGCGATGCACTCCGAGCACAAGTCCACCTTCAAGGACCTGCTCGGCGGCCGCTTCGGCTTCCTGCCCATCGTCTGGATCGGCATCGGCCTCTCGCTCTTCCAGCAGCTCGTCGGCATCAACGTGATCTTCTACTACAGCTCCTCGCTGTGGCAGTCGGTCGGCATCGACCCGACCAGCTCGTTCCTCTACTCCTTCACCACGTCGATCATCAACATCGTCGGCACGGTGATCGCGATGATCTTCGTGGACCGGATCGGCCGCAAGCCGCTCGCCCTCATCGGCTCGGCGGGCATGGCCGTCTCCCTCGGCCTGTGCGCGTGGGCGTTCTCCTTCACCACCGGCACCGGGGACGACATCACCCTCCCCGACGCCCAGGCCACGGTGGCCCTGGTCGCCGCACACGCCTTCGTGCTCTTCTTCGCTCTGTCCTGGGGCGTGGTCGTCTGGGTGCTGCTCGGCGAGATGTTCCCGAACCGCATCCGTGCCGCGGCGCTCGGCGTCGCCGCCTCGGCCCAGTGGATCGCCAACTGGGTCATCACCGTCTCGTTCCCGTCCCTCTCGGACTGGAACCTGTCCGGTGCCTACGTGATCTACACCGTCTTCGCACTGCTCTCGATCCCGTTCGTCCTCAAATGGGTGCCGGAGACCAAGGGCAAGGCGCTGGAGGAGATGGGGTAACCATCCCCGCCACCACCCCGTCTCCTCGGTACTGCCCCGGCTCAGCCCCTGAGCCGGGGCAGTACCTGTTCGCACAGCAGGTGCAGGCTGCGCCAGCCCTCGTCCAGCGGCATCCCCCCGCACAGCGGGTGCAGCACCAGGTTGCCCGCCGCGCCGGCGCTCCGGCCGTATGCGACCGCCTCGTCCGGGGTCAGCACCCGGTAGACGCCCTCCGCGCGCAGCTCCGCCACCGAGCGGGCGGACGACCGCACGGCGCTGCGGATGTCCTTCGACTGCCAGGACGCGTACGTCCCGGCCTCGTGCAGGAAGTGTTCACCGTGCTCGGCCCACACCCGGTCCGGGTCCTGCGCGACGTGCAGCAGTGGGGTCTCGGCCGCGGGCATCATGCAGAAGCCCTCCGTGCCGTACTCCGCCAGCCGCGCCGTGTAGTACGCCTCCAGCTCCGGCAGGTGCGCGCTGGGGAAGAAGGGCAGCCCGAGTCGGGCGGCGCGGCGCGCGGCCGCCTCCGAACTGCCACCCACCAGCAGCAGCGGGTGCGGCCGGGTGAGGGGAGTCGGGGTGACCCGTACCGTGCGGCCGCGGAACTCGAACGGCCGGCCGGTCCACGCCTTCAGCAGGGTCTCCAGCAGCTCGTCCTGGAGCCTGCCGCGCCGGCCCCACTCCACGCCGTGCTGCTCGTATTCCTCGGGCCGGTAGCCGATCCCCGCGACGGTCACCAGGCGCCCGCCGCTCAGCAGGTCCAGTACGGCGATGTCCTCGGCGACCTTCAAGGGGTCGTGCAGCGGGCCGATGACCGCCGACACGGTGACGGTGATCCGACGGGTCGCGCCGAAGACCGCGCCCGCGAAGGCGAAGGGGGAGGGAAGCCAGTTGTTGTCCGTGCCGTGGTGCTCCTCGGTCTGGACGGTGTCCATTCCGCGGTCGTCCGCGTAGCGCGCCATCTCCAGCGCGGCCCTGTAGCGGGCCGAGAGGGACTCGGGGGTGCCGTTCGGGTCGACCAGATTGAACCGGGCCACGGTGATGGGCATGGCGGAGTCCCCCTTCGCCGGACGGGGTGGAGTGGTGGAGAGGACGTTAGCTGACGAGTTGTCAGTTGGACAGGTGTCCCGCGAGCGGCCCCCGGCTCCGGGGCCGGGGCCGGACCGGCGCAGCCGCCCTCGCGCCGGGAACGGTTCCGGCGGCCCGGCCGGCACTCGCGCGGCTGCTCCCCGAGGGGGTGCGGGCAGGGCCACCCGTCGGCGCGGCCGCGGAGCCGAAACCGCAGACAGGGGCTTGTCCCCGGCCCGCGAGCCCGGGTTCCCGGCTCCGCGGTGGCCGTGGCCGATACTGGGGGGGTTATGGACATCCTCATCCTTGCTGTAGTCATCGCCCTGGTCGCGGTCGGCGTGATCAGCGGGCTCGTGGTCAGCAGCCGCAAGAAGAAGCAGCTGCCGCCCCCGGCACCGCAGAGCACGCCGACCATCACTGCCCCGCCCGCCGAGCCGCAGGTGGGGGAGGACGCCGTAGAGACGGCGGAAGAGCCGCGCCGCACGATCGAGGAGGTCGGGCTCCCGGGAGCCGGGGCTCCCGTCGAAGCGCCGGCCGCCGAGCCGGAGGCGGTCCCGGCCGCGCCCGAGATCGAGGTGCCCGAGCCCGCCGCCGGCCGCCTGGTCCGGCTCCGCGCGCGTCTCGCCCGTTCGCAGAACTCCCTCGGCAAGGGACTGCTCACGCTGCTCTCGCGCGAGCACCTCGACGAGGACACCTGGGAGGAGATCGAGGAGACCCTCCTCGTCGCCGACGTCGGCGTCGTGCCCACCCAGGAGCTCGTCGAGCGGCTCCGTGAGCGGGTCAAGGTCCTCGGCACCCGCACTCCGGCCGATCTGCGCGCCCTGCTCAAGGAAGAGCTGCTGACCCTGGTCGGCACCGACTTCGACCGGGCCGTGAAGACGGAGAGCGGCGAGGACACCCCCGGCGTGATCATGGTCGTCGGCGTCAACGGCACCGGCAAGACCACCACCACCGGCAAGCTGGCCCGGGTGCTCGTCGCGGACGGCCGCAGCGTGGTGCTCGGCGCGGCCGACACCTTCCGCGCCGCGGCCGCCGACCAGCTGCAGACCTGGGGCGAGCGCGTCGGCGCCCGTACCGTCCGCGGCCCCGAGGGCGGCGACCCGGCCTCGATCGCCTACGACGCGGTCAAGGAGGGCATCGCCGAGGGTGCCGACGTCGTGCTCATCGACACCGCCGGCCGACTGCACACCAAGACCGGCCTCATGGACGAGCTCGGCAAGGTCAAGCGCGTCGTCGAGAAGCACGGCCCGCTGGACGAGATCCTGCTGGTCCTGGACGCCACCACGGGGCAGAACGGCCTGACCCAGGCGCGTGTCTTCGCCGAGGTCGTCGACATCACCGGCATCGTGCTCACCAAGCTCGACGGCACGGCCAAGGGCGGCATCGTCGTCGCCGTCCAGCGCGAACTGGGCGTCCCGGTCAAGCTCGTCGGTCTCGGCGAGGGTGCGGACGACCTGGCTCCGTTCGAGCCCGAGGCGTTCGTGGACGCCCTGATCGGCGACTGAGCACCGCCCGCGCAGACACCGGTGCCCCCGCCTTCCGTGAGGAACGCGGGGGCACCGGCGCGTACGGGGCCTCTCAGCGGCGGAACCGGTGGCAGATGTACGCCAGGGTGCCCAGCAGCAGCCGTGCCTGCGGCGGGCCGCCCGCCGAGTCGAGGGCGGGCGGCCGCAGCCAGCGGACCCGGCCGAGCCCGCCCCGGTCCGAGGGCGGGGCCGTCACGAAGGCCCCCGGGCCCAGGGCGTGCAGGTCCAGGTCGGCGTCGTCCCAGCCCATCCGGTACAGCAGCTGCGGCAGCTCCGCCGCCGCCCCGGGAGCGACGAAGAACTGCGCGCGGCCGTCCGCGGTGGCGATGACCGGGCCGAGCGGCAGGCCCATACGCTCCAGCCGCACCAGCGCGCGCCGCCCGGCCTCCTCGGAGACCTCGATGACGTCGAAGGCGCGGCCCACCGGGAGCATGACCGCCGCGCCGGGACAGTCGCCCCAGGCCTCGGTGACCTCGTCCAGAGTGGCGCCGGCCGGGACCGTGGGGGCGAAGGCCAGCGGATGCGCTCCGGGTGCGGCGCACCGGCCGTCCCCGCAGGAGCAGTCGCGGGAGGGCGCCGCCGCGCGCGCCCCGGGGACCACGTCCCAGCCCCACAGCCCGGTGTACTCCGCCACCGTCGTGCACTCCGAGGTCCGGCCGCGGCGCCGGGTACCGGAACGGAACTCCTTGGTGCCGCGGCTGCTGCCGATCGTGAAGCCCATGCCCATGCCCATGCCCCCTCCAACGGGTCGGACGCGCCGGTGGTTACGACGCCTGCGGTGAGGGAGCCGGGGAGCCCGCCGCGCCGCCCCGCGGACCTCCGCCGCAGGGCGGCGGGGGAGTGCCCGGTGCTGCCCGCCCGGCGCACTCCTCGCCACGCGCGCCCCGAGCGCACTCCAGTCCAACCGGTCCGTTTCGCCTTCGTGTCAAGTGAATCGCGCCTGGCCGGTGGCGCGTTCATTCGAAGGGGTGGCGAATGGTGGCGTTTCCGCGAACGGCCTCGCCGCAGGGGTGATCGTAGGATTACTTTCGGTGCACGAACCCCGAGGCGGGCCCACGCGTGGGTATGCCGGAGGCAATGGGTGAAGGACCTGTGAAGGTCCGTGGTGACGCCCGGCTTCCCGGCCAGGGTTTCGTAGGGAGAAGACTGAGCAGATGGGGGCGTTCCAGTGAGCGGCAACGGCGCAAGCGGAACGATCGACGACGCTGCTGCGCGCAACGAACAGCTGACCTCGTGGTTCGTCCGCAGCGGCTGGTCGAAGGGCGAGCTCGCCCGGCAGGTCAACCGCCGGGCCCGGCAGATGGGCGCCCACCACATCAGCACGGACACCTCCCGGGTGCGCCGCTGGCTGGACGGTGAGCAGCCCCGCGAGCCCGTGCCGAGGATCCTGTCCGAGCTGTTCTCCGAGCGCTTCGGCTCCGTCGTCGCCATCGAACAGCTCGGGCTGCGCACCGCGCACCAGACCCCCTCCGTCTCCGGGGTCGACCTGCCCTGGGCCGGCCCGCAGACCGTCGAACTGCTCGGCGAGTTCTCCCGCAGCGACCTGATGCTGGCCCGCCGCGGCTTCCTCGGGCCCTCCCTCGCGCTCTCCGCGGGCCCCGCCCTCATCGAGCCCATGCAGCGCTGGCTCGTACCGGCCCCGGCCGCCGACCCGGGACCGCGCGGGGCGGGGCCGACGGGAGCCCTCGGCGGCCACCGCCCGCCCCGGCTCTCCGAACCCGAGCTCGACCTCCTCGACGCCACCACCGTCATGTTCCGGCAGTGGGACGCCCAGTGCGGCGGCGGGCTGCGCCGCAAGGCCGTCGTGGGCCAGCTCCACGAGGTCACCGACCTGCTCCAGGAGAACCATCCCGCCCCGGTCATGAAGCGGCTCTTCAAGGTCGCCGCGGAACTCGCCGAGCTGGCCGGCTGGATGAGCTACGACATCGGCCTGCACCCCACCGCGCAGAAGTACTTCGTCCTCGCGCTGCACGCCGCGAAGGAGGCCGGGGACAAGCCGCTCGGCTCGTACATCCTCTCCGGGATGAGCCGCCAGATGATCCACCTCGGCCGCCCCGAGGACGCGCTCGAACTCATCCACCTCGCGCAGTACGGCAGCCGCGACTGCGCCGGCCCCCGCACCCAGGCCATGCTGTATGCGATGGAGGCCCGCGCGTACGCCAACATGGGCCAGCCCAGCCGCTGCAAGCGGGCCGTCCGGATGGCCGAGGACACCTTCGGCGACGTCGGCTTCGCGGACGAGCCGGAGCCCGACTGGATCCGCTTCTTCTCCGAGGCCGAGCTGAACGGCGAAAACTCCCACTCGTACCGGGACCTGGCCTACGTCGCCGGACGCAGCCCCATGTACGCCTCCCTCGCCGAGCCCGTCATGGAGCGGGCCGTCGAGCTCTTCGGGAAGGACCAGGAGCACCAGCGGTCCTACGCCCTCAACCTCATCGGCATGGCCACCGTCCACCTGCTCCAGCGCGAGCCGGAGCAGGCCGCCGTCTTCGTCGACCGGGCCCTCGACGTGGCGGGAAAGGTGCGCTCGGAGCGGGTGAACACCCGCCTGCGCAAGACCGTCGACAGCGCCGCCCGTGCATACGGCGACGTCGCAGAGGTGGTCCGGCTCACCGACCACCTCGCCTCACGGCTGCCCGAGGCCGCGGAGGCCGTCTGACGGCCCCCGGGCCGCCCCCAGGCTCCGGCCGCGGCAGTCACCCCGTGAAGCCCGATCAGGCTCCCCCAGCCAGGACGTCCGGGTCACTGCCGCGGCCGGTCGCAGCACTCCTCCCGCGATCCGACCGCCGCCCCTCAGGCGGAGGCGGACGCCCTTCGCCGTGGTCCGCCCGTGCGCGATCCCGGTCGTTCATGGCGCCGTAACACGGCAGACCTCTTCGTCATCGGAGCGAAACACCGAGCGGCGCCGCCGGAAACCGGCCTGCGCGAATCTCATGGCCAATAACCGGCCAGTTCCTGTTGCCGCCGCTCAGGTTCTCACGATCGCCCGCACGCGAACGTACCGACGACGAGGAGACGCCGATGGCATCAGCCATCACGACCCTCGCGGCAGACGCCCCGACGCTCTCTGCCGCGAACACCGGGTTCATGCTCATCTGCTCCGCCCTGGTCATGCTGATGACTCCGGGACTCGCCTTCTTCTACGGAGGCATGGTCCGCGTCAAGAGCAGCCTCAACATGCTGATGATGAGCTTCATCAGCCTGGGGATCGTCACGATCCTATGGGTGCTCTACGGCTTCAGCCTCGCCTTCGGCACCGATGCCGGATCCCTCATCGGCTGGAACTCCGACTACGTGGGCCTGAGCGGCATCGGGATCACCGAGCTCTGGGACGGCTACACCATCCCGGTGTACGTCTTCGCCGTCTTCCAGCTGATGTTCGCCGTCATCACCCCGGCCCTGATCAGCGGCGCCCTCGCGGACCGCGTGAAGTTCAGCGCCTGGGTCCTGTTCACCGCGCTGTGGGTCACCGTCGTGTACTTCCCCGTCGCCCACTGGGTCTGGGGCGCCGGCGGCTGGCTCTTCGAGATGGGCGTCATCGACTTCGCCGGCGGCACCGCCGTCCACATCAACGCCGGTGCCGCGGCCCTGGGCGTGATCCTGGTCATCGGCAAGCGCGTCGGCTTCAAGAAGGACCCGATGCGCCCGCACAGCCTCCCCCTCGTGATGCTGGGCGCCGGCCTCCTCTGGTTCGGCTGGTTCGGCTTCAACGCGGGTTCCTGGCTCGGCAACGACGACGGCGTCGGCGCGGTCATGTTCGTCAACACCCAGGTCGCCACCGCCGCCGCCATGCTGGCCTGGCTCGCCTACGAGAAGCTGCGCCACGGCTCCTTCACCACCCTCGGCGCCGCCTCCGGCGCGGTCGCCGGCCTCGTCGCCATCACCCCCGCGGGCGGCGCCGTCAGCCCGCTCGGAGCGATCGCGGTCGGTGCCATCGCCGGTCTGCTCTGCGCCATGGCGGTGGGCCTGAAGTACAAGTTCGGCTACGACGACTCCCTGGACGTCGTCGGCGTCCACCTCGTCGGCGGTGTCGCCGGCTCCCTGCTCGTCGGCCTCTTCGCCACCGGCGGGGTCCAGTCCGACGTGGCCGGCCTCTTCTACGGCGGCGGCCTGGAGCAGCTCGGCAAGCAGGCCGTCGGAGTCTTCTCCGTCCTCGCCTACTCTCTGGTGGCATCCGCAGTGCTCGCCCTCCTCCTCGACAAGACCATCGGGATGCGGGTCTCCGAGGACGACGAGGTCGCCGGCATCGACCAGATCGAACACGCCGAGACCGCATACGACTTCAGCGGAGCCGGTGGCGGAGCCGCCGCGCGGAGCACCGCCGCCCCCACCACCTCCGCCGCGAGCAAGAAGGTTGACGCATGAAGCTGATCACCGCGATCGTCAAGCCGCACAAGCTGGACGAGATCAAGGAGGCACTCCAGGCCTTCGGAGTGCAGGGCCTCACGGTCAGCGAGGCCAGCGGCTACGGCCGGCAGCGCGGCCACACCGAGGTCTACCGGGGCGCCGAGTACCAGGTCGACCTCGTCCCCAAGATCCGCATCGAGGTGCTGGTCGACGACTCCGACGCCGAAGAGCTCATCCGGGTCGTCGTGAGCGCGGCGTCCACCGGCAAGATCGGTGACGGCAAGGTGTGGAGCGTCCCCGTGGACTCGGTCGTCCGGGTCCGCACCGGCGAGCGCGGCGCGGACGCGCTCTGACGACGGGAGCTCCTGGGTGACGAGCGTCGAAGACACCACCGACCACACGGCCGACTCGGGACCCAGCGGATACGCCGCGGCCCGGCTGCGACTCCTCCAGGAGGAGTCGCGGTCCGGGCCCTCGCGGCGTTCCGCCCTGGCCGGGCTGACCGACGAATGGCTGAACGCCCTCTTCGCCACCGCCGCACGCGAGACCGGCGTCCGCGGCGCCACCCTCGTGGCCGTCGGCGGCTACGGCAGGGCCGAACTCTCCCCCCGCAGCGACCTCGACCTGCTGCTGCTGCACGACGGCAAGGCCGAGCCCCGGGCGCTCGGCACACTGGCCGACCGCCTCTGGTACCCGGTGTGGGACCTCGGCGTCGCCCTCGACCACTCGGTACGCACCCCCGCCGAGGCCCGCAGGACGGCCGCCGAGGACCTGAAGGTGCACCTCGGCCTGCTGGACGCCCGGACGGTCGCGGGCGACGCCGGGCTCCTGGCCGGCCTACGGACCTCCGTACTGGCCGACTGGCGCAACCAGGCGCCGAAACGGCTCCCGGAGCTGCACTCCCTGTGCCGCGAGCGGGCCGAGCGGGCCGGGGAACTCCGCTTCCTGCTCGAACCCGATCTCAAGGAGGCCCGCGGCGGGCTCCGGGACGCCACCGCGCTGCGGGCGGTCGCCGCCTCCTGGCTGGCGGACGCCCCCCGCGAAGGCCTCGCCGAGGCCCGCCGGCGCCTCCTGGACGCCCGCGACGCCCTCCACCTGGTCACGGGCCGGGCCACCGACCGGCTCTCGCTCCAGGAACAGGACCAGGTCGCCGCGCAGCTCGGACTCCTCGACGCCGACGCCCTGCTGCGCGAGGTGTACGAGGCCGCGCGCGTGGTCGCGTACGCCGGCGACGTGACCTGGCGGGAGGTCGGCCGGGTGCTGCGGGCCCGCGCCGCCCGGCCCCGGCTGCGCGGACTGCTGCCCGGCCGCAGCGCCCCCGCCGCCACCCGGGCGCCCCTGGCCGAAGGCGTCGTGGAGTCCGACGGCGAGGCCGTCCTGGCCCTGGCCGCCCGCCCGGACCGGGACCCCGTACTGCCCCTGAGGCTGGCCGCGGCCGCCGCGCAGGCGGGGCTCCCGGTGTCACCGCACGCCGTACGCCGCCTCGCGCAGCAGGGGAAGGCGCTGCCGGTGCCCTGGCCGGCCGAGGCCCGGGAGCAACTGCTCACGCTCCTCGGTGCGGGGGAGCCGACCGTGGCCGTCTGGGAGGCCATGGAGGCGGAAGGGCTGATCACCCGGCTGCTGCCCGACTGGGAGCGGGTGCGCTGCCGCCCGCAGCGCAACCCCGTCCACACCTGGACCGTGGACCGGCACCTGATCGAGACGGCGGTGCAGGCTGCGGCCCTCACCCGCCGGGTGGGCCGCCCCGACCTGCTGCTGACGGCCGCCCTCCTGCACGACATCGGGAAGGGCTGGCCGGGCGACCACTCGCTGGCCGGCGAGACCATCGCCCGGGACGTCGCCGCACGGGTGGGCTTCGACGCCCAGGACGTCGCCGTGCTGGGCGCCCTCGTACGCCACCACCTGCTGCTGATCGACACCGCCACGCGCCGCGACCTGGACGACCCCGCCACCGTCCGCTCCGTCGCCGAGGCCGTCGGCTCGGTGGGCACGCTGGAGATACTGCACGCCCTGACCGAGGCGGACGCCCTGGCCACCGGCCCGGCCGCGTGGAGCGCCTGGCGCGGCTCGCTCGTGGCGGACCTCGTCGCACGCGTCGCCGCCGTGCTGCGCGGCGCGCCGCCCGCCGAGCGGGAGGCGGAGATCCCGAGCGCCGAGCAGGAACGGCTGGCGGTGGAGGCCCTGCGCACCCGCGAGCCGGTGCTGGCGCTCCACGCCCGCCAGGAGGAGGACGCGGTCGGCGTCGAGCTCGTGGTGGCGGTGCCCGACCAGCCGGGCGTCCTGCCCGCCGCGGCGGGGGTACTGGCCCTGCACCGGCTCACCGTACGGGCCGCGGACCTGCGCTCGGTGGAACTCCCGGACCGGCTCGGCGAGGTCCTCGTGCTGCGGTGGCGGGTGGCGGCCGAGTACGGGGCGCTGCCCGAGGCGGCCCGGCTGCGCACCGACCTGCTGCGCGCGCTGGACGGCTCGCTGGACGTCCCGGCGAAACTGGCCGACCGCGAGGCGGCCTACCCGCGCCGGCGCGGGGTCGTCCCGCCGCCGCCCCGGGTCACGGTGGTCCCGGACGTCTCCTCGCTGGCCACGGTGCTGGAGGTGCGCGCGCCGGACGCCGTCGGCCTGCTGCACCGGATCGGCCGGGCCCTGGAAGCGGCGGGTGTCCGGGTGCGCAGTGCCCATGTCTCCACGCTGGGCGCCAATGCGGTGGACACGCTGTACGTGACCACCCCCGAGGGCAAGCCCCTCGACCCCGCGGCGGCGACCGCCCTGGCGGCCGCCGTGACGTCCGCCCTCTCCTGACGCGGCGCGGGTCCGGGAGGCATCCCGGACCCCCGCCCCGGAGGGAAACCCGCCCGCCGGGCCGGACGGACGGCGCGGGCGGATACCCTGGGGGACGACCACAACGCCCCCGACCCGAGGAATCGCGACCACCGTGTTCGATACGCTCTCCGACCGCTTGGCGAATACCTTCAAGGGCCTGCGCGGCAAAGGCCGGCTGTCCGAGGCTGACATCGACGCAGCGGCCCGGGAAATCCGTATCGCCCTCCTTGAGGCCGACGTCGCCCTCCCGGTCGTCCGCTCCTTCATCGCGAACGTCAAGGAACGCGCGCGCGGCGAAGAGGTCAGCAAGGCCCTGAACCCGGGCCAGCAGGTCCTGAAGATCGTCAACGACGAGCTCATCACCATCCTCGGCGGCGAGACCCGGCGGCTGCGCTTCGCCAAGACCGCCCCCACCGTGATCATGCTCGCCGGCCTCCAGGGCGCCGGTAAGACCACCCTCGCCGGAAAGCTCGGCCTCTGGCTCAAGGGGCAGGGCCACACCCCGCTCCTCGTCGCGTGCGACCTCCAGCGCCCGAACGCGGTCAACCAGCTCTCCGTCGTCGCCGACCGCGCGGGCGTGGCCTTCTACGGCCCTCAGCCGGGCAACGGCGTCGGCGACCCGGTCCAGGTCGCGAAGGACTCCGTCGAGTACGCGCGGACCAAGCAGTTCGACATCGTCATCGTCGACACCGCCGGCCGCCTCGGCATCGACCAGGAGCTGATGCAGCAGGCCGCGGACATCCGCGACGCCGTCAGTCCCGACGAGATCCTCTTCGTCGTCGACGCCATGATCGGCCAGGACGCGGTCAACACCGCCGAGGCCTTCCGCGACGGCGTCGGCTTCGACGGCGTGGTGCTCTCCAAGCTCGACGGCGACGCCCGCGGTGGTGCCGCGCTCTCCATCGCGCACGTCACCGGCAAGCAGATCATGTTCGCCTCGAACGGCGAGAAGCTCGACGACTTCGATGCCTTCCACCCCGACCGCATGGCGGGTCGGATCCTCGACATGGGTGACATGCTCACCCTCATCGAGCAGGCCGAGAAGACCTTCTCGCAGGCCGAGGCCGAGAAGATGGCGGCCAAGCTCGCCAAGGGCCCCAAGGAGTTCACGCTCGACGACTTCCTGGCCCAGATGGAGCAGGTCCGCAAGATGGGCTCCATCTCCAAGCTGCTCGGCATGCTGCCCGGCATGGGGCAGATCAAGGACCAGATCAACAACATCGACGAGCGGGACGTGGACCGCACCGCGGCGATCATCAAGTCGATGACCCCGGCCGAGCGCCAGGACCCGACGATCATCAACGGCTCGCGCCGCGCCCGTATCGCCAAGGGCTCGGGCACCGAGGTCAGCGCCGTCAAGTCGCTGGTCGAGCGGTTCTTCGACGCCCGCAAGATGATGTCCCGCATGGCCCAGGGCGGCGGGATGCCCGGCATGCCGGGCATCCCCGGGATGGGCGGCGGCCCCGGCCGGCAGAAGAAGCAGGTCAAGCAGGCCAAGGGCAAGCGCAAGAGCGGCAACCCGATGAAGCGCAAGCAGGAGGAGGCCGCTGCCGCGGCCCGCCGCGAGCAGGGCGCGCAGGCGATCGACCCGGCCGCCGCGTCCAACCCCTTCGGCCTTCCCGCCGGCGGTCAGGACGGTCAGGACTTCGACCTTCCGGACGAGTTCAAGAAGTTCATGAAGTAGGTGCGCGCAGCCGGCGGCAGCAGGCGCAGCCGTCCGCCGACCACCGCGAGGAGGGCCCCGGCCGGGGTACGGGCAGCCGCCCGCACGGCCGGGGCCCTTCCGTCTCCACCGGGCAGGAGGGCAGGGCGTCCCTGCCGCAGGCCGGCCCTCAGGCCACCCGGGCGATCACGTACCGGAAGATGTTCGGCAGCCACACGGTGCCGTCGGATCGCTCGAACGGGTGAAGCACTTCGGCGAGCTCCTTCTCGACGAGCGCCGCGTCGGACGCCCCGTCGTAGAGCCCGGTCGACAACAGCCCGCGCACCGCGCTGTCCACGTCCGCGTAGCCGAAGGGGCAGAACACCCGCCCCGACCCGTCCGGCCGCAGCCCGGCGCGCTCCACGACCGCGTCCAGGTCCCCGGGCGCCGGACCGCCTCCCAGTACCGACGGCACCGTGCAGCGCTCGGCCGGACCCCAGTCGGCCAGCACCACGGCGCCGCCGCGTCTGATGGCCGGCAGTGCCGAGGCCAGGGCCGCCGGGTCGGGGGAAAAGGCCAGCAGGGCGTCGTAGGGGCGGGGTGCCGAGGACGCCGACGGCGGGGCCGCAAGCACCTCCAGAAGCCGCTCACGGGCCAGCGCCCGCCGGGCCGGATCCGCCTCCACGCCCGTGGCCGCGGCTCCCCTCGCGGACGCCAGCAGCAGGGCCAGGCCGGCCCCACAGCCGAGGCCCAGCAGCCGGTCACCCGGCCCGACCTCGATCCGGTCGAAGACCGCCTCGTACAGCGGTACCAGCATCCGTTCCTGGATCTCCGCCCAGTCCCGGGCGACGAGCGTCGCGGTCGGCGTCGGTGTCATCGAAAGAGCGCTCCTGATTCCGTCTCGCCCCCCAGCCCCCGTTGCCAGAGAACTCCCCATTCGCTCCCGCGTCCAGAGGAGCGCGGCACCCGATTCACGCATCCCGTGCCGGGCGCCGTACGATTCGCGGCATGGCAAAGGCACCCGTTCTCACCCCGCAGGCGGAGGATTTCCCCCGCTGGTACCAGGATCTGATCAACAAGGCCGAGCTGGCCGACAACGGTCCGGTCCGCGGCACCATGGTCATCCGACCGTACGGCTACGGCCTGTGGGAGCGGATGCAGCAGGAGATGGACGCCCGCATCAAGGACCAGGGCGCCCAGAACGCGTACTTCCCCCTCTTCATCCCGCAGTCGTACCTGACTCGGGAGGCCGAGCACGTCGAGGGCTTCGCCCCCGAGCTCGCGGTCGTCACGCACGGCGGCGGCAAGGAGCTCGAGGAGCCGGTCGTCGTCCGGCCCACCTCCGAGACGATCATCAACGACTACTTCTCCAAGTGGGTCCAGAGCTACCGCGACCTGCCCCTGCTGATCAACCAGTGGGCCAACGTGGTCCGCTGGGAGATGCGCCCCCGCGTGTTCCTCCGCACGAGCGAGTTCCTCTGGCAGGAGGGCCACACGGCCCACGCCACCTACGAGGACGCCCGCGACTACGCCGCCCGCATCCACCGCGACGTCTACGGCGACTTCATGACGAACGTGCTCGGCATCGACGTCGTGCTCGGCCGCAAGACCGCCAAGGAGCGCTTCGCGGGCGCCATCAACACCCTCACCCTCGAAGGCATGATGGGTGACGGCAAGGCCCTGCAGATGGGCACCAGCCACGAGCTCGGCACCAACTTCGCCAAGGCCTTCAACACGCAGTACCTGTCCAAGGAAGGCAAGCAGGAACTCGTCTGGCAGACCTCGTGGGGCGTCTCGACCCGCATGGTCGGCGGTCTGATCATGTCCCACGGCGACGACAACGGGCTGCGCGTCCCGCCGCGCCTGGCCCACGTGCAGGTCGTCGTCATGGCGATCAAGGGCGACGAGGCCGTCGCCAAGGTTCGGGAGCTGGGCGACCGGCTGAAGGCCGCCGGCATTCGCGTGCAGGTCGACGACCGCGTCGACACCCCCTTCGGCCGCCGCGCCGTGGACTGGGAGCTCAAGGGCGTGCCGGTCCGCATCGAGATCGGTCCCCGCGACCTGGAGGCCGGCACCGCGATGCTGGCCCGCCGGATCCCGGGAGGCAAGACCCCGGTGCAGATCGACGCGCTCGCCGACCTGCTGCCCAAGGTGCTCGACGAGGACCAGGCGCAGCTGCTGCGCGAGTCCCGCGAGCGCCGCGAGGCACGCACCTCGGACGTCGCGACCATCGAGGAGGCCGCGGAGGCCGCCGTGGCCGGCGGCTGGGCGCGCATCCCGTGGGCGGACCTCGGGCCGGAGGGCGAGGCGAAGCTGGCCGAGCAGGCCGTCTCCGTGCGCTGCCTGGTCGCCGAGGACGGGTCCGTGCCGGACGCCGACGACGCTCCCGGTACCCTCGCCATCGTGGCGCGCGCGTACTGAACCTGCCGCCGGAGGCTTCCGGGCCCCGGCGCGCGGCTGGTGCCGCGCGCCGGGGCCGGTGCCTTTCTGGTCGTCGTTACGTACCGACTCCTCCTGGGTTCGGCGCACCCGTCCTCGTCGGGACGCATGAGGCTGAACTGACTGGTACGTGCAAAAAATTTGGAATGGCCCGGAATCGGAACACCCGGGCACCCCGGCTCGTTGTCACGACGTGAGCACGACACCACCTGTTCTCGCCGCAGAGCTGGCGCAGGCGTGGGCCGACATTCAGCGGTACCACCCCGAGCTGCCCGACCTTGCCGCGCCCGAGTCCCTGATCGGAGAGTCGTCGTCCGCCTGCGGCGCCGAACTCTCCTTCGAGCGACTGCTGCACGAGGCAGTCCACGGCATCGCGGCCGCCCGCGGTGTCCGCGACACCTCGCGCGCAGGCCGCTACCACAACCGCCGGTTCCTCGCGATCGCCGAGGAGATGGGGCTGGACCACTCCGACGAGCCGCATCCCAGCAGCGGCTTCTCCCTGGTCACCCTCAATCCCGAGGCGAAGCGGCGCTACCGCCCGACCATGGAGCGGCTGCAGCGCGCGCTGAAGGCGCACACGGCCGCCACCGCCGCCGACACCAAGCGCAGCTTCCGCGGGCCCGCCGCCCGGCACGGTTCCTCCGGCGGCGGCGTGCGCGTCAAGGCGGTCTGCGACTGCGGGCGCAACGTGCGGGTGGTCCCTTCCGTGCTCGCCCAGGCGCCGATCGTGTGCGGCGGCTGCATGAAGCCCTTCCGCATCCCCGAAGTCGCCGTCGCGGCGGCCTCCTGACGCTGTGGGCCGCCGGCGTGCGCAGCCCGGCCGTGACGTGCGGGCTCGTCCGGCCGGAGTGATCCTCCCCGTCGGCCGAGCGCGCCGCAGGCGTATGGCACAATGGCTAGCTGTACTCGACAGTCGCATAGGACCCCTCTCTCCTCCGGCTGACGCGTCCATCGGGCACCCGAGTACCGCAACCCCACGTGGCATCTCATGTGCCCCACCACGTCAAGTTCAGGAGACACCACTCCAGTGGCAGTCAAGATCAAGCTCAAGCGCCTCGGTAAGATCCGCTCTCCCCACTACCGCATCGTCGTCGCCGACGCCCGCACCCGCCGGGACGGCCGCGCGATCGAGGAGATCGGCATCTACCAGCCGACCTACAACCCGTCGCGCATCGAGGTCAACGGCGAGCGCGCCCAGTACTGGCTCTCCGTCGGCGCCCAGCCGACCGAGGCCGTCCTGGCCATCCTGAAGCTCACCGGTGACTGGCAGGCGCACAAGGGCCTCCCGGCCCCCGCGCCGCTGCTGCAGCCGGCCACGAAGGAAGACAAGCGTCGTTCCTTCGACGAGTTCGCCAAGGCCCTCGAGGGCATCGGCGAGGGCAAGGGCGAGGCCATCACGCAGAAGAAGAAGGCCGACAAGAAGGCGGACGAGGCTGACGCCGCCGCCGAGTCGACCGAGGCCTGAGCATGCTCGAGGAGGCTCTTGAGCACCTCGTAAAGGGCATTGTGGACAACCCCGATGAAGTGCAGGTCGCCTCGCGCAACCTGCGCCGCGGGCAGGTGCTCGAGGTCCGGGTCCACCCCGACGACCTCGGCAAGGTGATCGGCCGCAACGGCCGCACCGCACGTGCCCTGCGCACCGTCGTGGGCGCCATCGGCGGCCGGGGGATCCGCGTCGACCTCGTCGACGTGGACCAGGTCCGCTGAGCAGTTGAATCACCGGCACGGGCCGGGGAGGGCACGTGTGCCCGCCCCGGCCCGTCGTCGTCTGAACAGGAGAGGCAACAGACAGTGGAGCTGGTAGTCGCGCGGATCGGCCGCGCCCACGGCATCAAGGGTGAGGTCACCGTCGAGGTGCGCACGGACGAGCCGGAACTGCGGCTCAGCCCCGGCGCCGTGCTGCGCACCGAACCGGCTTCGGCGGGCCCGCTGACCATCGAGACGGGCCGGGTGCACAGCGGCCGGCTCATGCTGCGGTTCGCCGGCGTCAAGGACCGCACCGCCGCGGAGGCCCTGCGCAACACCCTCCTCATCGCCGACGTGGACCCGGCGGAGCTGCCCGAGGAGGAGGACGAGTACTACGACCACCAGCTCATGGACCTGGACGTGGTGCTCGAAGACGGCACCGGGATCGGCCGGATCACCGAGATCTCCCACCTGCCCTCGCAGGACCTCTTCATCGTCGAGCGCCCCGACGGCACCGAGGTGATGATCCCCTTCGTCGAGGAGATCGTCGCCGAGATCGACCTGGAGGAGCAGCGCTGCGTCATCACCCCGCCGCCCGGGCTGATCGACGACCGCGCCGAGATCGCCTCCGCCCGTGACGCCGAGGCCGCGCGCTCCGAGGGCGACGCCTGATGCGGCTCGACGTCGTCACGATCTTCCCCGAGTACCTGGAACCGCTGAACGTCTCCCTCGTCGGGAAGGCGCGCGCCCGCGGACAGCTCGACGTGCACGTCCACGACCTGCGGGACTGGACCCACGACCGGCACAACACGGTCGACGACACCCCCTACGGCGGCGGGCCCGGCATGGTCATGAAGACCGGGCCGTGGGGCGAGGCGCTGGACGAGGCGCTGGCCGACGGCTACGAGGCGGGCGCGCACGGCCCCGTCATGGTGGTCCCCACGCCCAGCGGCCGCCCGTTCACCCAGGAACTGGCCGTCGAGCTCTCCGGGCGGCCGTGGCTGATCTTCACGCCCGCCCGCTACGAGGGCATCGACCGCCGCGTCATGGACGAGTACGCCACGCGCATGCCGGTCTACGAGGTCTCCATCGGCGACTACGTCCTGGCCGGCGGCGAGGCGGCCGTCCTGGTCGTCACCGAGGCCGTGGCGCGGCTGCTGCCCGGCGTGCTCGGCAACGCCGAGTCGCACCGGGACGACTCCTTCGCGCCCGGCGAGATGGCGAACCTGCTGGAGGGCCCCGTTTACACCAAGCCACCGGTCTGGCGCGGCCGGGACATCCCCGACGTGCTGCTCAGCGGCCACCACGGCAAGATCGCCCGGTGGCGCCGGGACGAGGCATTCCGCCGGACCGCGAGCAACCGCCCCGACCTGATCGAGCGGTGCGACGCCTCGGCCTTCGACAAGAAGGACCGCGAGATCCTCTCCATCCTGGGCTGGCAGCCGTCGCCGGACGGCCGATTTTGGCGCAGGCCGCAGGCCGTGGAAGAATAGGCGGCTGCTGTGTGCTCGCCGGACGCCCCTGCCACAGGGGGACCGTCGGCCGCCGAGACGCACGGCTCCCGAATTCTCTACGGAAACCCGCACCGGCGACCTGTGGCGTCGTGCGAAGAAAGCAGACGAAGAACATGTCTCACCTGCTCGATGGCGTCAACGCCGCCGCGCTCCGCTCGGACGTCCCGGCCTTCCGCCCGGGTGACACGATCAACGTGCACGTCCGCGTGATCGAGGGCAACCGCTCCCGTATCCAGCAGTTCAAGGGTGTCGTCATCCGCCGCCAGGGCGCCGGTGTCTCCGAGACCTTCACCGTTCGCAAGGTCTCCTTCAGCGTCGGCGTGGAGCGTACCTTCCCGGTCCACTCCCCGATCTTCGAGAAGATCGAGCTCGTCACCCGCGGTGACGTCCGCCGTGCGAAGCTGTACTACCTCCGTGAGCTCCGCGGCAAGGCCGCGAAGATCAAGGAGAAGCGCGACAAGTAAGGTCGCCTCCGGTGTCCGGCGGCGGCCGGATAGGCTCGCCCCGATGGACACCGAAGCACCTCACACGCAGCGCGGTCACTCTTCCCCCTCCGAGGGGGAGGGGTGGCCGCGTTCTGCGTTCTCCCGGACGGCCGGCGGGGCGCCCTCGGCGGGGCCCGACCCGGACCGGTCCGCCGGGCGCCGGGCGAGCTGGCGCCGGGCGGCGGCGCTCGGCGCGATCTGCACGGTCTTCCTGCTGCTGCTCAGCAACTTCGTCGTCCAGCCCTTCCTGATCCCGAGCCGTTCCATGGAGCGCACCCTCCAGGTCGGCGACCGGGTGCTGGTCAACAAGCTGGCGTACCGTTTCGGTGATCAGCCTCGTCGCGGGGACGTGGTGGTGTTCGACGGCACGGGCTCCTTTGTACGGGCGCCCGCAGGCGGCGGCCCGGTCGGTGAGCTGGTCCGGGGGGCCGCCTCCGCGCTCGGGCTGGCGGAGCCCTCCGACACCGACTTCGTGAAGCGGGTGGTGGGTGTGGGCGGTGACGACGTGGTCTGCTGCGACGCGGCCGGCCGGGTGTCGGTCAACGGCGTCCCGCTGGACGAGCCGTACCTGTACCCGGGGGACGCTCCCTCGAAGGTGCCCTTCCGGATCGTCGTGCCGCTGGGAACCCTGTGGGTGATGGGCGATCATCGTTCCCAGTCCCGGGACTCGCGGGACCATCTGGGGGAACCGGGCGGGGGGATGGTGCCGGTGGAGAAGGTGATCGGGCGGGTCGACTGGATCGGCTGGCCGGTTTCGCGGTGGGGTTCCGTCGGCGGCGGCCATGGGTAGCCGGGGACGGCCCAAGGGCCGACCCGAGCGCAGGCCCGAGCCGGAGCCGGAGCCGGTCGTGGTGGAGGGCGGCCGGGCCGAACGGCGCCGGCTGGCCCGCAGGGTCAAGCGGCGCCGGCGCACCCGCCGGGCGGGCGAACTGCCGCTGCTCGTGGTGGTGGCGCTGTGTATAGCGCTGCTCCTCAAGACCTTCCTGGTGCAGGCCTTCTTCATTCCGTCGGGCTCGATGGAGCAGACGATCCGGATCGGCGACCGGGTCCTCGTGGACAAGCTGACCCCGTGGTTCGGCTCCAAGATCGAGCGCGGCGACGTCGTCGTGTTCGAGGATCCCGGAGGATGGCTCAAGGGCGAGGCCGCCCGGCCCGCCCAGGACCCGATCGTGGTCAAGCAGATCAAGCAGACCCTGACCTTCATCGGCCTGCTGCCCGACGAGCAAGATCTGATCAAGCGCGTCATCGGCGTCGGCGGCGACACCGTCAAGTGCTGCGACGCGCGGGGCCGGGTCACCGTCAACGGCTCGCCGCTCGATGAGCCGTACGTGAACCCCGGCAACTCCCCCTCCGACATCCCCTTCGAGGTACGGGTGCCGGCCGGACGGCTCTTCGTGATGGGCGACCACCGAGCGAATTCGGCCGATTCCCGCTTCCACCTGGACGAGGCATTCGAGGGCACCATCGACGAGAAGGGGGTGGTGGGAGAGGCCGTGGTGATCGCCTGGCCCTTCGGACACTGGACCCGTCTGGAGCAGCCCGCGACCTTCCGCATGGTGCCCGATCAGGCACGCCGTGAGGGACGCGGTCGCAGACGGCGCCGTGCCGGGACGCCGTTCGCATAGTGTGTCCTCGGTCTCCCGAGCCCTAGGGAACTCCCGCTCGTTAAGGGAGGGGAGGGCCCGTGTCCGGTTCGGCGCGGGCGGCGGACGTGAGTGAGGAGTGGATGTGGGGGACGTGGCGGTAGGCGCGCGGTCCGGACGCGACGAGGGCGAGGAGCGGCCGGACGACGCCGTCGCGCGCGAGGCCGACGCGGACGGTGCTCTGGAGAACCCGCAGCGCTCCTTCTGGAAGGAGCTGCCGCTCCTCATCGGCATCGCCCTGCTGCTGGCCCTGCTGATCAAGACCTTCCTGGTCCAGGCGTTCTCGATCCCCTCCGACTCGATGCAGGACACCCTGCAGCGCGGGGACCGCGTGCTGGTCGACAAGCTCACCCCGTGGTTCGGCTCCGAGCCGGAGCGCGGCGAGGTCGTGGTCTTCCACGACCCGGCGGACTGGCTCTCGGGCGAGCCCACGCCGGAGCCGAACCTCGCGCAGCAGATCCTCAGCAAGATCGGCCTGATGCCGGACGCCTCCGAGAAGAACCTGATCAAGCGCACCATCGCCATCGGCGGCGACACGGTCGAGTGCAAGAAGGGCGGACCGGTCGTCGTCAACGGCAAGGCGCTCGACGAGCCGTACATCTACCCCGGAAACACCCCGTGCGACGACGCCCCCTTCGGGCCGCTCAAGGTGCCCGAGGGCAAGATCTGGGTGATGGGCGACCACCGGCAGAACTCCCAGGACTCCCGTTACCACATGCAGGACTCCACCGGGGGCTTCGTGCCGGTCGACAAGGTCGTCGGCCGGGCCGTCGTGATCGCGTGGCCGGTCACCCGCTGGTCCACCCTGCCGGTCCCGGACACCTTCGACCAGCCGGGCATCGGCAACCAGGCCGCGGCCACCGCGCTCGGCCTCGGGGCCGCCGGACTGGCGCCGGTCGGGCTCGGCCCGGCCGCGCTGGGGCTCGCCGGAGCGGTTCCGGTCGTGATGTGGCGCCGCAGGAAGCTGACCGGCGGCCGTACCGACGGGTAGGGTGCGCCCAGGTCGACGATCCCGATGTGGGGGCGCTGCAATGGGCGGAACAGAAGCGATAAGCGGTGGCAAGGACGGCCGCGGCGGTCCCGGGAACGTGCTGTCCGGGATCGTCGTGGCCGTCGGCTTCGTGCTCTTCCTCGGCGGCTTCGTGTGGGGGGCGTTCGTCTACCGGCCCTACACGGTTCCGACCGACTCGATGATGCCGACGGTGAGCCCGGGCGACCGGGTGCTGGCGCAGCGCGTCGGCGGCGCCGAGGTGCGCCGCGGGGACGTGGTCGTCTTCAACGATTCGACGTGGAGTGATCTGCCCATGGTCAAGCGGGTCGTCGGCGTGGGCGGCGATACCGTGAAGTGCTGCGGCCCGGGCGGCGAGCTGACCGTGAACGGCACCGCGCTGGACGAGTCCTACGCCGACACCAGCCGGCCGGACACGGGCCTGGCCATGCCGCCCGGCCAGGTGCCCCCCGCCGGGACCCCCTTCGAGGTGACGGTTCCCGAGGGGAACCTCTTCCTTCTGGGCGACCGGCGCGCGGCCTCGCTGGACTCGCGGGCCCACCTCCAGGAGGCCGGGCAGGGAACGGTGCCCCGGTCGGCCGTCACGGCCCGCGTCGACGCCCTGGTCTGGCCGTCCGTGGCGATGCTGGAGCGGCCGAAGACGTACGCGGCCCTGCCCGGCGGGATCTCGGGCCACGGGCCGCTGCGGCTCCAGGCGGCGGCCGTGGTCACCGGGGCGGCCCTGGTGGTGCTCGGGGCGGCGTACGGGCCCCTCGTACGGTTCCTGGGGCGTGGGCGGCGGGAGCGGGCCGGTGCCGCCTGAACCGGCCGTCGGCCGTCGCCCTCGCCAGGTGTCCCGGGTGATCCTGCTGGATCCGGCGGACCGGATCCTGCTGCTGCACGGCTTCGAACCGGCCGACCCCTCCGACGACTGGTGGTTCACCCCGGGCGGCGGACTGGAGGGGACCGAGACCCGGGCGCAGGCCGCGCTGCGCGAACTGGCGGAGGAGACCGGGATCACCGAGGTGGAGCTGGGCCCGGTGCTGTGGCACCGCTTCTGCTCCTTCCCCTTCGACGGCCGGCGCTGGGAGCAGGACGAGTGGTACTTCCTGGCCCGGACGACCCGGACCGCGATCCGGATGGGCGGTCTGACCGAGCTGGAGCGGCGCAGCGTCACCGGAGCCAGGTGGTGGACCTCCGAGGAACTTCTCGCGGCACGTGAGACGGTGTACCCGACCAGACTCGCCGAGCTGCTCCGCACGCTGCTCGACGACGGTCCTCCGGGTGAGTCGGTGGCCCTGGCCCCGGAAATCGTTTAGGGGCGCACGGCGCTGGCGCACAATAGGGGGACGCACGGCTGAAGGGGAACATGCCATGAGTGCCGAGGACCTCGAAAAGTACGAGACCGAGATGGAGCTGAAGCTCTATCGGGAGTACCGCGACGTCGTCGGGCTGTTCAAGTATGTGATCGAGACCGAACGCCGTTTCTACCTCACCAACGACTACGAGATGCAGGTGCACTCGGTCCAGGGCGAGGTGTTCTTCGAGGTCTCGATGGCCGATGCCTGGGTCTGGGACATGTACCGGCCGGCCCGCTTCGTGAAGCAGGTACGGGTGCTGACCTTCAAGGACGTGAACATCGAGGAGCTCAACAAGAGCGACCTCGAACTGCCCGGGAGCTGATCCGGTTCACCCGGGAGGGTGGCGGGTGCGTCCACAGCCGCCGGGTTGTCCACCAAGATCCACAAGGTGGGCGGGGACGCGGGACCGTCGGTGCCGGAGGTGGTGCCCGATGGACGCGAAGAGCGCGGCACGGCAGGCGCTGGGGCGGTACGGCGAGGAGCTCGCGGCACGACGGCTGACCGAGGCCGGGATGACCGTGATCGCACGGAACTGGCGCTGCCGCGCCGGGGAGATCGACATCGTCGCGCGCGACGGGGACGCCCTCGTCGTCTGCGAGGTCAAGACCCGGCGCACGGGCGGTTTCGAGCATCCGATGGCCGCCGTCCGGACCGCGAAGGCGGACCGGTTGCGGCGGCTCGCGGGGAGGTGGCTCGCCGACCACGGCGGACCACCGCCGGGCGGCGTCCGCATCGACCTCGTGGGCGTGCTGCTGCCGCGCCGCGGCGCGCCCCTGGTGGAACACGTCAGGGGGGTGGCCTGATGGGGTTCGCGCGGGCCTGCTCCGTGGCCCTGGTGGGCGTCGACGGCGTGGTGGTCGAGGTCCAGGCCGACCTGGAGCCGGGAGTAGCGGCCTTCACGCTGGTGGGGCTCCCGGACAAGACCCTCGTCGAGAGCCGGGACCGGGTGCGTGCGGCCGTGGTCAACTCCGGAGCGGACTGGCCGCAGAAGAAGCTCACGGTCGGGCTGAGCCCGGCCTCCGTCCCGAAGGCCGGTGCGGGGTTCGACCTGGCTGTCGCGATCGCGGTGCTCGGGGCCGCCGGGGTGGTCGACCCTGCCGCCATCGCCGACCTCGTGCTGATCGGCGAGCTGGGACTCGACGGGCGGGTGCGCCCGGTCCGGGGGATCCTGCCGGCGGTCCTCGCCGCGACCGAGGCCGGCCACCGGCAGGTGGTCGTGCCGCTGCAGTGCGCGGCCGAGGCCGCGCTCGTGCCGGACGTCTCGGTGCTCGGCGTGCGCAGCCTGCGGCAGCTGATCGCCGTCCTGACCGGCGGCGAGCTGCCCGAGGAAGATCCCGGGGACCCGTCCGGCCGCCCGGATCCGATGTCGGCCGGACTGCTCGTTCCCGGTGCGGGCCTGGGCACCGGTCTCGCCCCGGGCCGCCGCGGCGGGGACTGCACCGACGTCCCCGACCTCGCCGATGTGACGGGGCAGCACACGGCGCGCCGAGCCCTTGAGGTGGCGGCCGCCGGAGGGCACCACCTGTTCCTCACCGGTCCCCCCGGCGCGGGCAAGACGATGCTGGCCGAGCGACTGCCCTGGATCCTGCCGCCGCTCACCCGCCAGGACTCCCTGGAGGTCACGGCCGTCCACTCGGTCGCGGGAATCCTGCCACCCGGCGAGCCGCTGGTCTCCCGACCGCCGTACTGCGCCCCGCACCACTCGGCGACCATGCAGTCCCTGGTGGGCGGCGGGACCGGGACGCCCAGGCCCGGCGCGGTCTCCCTGGCCCACCGGGGCGTGCTCTTCCTGGACGAGGCCGCGGAGTTCCCCGGCAAGGCCCTGGATGCGCTGCGCCAGCCCCTGGAGTCGGGGCACGTGGTCGTCGCGCGCGCCGCCGGCGTGGTACGGCTGCCCGCCAGGTTCCTGATGGTGCTCGCGGCGAATCCCTGCCCGTGCGGGAGGCACACCCGGCAGGGAGCGGGTTGCGAGTGCCCGCCCTCGGCGGTCCGGCGCTACCAGGCCCGGCTGTCCGGGCCGTTGCTGGACCGCGTCGACCTGCGGGTGGAGGTCGAGCCGGTGACCCGCGGCGACCTGCTGGGGCGGGGCGGCCGGGGGGAGTCCAGCGAGTCGGTCGCCGACCGGGTGCGGGAAGCCCGGGAGCGCGCCGGGGCCCGCCTCGCCGGCACCCCGTGGCGGCTCAACTCGGAAGTGCCCGGAACCGAGTTGAGAACCCGTTGGCGGGCTGCCCCGGGGGCGCCGGCGCAGGCCGAGCGGGAGCTGGAGCGGGGGCTGCTGACCGCACGCGGGCTGGACCGGGTCCTGCGGGTCGCCTGGACCGTCGCCGACCTGCGGGGGCGGGACCGGCCCGAGGCGCCGGACGTGGCCGTGGCGCTGGAACTGCGCACCGGCATCTCCCGCGGGGCCATGTCGCTGACGGGGGCCGGAACATGACCGGCACCGAGGAGGAGTCGCTGGCCCGCGCGGCGCTGACCCGAGTGCTGGAGCCCGGGGACGCGCACGGCGGGCGCTGGATCCGGGAGCACGGCGCGGCGGGGCTGCTCCGGCTGCTGACGGGGCCGGAGGCGCAGTGGGGGCATCCGCCGTCCGGGGTGGGTCCGCAGCGGCTCGCGGCATACCGCAGGCGCGCGGCGCTGGCCGACCCCCGGCGGGACCTGGAGCTGGCCGCCCGGGCAGGGGCCCGCTTCGTGTTCCCCGGTGCGGCGGAGTGGCCGACGCAGTTGGACGACCTGGGGGACGAAAGGCCCGTCGGGCTGTGGCTGCGGGGCCGGCCGAACCTGCGCACCTGGGCGCTGCGTTCGGTGGCCGTGGTCGGGGCCAGGGCCTGCACCCCGTACGGCGCGCACATGGCGCAGACGCTGGCCGCCGGGCTCGCCGAGCGGGGCTGGGTCGTGGTCTCCGGCGCGGCCTTCGGCATCGACGGCGCCGCCCACCGCGGAGCCCTCGCCTCCGGCGGCGCGACGGCGGCGGTGCTCGCCTGCGGGGTGGACGTCGCCTATCCCCGCGGGCACAGCGGGCTCCTCGGCCGGATCGCCGGCCAGGGGCTGGTCGTGGGGGAGTTGCCGCCCGGCAGCCACCCCACGCCCAGCCGGTTCGTCCTGCGTAACCGGGTCATCGCCGCCCTCACCCGCGGCACCGTCGTGGTGGAGGCCGCACACCGCAGCGGTTCGCTGGTGACCGCCCGGCGGGCCCAGCGGCTCGGGCGGTTCACCATGGGTGTCCCCGGACCCGCCACCAGCGGGCTCTCGGCCGGCGTGCACGAGCTGCTGAGGGGAGAGGGCCTGCTGGTCACCGACGCAGCGGAGGTCGTCGAACTCGTCGGCTCCATGGGGGAGCTGGCGCCTGATCGGCGCGGCCCGGTGCTTGCCCGCGACCTGCTGGACCGGGACACGGCCCGCGTGCTCGAAGCGCTCCCGGCCGGCCGCGCGGCGGCCGCGGCCGAGCTGGCACTCGCCGCGGGCGTCGGCACCGATGAAGTCATCGGCAGACTGTACGAACTTCACTCTCTGGGGTTCGTCGAACGGCAGGGCGACGGCTGGCGGTTGGCCGGACGAACCGCTGGAGAGGGCACACAATCCGCGGTCCCACGGCGAGGCGCTCGTTGACCTGGGCACTTCCGGTGAAAGAGTGAAAGCGATGACAGACGCGGTCCTCCCGGTGGCGGTCGCCGGGACCGTGCGCGAGGCGCCGGTCCCGGGGCGCCCGCGCGAGCCGGGCCGCCCTCCGGCCCCCGCGCCATCCCGTACTCTTCGCGCACCGCGACTCTTCCGTCACGCTACGCTCCCAAGGAATCCGGCTCCGGCAAAGGCGACGCATGCCCCAGCACACCTCAGGGTCCGACCGCGCTGCGGTGCCCCCCGCTGCCCGCGGCAGCGTGCGGTCCACCGCGCCCTCGTCCTTGGAGGGGCTGTGGCGCTCGTACAAGGACTCGGGTGACGAACGACTGCGGGAGCAGCTGATCCTGCACTACTCGCCCCTGGTGAAGTACGTGGCCGGCCGCGTCAGCGTGGGCCTGCCGGCCAACGTGGAGCAGGCCGACTTCGTCTCCTCCGGGGTCTTCGGGCTGATCGACGCCATCGAGAAGTTCGACATCGACCGCTCGATCAAGTTCGAGACGTACGCGATCACTCGGATCCGCGGCGCGATGATCGACGAACTGCGGGCACTGGACTGGATCCCCCGCTCGGTACGACAGAAGGCGCGGGCCGTGGAGCGGGCCTACGCCACGCTGGAGGCCCAGCTGCGGCGCACCCCGACGGAGGCCGAGGTCGCCGGGGAGATGGGGATCGGTGTGGAGGACCTCCACGCCGTCTTCAGCCAGCTGTCCCTGGCGAACGTGGTGGCCCTGGAGGAACTGCTGCACGTCGGCGGGGAGGGAGGCGACCGCCTCTCGCTCATGGACACGCTGGAGGACACCGCCGCCGACGACCCGGTCGAAGTGGCCGAGGACCGCGAACTGCGGCGCCTGCTGGCACGGGCCGTCAACACGCTGCCCGAGCGGGAGAAGACCGTGGTGACCCTCTACTACTACGAGGGACTCACCCTGGCCGAGATCGGCAACGTGCTGGGCGTCACCGAGAGCCGGGTCAGCCAGATCCACACCAAGTCCGTGCTGCAACTGCGCGCGAAGTTGGCGGATGTGGGGCGGTGAGCCCGCCGTACCTCCGTAGAGTGGACGTGTGCCCAGGATTCGAGCGGCCTCCGTGGCCGAGCACCGGTCGATGCAGCGCGGCGCCCTCTTGGACGCCGCGCGTTCCCTGCTGTCCGAAGGCGGTACGGAGGCACTGACCTTCCCCGCCCTGGCGGAGCGGACCGGGCTCGCCCGGTCCTCCGTGTACGAGTACTTCCGCTCCCGCGCGGCCGTGGTCGAAGAGCTGTGCGCCGTGGACTTCCCCGTGTGGGCCGCCGAGATCGAGGCGGCGATGGAGCGGGCCGGCACGCCGGAGGCGAAGGTCGAGGCCTACGTGCGCAGCCAGCTGGGCCTGGTGGGGGACCGCCGGCACCGGGCGGTCGTGGCGATCTCGGCCAGCGAGCTGGACGCCGGAGCCCGGGAGAAGATCCGCGCCGCGCACGGCGGGCTGATCGCGATGATCGTCGAGGCGCTGGCCGCCCTGGGACAGGAGCAGCCGAGGCTGGCCGCGATGCTGCTCCAGGGGGTCGTGGACGCGGCCGTGCGCCGCATCGAGCTGGGCGCCGCCGAGGATCCCGAGGTCATCACGGAGACGGCCCTGGCCATCGCCCTGCGGGGCGTCCGGGGCTGAGCCGCTCCGTGGGCCGCGGCCCATGGAGCCCTTTCCGAGCCACCTCCCGGGGCCGTGACCGGACCCCCGCCGGGACCCCCGCCCGGACCCGCTCCCGGTAGCAGGCGTGGCGTGGGCCGGGACAGCAGCGTCAGCGGGTTGAGGTAGACCTCGCCCGCCAGCAGGCCCCAGTGCAGGCACGGCCCAGGACAGTGGGACCCTTCCGTAAGGACCGCCACCACCTGCCCGGCCGTGACCTGCTCACCCTCCGCGACCAGCGGCCGGACCGGCTCGTAGGTCGTGCGCAGGCCGCCCGGCAGCGCCAGCGACAGCACCCCGCGGCCCGCGACCTGTCCCGCGTGGTGGACCCGGCCGGCGGTGACCGCCCGCAGCCGCGCACCCACCGGGGCCGCCAGGTCCACCCCGCGGTGGCCGGCCGCGTACGGGGTCGGCGGCGGATCCCACCAGCGCAGCACCGACAGCGGCGCGGGCAGCGGGCGGGCCGCGGGGGCGGCCGGCGGGAGCGGGGACAGGGCCAGGAGCAGGCTGAGCAGCAGGGTCGTCATGCACCGCAGCGTCCCGCAACCCGCCCGGGCGGCGGGTCGGCCTGTGGACGGTCCGGGCACTGTGGACAACGGCGTCACCCGGCATACCGCCGGGTCCCGTACACTTCTTGTGGCGATCCGGGTCACCGGGTCGACTTCGCACGCCCCGGCACCAGCCCGAAACGGCCAGGTGACAGCGTCTCTCGGTCCCCTCAAGGGGGCAGGGCGCGGTGGGGCGTCAGGAACCAAACCGAGAAACCAAGGAGATGGCCATGGCCGTCGTCACGATGCGGGAGCTGCTGGAGAGCGGCGTCCACTTCGGTCACCAGACCCGCCGTTGGAACCCGAAGATGAAGCGCTTCATCTTCACGGAGCGCAACGGCATCTACATCATCGACCTGCTGCAGTCGCTGTCGTACATCGACCGCGCCTACGAGTTCGTGAAGGAGACCGTCGCGCACGGCGGCTCCATCATGTTCGTCGGTACCAAGAAGCAGGCCCAGGAGGCCATCGCCGAGCAGGCGACGCGCGTCGGCATGCCGTACGTCAACCAGCGCTGGCTGGGTGGCATGCTCACCAACTTCTCCACCGTCTACAAGCGCCTCCAGCGCCTGAAGGAGCTTGAGGCGATCGACTTCGAGGACGTCGCCGCCTCGGGTCTCACCAAGAAGGAGCTCCTGGTCCTCTCGCGCGAGAAGGCCAAGCTGGAGAAGACCCTCGGTGGTATCCGCGAGATGTCGAAGGTTCCCAGCGCCGTCTGGATCGTCGACACCAAGAAGGAGCACATCGCCGTCGGTGAGGCGCGCAAGCTGCACATCCCGGTCGTCGCGATCCTCGACACCAACTGCGACCCCGACGAGGTCGACTACAAGATCCCGGGCAACGACGACGCGATCCGTTCCGTCACCCTGCTCACCCGCGTGATCGCCGACGCCGTCGCCGAGGGCCTCATCGCCCGTTCCGGCGCTGCGACCGGCGACTCGAAGCCGGGCGAGAAGGCCGCCGCCGAGCCGCTCGCCGAGTGGGAGCGCGACCTGCTCGAGGGTGACAAGAAGGCCGACGACGCAGCTGAGGCCGCCCCGGCCGCCGAGGCCCCGGCTGCCGACGCCCCGGCCGCCGACGCCGAGCAGGCCTGACCCACTGAGAGCGCCCGGCGTTCACGCGTCGGGCACTCACAGCACGGACGATGACGGCGGGGGAGCCGCGCCACGAGCGCGGCGCCTCCGCCGTTCACCCGTAGATCTACGACTTCGAGAGAGAATCACAGACTCATGGCGAACTACACCGCCGCTGACGTCAAGAAGCTCCGCGAGCTCACCGGCGCCGGCATGCTGGACTGCAAGAACGCGCTCGTGGACGCCGACGGTGACGTCGAGAAGGCCCAGGAAGCCCTCCGCATCAAGGGCCAGAAGGGCGTCGCCAAGCGCGAGGGCCGTTCTGCCGAGAACGGTGCCGTCGTCTCCCTCATCGCCGACGACAACACCTCGGGTGTCATCGTCGAGCTGAAGTGCGAGACCGACTTCGTCGCCAAGGGCGAGAAGTTCCTGGCCGTCGCCAACCAGCTGGCCGCGCACGTCGCCGCGACCTCCCCGGCCGACATCGAGGCGCTGCTCGCCTCCGAGATCGAGCCCGGCAAGACCGTCACCGCTTTCGTCGACGAGGCCAACGCCAACCTCGGCGAGAAGATCGTCCTGGACCGCTTCGCGCAGTTCACCGGCGGCTACGTGACCGCGTACATGCACCGCACGATGCCCGACCTGCCGTTCCAGATCGGCGTCCTGGTCGAGCTCGACAAGGAGAACGCCGAGGTCGCCCGCGGCATCGCGCAGCACATCGCCGCGTTCGCCCCGCAGTGGCTGTCCGCCGAGGACGTCCCGGCCGACAAGGTCGAGTCCGAGCGTCGCATCGCCGAAGAGGTCACCCGCGCGGAGGGCAAGCCCGAGGCTGCCATCGCGAAGATCGTCGAGGGTCGCGTCAACGGCTTCTTCAAGGACGCCACGCTGCTCGGCCAGGCCTACGCCCTGGACAACAAGAAGTCCGTCCAGAAGGTTCTGGACGAGGCCGGTGTCACCCTGAAGCGCTTCACCCGCATCAAGGTCGGCATCTGAGTCCGTCCGTACGCGACGGACACCGGACCCCGGTAGGGTCTGAAGCAGTCGTCCGCGCTTGCGCGAGACGACCGCAGATCTGACGAGGAGGCCATTGCCGTAGAGGGAACCGCGAGGACCCACCGGCAATGGCCTTCTTCGTATGTGCACGAGGAGATCTCCATGAATCAGGGCGTGGACCCCCACACCGCATCCGACGACAAGAGCGACCAGTTCAAGAAGGGCCGCCGCTTCATGCTGAAGCTGTCGGGCGAGGCCTTCTCCGGTGGCGGAGGACTGGGCGTCGACCCCGACGTCGTCCACGCCATCGCGCGTGAGATCGCCGCGGTGGTCCGCGACGGCGCGGAGATCGCCGTCGTGATCGGCGGCGGCAATTTCTTCCGAGGCGCCGAGCTCCAGCAGCGCGGCATGGACCGGGCCCGGTCCGACTACATGGGCATGCTCGGCACGGTCATGAACTGCCTCGCGCTCCAGGACTTCCTGGAGAAGGAGGGCATCGACTCCCGCGTTCAGACCGCCATCACCATGGGGCAGGTCGCGGAGCCGTACATCCCGCTGCGCGCCGTGCGCCACCTGGAGAAGGGCCGTGTCGTCATCTTCGGCGCCGGCATGGGCATGCCCTACTTCTCCACCGACACCACGGCCGCCCAGCGCGCCCTGGAGATCGATGCCGAGGCCCTCCTCATGGGCAAGAACGGCGTCGACGGGGTCTACGACTCCGACCCGAAGAAGAACCCGGACGCGGTGAAGTTCGACGCGCTGGAGTACGGCGAGGTCCTCTCGCGCGACCTCAAGGTCGCCGACGCCACCGCGATCACCCTCTGCCGTGACAACAAGCTGCCCATCCTCGTCTTCGAGCTGCTCGCCGAGGGCAATATCGCCCGCGCCGTCAAGGGTGAGAAGATCGGCACGCTCGTCAGCGACGAAGAGACCCGGGCCTGAGCAGTTCGCTGCTGGTCCGGGCGGCCCGAACCGGCCCGCCCGCCCGCCTGAACCATCCATTCAAGACATGCAGGAGCACGTGGTGATCGAAGAAATCCTCCTCGAGGCCGAGGAGAAGATGGAGAAGGCCGTCGTCGTCGCGAAGGAGGACTTCGCCGCGATCCGCACCGGCCGTGCGCACCCGGCGATGTTCAACAAGATCGTCGCCGACTACTACGGCGCCATCACGCCCATCAACCAGCTCGCCTCCTTCGCGGTTCCCGAGCCGCGCATGGCCATCGTGACGCCGTTCGACGCGTCCGCGCTGCGCAACATCGAGCAGGCCATCCGCGACTCCGACCTCGGTGTCAACCCGAGCAACGACGGCCGCATCATCCGGGTGACCTTCCCCGAGCTGACCGGGGAGCGCCGCAAGGAGTACATCAAGGTCGCCAAGAACAAGGCCGAGGACTCCAAGGTCTCCATCCGCTCCGTCCGCCGCAAGGCGAAGGACGCCCTCGACAAGCTCGTCAAGGACAAGGAGGCGGGCGAGGACGAGGTCCGTCGCGCGGAGAAGGAGCTCGACGACACCACCGCGAAGTACGTCGCGCAGGTGGACGAGCTCCTCAAGCACAAGGAAGCCGAGCTCCTCGAAGTCTGATGAACGACTCTTCCTGGCAGCCGGAGCCGGTTCCGGCGGGTCCCGCATACGATGCGCAGGTGGGCCCGCACACTCGGCCCATGCCCATCGTGCCCGATGCCGCCGGCCGTGACTTCGACGACCGGGAAGCACGCGGTCGGGGGGCCGCCCCGGACGGCGGCTCCCTCTTCCGCGCCGATACGCCGCCGCAGGAGCCCATGCCCAGCCCCCCGCCTCCGCATGCCGAGCACCCGCAGGACTCCTCCCCTCCGCCGCAGAAGAAGCGCGCGGGGCGGGATCTGCGTGCCGCGATAGGGGTGGGCGTCGGTCTCGGCGCGGTGATCTTCGCCTCGCTCCTGATCGTCAAGGCCGTCTTCGTCGGCGTGATCGTCGTCGCGGTCGTCGTCGGCCTGTGGGAGCTCACCTCCCGGCTGCAGGAGAAGAAGGGCATCAAGGCCCCTCTGGTCCCGCTCGCCGTCGGCGGCGCGGCCATGGTCATCGCCGGATACGTCCGGGGGGCCGAGGGCGCCTGGGTGGCCATGGCGCTGACCGTGCTGGCCGTCCTGGTCTGGCGGATGACCGACCCCCCCGAGGACTACCTCAAGGACGTCACGGCGGGCGCCTTCGCGGCCTTCTACGTGCCCTTCCTGGCCACCTTCGTCGCGATGCTGCTCACCGCAGACGACGGGCCGCAGCGCGTGATCACCTTCCTGCTCCTGACCGTGGTCAGCGACACCGGGGCCTACGCGGTCGGCTGGCGCTTCGGGAAGACCAAGCTCGCGCCGCGCATCAGCCCCGGGAAGACCCGCGAGGGACTGTTCGGCGCGGTGGCCTTCGCCATGGCCGCCGGCGCGCTCTGCATGGAGTTCCTGATCGACGGCGGAGCCTGGTGGCAGGGCCTGCTGCTCGGCCTCGCGGTCGCGGTCAGCGCCACCCTGGGCGACCTGGGCGAGTCGATGATCAAGAGGGACCTTGGCATCAAGGACATGGGCACCCTGCTGCCGGGGCACGGCGGCATCATGGACCGGCTGGACTCGCTGCTGCCCACCGCACCGGTGGTGTGGCTGCTGCTGGCTGCTTTCGTCGGCACCGGCTGACCGGTCCCGGTCGGGTTATCCTGGAGGGCGCGCCGCGTGTACGCGGCGCGCCCTTTCCGTCCAGCGGCCGAGCCGCGGACCGGCCCTGCACGCGCGGGGTGACCCCCACCTCGTCGTACTGAGGAGTACCGCATGGCCCCCCGTCCCGCTCCGGGTGAGCTCACCTTCGTCGCTCCCCGCGGGGCCAAGAAGCCGCCCCGGCACCTCGCCGACATGACCCCGGCCGAGCGCCGCGAAGCGGTCGCCGCCATCGGCGAGAAGCCCTTCCGGGCCAAGCAGCTCTCCCAGCACTACTTCGCCCGCTACGCGCACGACCCGGCCGAGTGGACGGACATCCCCGCCGGCTCCCGGACCAAGCTCCAGCAGGAGCTCCTCCCGGACCTGATGAGCGTCATCCGGCACATCAGCTGCGACGACGACACCACCCGCAAGACCCTGTGGAAGCTGCACGACGGCACACTCGTCGAGTCCGTGCTGATGCGCTATCCCGACCGGGTCACCATGTGCATCTCCTCGCAGGCCGGCTGCGGCATGAACTGTCCGTTCTGCGCCACCGGCCAGGCTGGTCTGGACCGCAACCTCTCCACCGCCGAGATCGTGCACCAGATCGTCGACGGCATGCGCGCCCTGCGCGACGGCGAGGTGCCCGGCGGCCCCGCCCGGCTGTCGAACATCGTCTTCATGGGCATGGGCGAGCCCCTGGCCAACTACAACCGCGTCGTCGGCGCCATCCGCCGGCTCACGGACCCGGAGCCCGACGGCCTCGGTCTGTCCCAGCGCGGCATCACGGTCTCCACGGTCGGCCTGGTCCCGGCCATGCTGCGGTTCGCCGACGAGGGCTTCAAGTGCCGCCTCGCGGTCTCGCTGCACGCGCCGGACGACGAGCTGCGCGACACCCTGGTCCCGGTGAACACCCGCTGGAAGGTCCGCGAGGTCCTCGACGCGGCCTGGGAGTACGCCGAGAAGTCCAGCCGCCGGATCTCGATCGAGTACGCCCTGATCCGCGACATCAACGACCAGGCCTGGCGCGGTGACCTGCTGGGACGGCTGCTCAAGGGCAAGCGCGTGCACGTCAACCTGATCCCGCTGAACCCGACCCCCGGATCCAAGTGGACCGCCTCGCGGCCCGAGGACGAGAAGGCTTTCGTGGAGGCCATCGCCCGCCACGGCGTGCCCGTGACCGTACGGGACACCCGGGGCCAGGAGATCGATGGCGCGTGCGGCCAGCTGGCCGCTTCGGAGCGCTGACGTCCGCTTCTGACCGGTCCCATTCGGCCACGGGGTACCCTGTGGCCGAACCAATTGCATATTCCGACAGGGGAGCGCCACAGCGCTGAGAGTGCGGTATCCGTCATCCGCAGACCCTCTGAACCTCGCCCCGGTCATTCGGGGTAGGAAGTTCGGTCACCACTCAAGCTGTTGCGCCCTGCCCGGCGTCCGCTCCCACAGAGCGCCGGGCAGGGCCGCGTCTTCTCCTGGTCATCCCAGGAGGAATCACCAGTGAGCACCACCAGGAAGATCGCGGGCGCTGCGCTCGCGGCCGCGCTGGGCGTCACCACGCTCAGCGCCTGCGGCGGCGGCGACGCCAAGGACAAGGTCGCGGGCACCAGCGACGCCCCGAAGTCCAAGACCGTCACGCTCGTCTCCCACGACTCCTTCAACGTGACCGAGTCGGTCCTCAAGGAGTTCGAGCAGCAGAGCGGTTACACCGTCAAGGTGCTGAAGTCCGGTGACGCCGGCGCCGCCCTGAACCAGGAGATCCTCACCAAGGGCTCCCCCCGCGGCGACGTCTTCTTCGGCGTCGACAACACCCTGCTCTCGCGTGCCCTCGACAACGGCATCTTCACCCCGTACGAGGCCAAGGGCCTGGCCGACGTGAAGCCCGAGTACGTGCTCGACAGCGAGCACCGGGTCACCCCGGTCGACACCGGCGACATCTGCGTCAACTACGACAAGGCCTACTTCGCCGACAAGAAGATCGCCCCGCCGCAGACGCTCGACGACCTGACCAAGCCCGAGTACAAGAACCTGCTGGTGGTCGAAAACGCCGCGACGTCCTCTCCCGGCCTCGGATTCATGCTCGCCTCCGTCGGCAAGTACGGCGAGGAGGGCTGGCAGGACTACTGGAGCAAGCTGAAGGCCAACGGCGTCGAGGTCGTCGACGGCTGGGAGCAGGCCTACAACGAGCGCTTCTCCGGATCCGCGGGCGGTAAGAAGGCCAAGGGCGACCGCCCCCTGGTCGTCTCCTACGCCTCCAGCCCGCCGGTCGAGGTGCTGTACGGCGAGCCGCAGCCGGCCGAGGCCCCCACAGGCGTCGCCACCGGCACCTGCTTCCGCCAGACCGAGTTCGCGGGCCTGCTCAAGGGCGCGAAGAACGAGGAGGGCGGCAAGGCCCTCGTGGACTTCCTGATCAGCAAGAAGTTCCAGGAGGACATGCCGCTCCAGATGTTCGTGAACCCCGTGACCAAGGACGCCGCGCTGCCGGAGCTGTTCACCAAGCACGGCGTGGTGGTCGACAAGCCGGAGAACGTGGCACCGGAGACCATCGCCAAGAACCGTGAGCAGTGGGTCAAGGCATGGACCGCACTGGTCGTGAAGTAGCCGCCACGAAGGAGCCGGGAGCGGCGTCGGCCGACGCCGCCGCCCCGGTCCCCGGACCGGGGCGGGCACCCGGGCGGGGCGGGAGCGGGCGGGCCACCGCCGTCCGCCTCGCCCTGATGGCCGCCCCCCTCGCCTTCTTCGGGCTGTTCTTCGCCTACCCCGTCGCGGCGATCGTCGGCCGCGGCCTCAAGACCGACACCGGATGGCAGTTCGGCCGGATCGGCGAGGTCCTGTCCCGGCCCGACATCGCCGGCGTGCTCTGGTTCACCACCTGGCAGGCGTTCGCCTCCACCGCGCTCACCTTGCTGATCGCGCTCCCCGGCGCGTACGCCTTCGCACGCCTTGAGTTCCCCGGCAAACAGCTGCTGCGGGCGGTGGTGACCGTGCCGTTCGTGCTCCCGACCGTGGTCGTGGGCACCGCCTTCCTCGCTCTGCTCGGGCGCGGCGGCATGCTGGAGGAGCTGGCGGGCGTCCGGCTCGACACCACCGTCTGGGCGATCCTGCTCGCCCACGTCTTCTTCAACTACGCCGTCGTCGTCCGTACCGTCGGCGGCCTGTGGGCCCAGCTCGATCCGCGCCAGGAGGAGGCCGCCCGGGTGCTGGGCGCCGGCCGGTTCGCCGCCTGGCGGCGGGTGACGCTGCCCGCGCTCGCCCCGGCCGTGGCTGCGGCCTCCCTGATGGTGTTCCTCTTCACCTTCAGCTCCTTCGGCGTCGTGCTGATCCTGGGCGGACCCGCCTACTCCACCCTGGAGGTGGAGGTCTACCGGCAGACCGCGCAGCTGCTGGACCTGCCGACGGCGGCCGTGCTGACGATGGTGCAGTTCGCCGCCATCGGCGCGATCCTCGCCCTGCACGCCTGGACGGTGCGTCGGCGCGAGACCGCACTGCGCCTGGTCGACCCGGGCCGTACCGCGCACCGGCCGCACGGTGGGGCGCAGCACACCCTCCTGGGCGGGGTCCTGCTCACCATCGGGCTGCTGATCGTGGCGCCGCTGGCCGTGCTCGTCGAGCGGTCCTTCGACACCCCCGGTGGCTACGGCCTCGGCTTCTACCGGGCCCTGCAGGACGCCGGCGCCGGCGGCGGCACCTTCCTGGTACCGCCGCTGGAGGCGATCTGGAACTCCCTGCAGTACGCGCTCGCCGCCACCGCGGTCGCCCTGGTCGTCGGGGGACTCGCGGCCGCGGCCCTGACCAGGCGCGGCGGCCGCTTCGTACGCGGCTTCGACGCGATGCTGATGCTCCCGCTGGGGGTGTCCGCCGTGACGGTCGGCTTCGGCTTCCTGATCACCCTGGACGAGCCGCCGCTGGATCTGCGGACCTCGTGGATCCTGGTGCCGCTGGCCCAGGCCCTGGTCGGCGTGCCCTTCGTCGTACGGACCATGCTGCCGGTACTGCGCGCGGTGGACGGACGGCTGCGGGAGGCCGCCGCCGTGCTGGGCGCGTCACCGCTGCGCGCCTGGCGGGAGGTGGACCTGCCGCTGGTGCGGCGGGCGCTGCTGATCGCGGCCGGGTTCGCCTTCGCCGTGTCGCTGGGGGAGTTCGGCGCGACCGTCTTCATCGCGCGGCCGGACCGGCCGACGCTGCCGGTGGCCGTGGCGCGGCTGCTGGGACGGGCCGGCGAACTGAACTACGGGCAGGCGATGGCCCTGAGCACCATCCTGATGCTGGTGTGCGCGGTCTCCCTGCTGGCGCTGGAGCGGCTGCGCCCCGACAAGACCTCCGGAGAGTTCTGATGACCCTGCTTCAGCTGGAAGGGGTGTCGGTCCGCTTCGGCGAGCGCGCGGTCGTCGACACCGTGGACTTGACGGTGGACGAGCACGAGACCGTGTGCGTGCTGGGTCCGAGCGGCAGCGGGAAGTCCACACTGCTGCGGGTGGTGGCCGGGCTCCAGCAGGTGTCCGGGGGACGCGTGCTGCTGGACGGGGCCGACCAGGCCGCCGTACCCGTGCACCGGCGCGGCGTGGGCCTGATGTTCCAGGACCACCAGCTCTTCCCGCACCGCGATGTCGGCGCGAACGTCTCCTTCGGCCTGCGGATGCGCGGCGGCGGCCGTGCCGGGGGCCGCCGGACGTACCCCGACCGGGTCGCCGAACTGCTCGAACTGGTGGGGCTCCCCGGGGCACAGGGCCGCGCCGTGGCCTCCTTGTCCGGGGGAGAGCAGCAGCGGGTGGCGCTGGCCCGGGCCCTGGCGCCCTCGCCGCGGCTGTTGATGCTCGACGAACCGCTCGGCCAGCTGGACCGGGGGCTGCGGGAGCGGCTCGTGGTCGAGCTGCGGGGGCTGTTCTCACGGCTGGGCACGACGGTCCTGGCCGTCACGCACGACCAGGGGGAGGCCTTCGCGCTGGCCGACCGGGTGGTGGTGATGCGGGATGGCCGGATCGCTCAGGCCGGAACGCCGCTTGAGGTGTGGCAGCGGCCCGCCTCGGAGTTCGTGGCACGCTTCCTGGGCTTCGAGAACGTGGTCGCGGCGACGGTGACGGGCGCGGTCGCCGCGACCGCGTGGGGCCGGGTCCCGGTCCCGGCCGGCTCCCCCGAAGGGGAACAGCGGCTGCTGGTCCGCCCGGCGGGAGTCGTGCTCCGCGAGGAGGCGGGCCTGAGCTGTGAGGTGGTGTCCCGGACCTTCCGCGGCACGCACGTCGGCCTGCGGCTGCGGCCGGGGAGCGGCCCGGTACTGGAGGCGGAGTGCGGACTGGCGGGGGCCCCGGCCGTCGGCGACCGGGTCGCCGTGGCCTTCACCCCCGCCGAGGTGGTCGTCCTCCCGCCGGGCGATCGGTAGGACGGGCTCAGGCCGCCTTCGGCAGGATGCCGTCGCAGGCGATGGGCAGGTGCCGGGGTCCGCGGAGCACCGCGTTCTGGCGGTACGGGGGCGGGTCCTCCAGCAGCCTGGGGTTGTCCAGTCGGCGGGCCAGCGCGCTCAGTGCCAGCTGCGCCTCCTGCCGGGCCAGCGGGGCGCCGAAGCAGCTGTGGATGCCGCTGCCGAGGCCGAGGTGCTGGTTGTCCTTGCGGTCGGGGTCGAAGCGGTCGGGGTTCTCGAAGCGCTTCGGGTCGCGGTTGCCGGACGCCAGGACCAGCCACAGTGAGGCGCCCTTGGGAATGGAGACCCCCGCGACCTCGATGTCGCAGAGCGTGGAGCGCTGCGGTACGAGCTGCACCGGCGGCTCGTACCGCAGGAGCTCTTCCACGATCGGGACCGACAGGGCGGGGTCCTCGCGCAGCCGCTGCAGGACGTCCGGGTGGCGCAGCAGGGTCAGCATCCCGTTCGTGATCAGGTTGACCGTGGTCTCGTGACCGGCGATCAGCAGCAGCGCGGAGGTGCTGAGCGCCTCCATCGTGGTCATCGCGCCGTCCGGGCCGTCCGAGGTCGCCAGCTGGGACAGCATGTCGTCGCCGGGGTTCTTGCGCCGCTCCTCGATCAGCCCGGCCAGGTACATGCCCAGCTCCATGCGGGTATCCGTCATGCTCTTGGCCCGCTGGCCGGGGTCCCCGTCCGGATCGGGGTCCAGGCTGGCGGCCAGGGTGTCCGCCCAGACGTGGAAGCGCGGTTCGTCCTCGCGCGGGACTCCGAGCAGCCGGCAGATCACCGAAACCGGGAACGGGTACGCGAACTGGTCGACCAGGTCGACCCGGTCCAGCGTCCCGGAGGTGCCGATGCCGTCGATGAGACCGTCCACGAGGCCGTGGAGTTCGGCGCGCATGTCGTGCACCCGGCGCGGGGCGTGCGGCGGCCCGAACGGACGGTTGGTGATCCTCCGCAGGCGGTCGTGGTCCGGCGGGTCGAGCCTGAGGAAGGAGGGCGGCAGGTCCGCCCCCTCCTCGTCGGCCGACTGTCCCAGCGGATCGTCACCGGTGGCCTTCAGGTTGCGTGCGTCCGAGCTGATCCTCGGGTCGTGCAGCAGGCTCCGGATCTCGTAGTAGGTGCTGACCACGTACGGACCGTCCCCATCGTGGGACACCGGGGTCTTGCGGAGCTCTTCGTAGAGCGGATACGGGTCGGCCCGGTTCGCGTAGTCGATGATCTCCCGCAGCAGTGCTTGTGTCATGACGGGTCCTCGTGGTCCTCGGGGCGGTCGCGGCGCGGTCAGCGCCCGGGGGTGAAGGTCATCTTGCGGTCGGCCGGCGAGTAGCCGCTGAGGGTGATGGTCGGTCCGTGGGTCGGCACCGAGGGGTCGGGGAAGTCCGCCGGTACCGGCTTGTTCCCCTCCGGCCTGCGGTCCACCGTGGAGAACGGCGGCGGGAACGGCGCGGTGCTTTCGATCTGGTGCTCGTAGAACGGGAGCCAGCGGCAGTTGTCGAAGGTCACGGCCGCGATCACCCGCCCCTGGTAGCCGTAGACGGCCGCGAACCGGCGCTCGGCGGGCGAGCCCTGCGTGATCATGATCTCGGTGCCCATCGGCGGCACCCCGACCGACTTGATGTTCACGCCGAACTGCGAGGACCAGAAGGCCGGCACCCACAGGTGGGGGCGGCGGTCCGCGCTCACGCTGAGCATGTTGTGCGCGGCGGTGTCGGCCTGTGCGACGGCGTTGCCCCAGTGCTCCAGGGACAGGAACTGGTAGCCGAACAGGGCGTGCGGGGAACGTGCCACGTCTCCCGCCACGTAGATGTCGTCGGTGACGATGCCCCGGACGTCGAAGGCCCGGCAGCCCGCGTCGCAGGCGATGCCCCGGGGGCCGGCGCCCAGTCCGGAACCGGCGAGCCACTCGGTGTTGCGCTGCGCACCGAGGGAGACGACCACCACGTCCGCCTCGACGGTGGCGCCGTCGGACAGGTGGGCGGCGCGGACCCGCCCGGAGGGGTCGCCCTCCAGGGCGGTGACCATGACACCGGTGCGCAGGTCGACCTCGTGCTCGCGGTGCATCTCGGCCGCCACCTCGCCGATCACCCCGCCGAGCGCGCCGACGAGCGGAGCGGAGCCCCGTTCGGCGACGGTCACGTTCAGACCGCGTTCCCGGCAGGCGGAGGCGATCTCGGACCCGGTGAACCCGGCTCCGATGACGACCACCCGGCGTGGGCTGTCGGTGAGGGCGCGCTGCAGTCCCACGGCGTCGTCGCGGGTGCGCAGGACGAAGACCCCGTCGAGGGAGGCTTCCTCCGCGTTGGGCCAGGGCCGGGCGCGCACGCCGGTGGCGATCAGCAGTCGGTCGTACTCGACCTCGTCGCCGTTGCCGAGCCGGACCCGGCGGGCGGCCATGTCCAGGCCCGTCGCGGGCACTCCGAGCCGCCAGTCGGCGTCGATCGCCCGGCGGCGGGGGAGCGTCGTGTGGTCCGCCACCGCGTTGCCCAGCAGGACCTGCTTGGACAGCGGGGGCCGGTCGTAGGGCTCGTGGGGTTCGTCGCCGATCAGCGTGAGCGAACCGGCGAACCCCTTCTCCCGCATGGTCTCGGCGGCCCGGAGCCCCGCGAGCGAAGCGCCGACGATGACGATGCGGCCTTCGCGCTTGAGGTGCTCCAGGGCGCCGTCGTGTGCGCCGGCAGTGGTCACCGCGGGCCTCCGGAGGGAGCGCTGGAACCGGCGGCGTCCGCGGCCGGCATGTTCGCCATGTCCTCGTCCGTGAGTTCGAGGAGGATGGCCTGGACCGGGCACGCGGCCACGGCGCGCAGTACGTCCTCACGCTGCTCGGGCGGTGCCTCCGGGTTGTAGAGGAGCGACTCGTCGCCGTGCATGGCGAAGACGTCCGGAGCGAGGAAGGCGCACTGGGCGTATCCCTGACAGCGGTTCAGGTCGACGACAAGCCTCATGACAGATCCGCCTTTCCCTCGGCTCCTGCGTCCCCGTCGCCCCCGTGCCCTCCCTTTCACCAGCATGCACGTCGGGTCCGTCGGCCGCCTGCCGAGGTGCACAGGCACAGGTCAGGGCGGGTCCGACCGGTCCGTCGGGCCGGCCGGACCCGCGGGTGCGGTGTCGCGGCGGGCGCGCAGGATGTACACGCTGACGATCAGCGCCCAGGCGGGGAACAGCAGCTCGGACCAGGGCACGCCGGAACCCACCACGATCAGGGCCAGCCCGATGACCGTGCCCAGCAGGGTCAGCGGCCGGGGGAAGGCGCCGAGCATCCGCGCGATGGTGGAGGTCGCCAGGACGAAGACGGCCGCGACCCGCATGGCGTAGGTCGCGAGGAGGGTGTAGGCGTAATGGCGGCCGAAGTCGGAGGGCGCCCCCTCGCTGAGCACGGTGCCGGCCGCCGCGGCGGCGGCGAACAGGGTGGCGACGAAGACGAAGCCGCTGCCGAGGAACACGGTGGCGACGAAGCGGTCCTCCGCGTCGCCGGTGTGCGTGCGCAGGGCCCCCATGAACCACAAGAAGAAGATGCCCGCAAAGGGCACGATCTCCAGCGACACCTGCACGGCCCAGCGGTGGTCCGGGGCGATCGTCGCGTCGGGGCCGCCGGAGGGGATGGCGATCCGCATCAAGGCGATCGCCGTCGCCAGCAGCAAGGCGAAGGCGACTCCCGCCATTCCGGCCGCGCGCCGTGTCTTGAACCGGTCGGTCCTGCGTTCCACACGTCCCTCACTCTCTCCCCAGGTCCAGCAAGCGGCAGACGCTGCCGTGCCACCACCGGGGACGGCCGGCCGGGTGACGGCCGGCCGGGAGAGCGGGGACCGGGCGTCAGCCGACCGGCTCCGGCTCCGCCACCGGCACCGGGGCCGGCTCCTCGGCGCCTTCGTGCTTGCCGTACCAGGCCACCGCCACCGCGCCGGTCACGGCCATGACGAAACCGACCACCGCCAGCCAGGCCAGGCCCGGGCGCGAGGCGTCACCGAGCCAGAGCACGCCGATCGCCCCGGGCAGGACCGTCTCGCCCACGACGAGGGCGGCGGTGGCTCCGTTCACCGAGCCGATCTGCAGCGCGACGGTGTGCAGGTACATGCCGCCGACGCCGGCCAGCAGGATGGCGTAGAGGGCCGGGTCGGTGAGGAGGGTGCCGAGGTCGAACGGGTCGACGCCGTCGAGGATGCGGACGCCGACGCCGAGCGCGCCGAATCCCAGCCCCGACAGCAGGCCCGCCAGGATCGCGGCCCCGCCGCCCAACAGGCGGACGGCCACCGTGCCGCCCACCATCAGCAGTGCGGTGATCCCCAGCAGCCACCAGTGCGTGGACATGGGCGCGTGGTGGCCGCCCTCGTGGCCGGCCGCCGTCGCCAGCAGCACCAGCGCGGTGCACACGACACCGATGGAGGCCCATTCCCGGCGGGTCAGCCGGATGCCGAGCATCTTCACGCTCAGGACGGCCGTGATGACCAGGTTGGCACTGATCACGGTCTGGGAGAGGAAGAGCGGAAGGAGGCGGGCGGCCAGGGCACCGAGCCCGAAGCCGACGAAGTCCAGGATGGTTCCGACGATGAACTCCCAGGTCATCGCCGCCTTCGCGGTGGACGAGAGATTCGGGCCGCCGTGGGCGGTCACCCCAGCGGCGGCCGGGGACGTCCGGGCGGCACGGCGCGATCCGACGGCTTGCAGCACGGATCCCGTGCCGTAGCAGATGGATGCCGCGACAGCGGTCAGCAAGCCTATGAGCACCGATGGCTCCGTTCACGTCTGGCAGGTTTTGCGGTACCTCTGCCAGACGTGGGAACGGGCCCGGAAGTTGCCTGTGGAGCTCAGCTCATCGAAGCGAGCACGTCGGGGACCTCGTCCACCGAGTCGACGAGCGCGATCCGCGACTCCATCGCCCGGCCCCGGGCCAGCGCCGTCAGCAGGGGCCAGGCCGGCAGATGCTCTGTCCAGTGGCTGCGGCCGACCAGGACCATCGGTGCCGGCTCGCCGCGGGATCCGTAGTAGTTCGGCGTCGCGGCGTCGAATATCTCCTGGACGGTGCCGGCCGCGCCGGGCAGGAACACCACGCCCGCCGTGGACCGGGCCAGCAGCCCGTCCTCCCGGGTGGCGTTCGCGAAGTACTTGGCGATGTGCGCCGCGAAGGCGTTCGGCGGCTCGTGTCCGTAGAACCAGGTGGGGATGCCCACCGAGTCGCCGCCGCCGGGCCAGCGCTCCCGTACGGAGAAGGCCGCGCGCGCCCAGTCGGACACCGACGGCTCGAAGGACGGAGCCTTGGCCAGCAGTTCCAGGGACTCCGCGAGGGCCTCGTCCGGGGCCGGTGCCAGGTAGGCGCCCAGGTTGGCGGCCTCCATCGCGCCGGGGCCGCCGCCCGTGGCCACGGTCAGCCCGGATCGGGTCAGGGTCCGGCCGAGTTCCGCGGCGTCGCGGTAGTCCGCACTGCCCCGGGACATGGCGTGGCCGCCCATCACACCCACCACACGGGCGGCGGCGAGGTGTTCGTCGAGGGCGTCGGAGACCGCGTCGTCGTGGACGGAGCGCAGCATCGAGGAGAAGACGTCACGGTCGGCCGCGGTCTCCTGGAACCATGCGTACGTCGTGGCGTCCGGGGTCGCCTCGTAGCCGTCCGGCAGCCCCTCGAAGAGCTCCTCCGGCGTGTAGAGCAGGCTCCGGTACGGGTTGAAGGGCAGGTCGGGAACGGGCGGGAAGACCAGGGCGCCGTCCGCGCGCACCTTGGCCGAGGCATCGGGCTCCATCGCGCAGCCCAGGAAGACGGCCGCCGAGGTGTCGGCGGCCAGCAGGGCGAACGTCCGGTCCAGCAGGCTGACCGACTGGATCCGGTAGCCGCTGAGCGAGCCGCCTGCCACGACCTGGTCGAATTCGGCGAGCGTCTCGATCTCGATGTCTGCGTTGACCATTCGGCCCACCCTAAGGGCTGGATCCCTCAGCGGGTCAGCGCCAGCGACGTCAGCTGCGCCACACCCCAGGTGAGCGGTACGCACACGGCCACCAGCGCGGCGGCCCGCAGCCCCGCCGCGGTACGCAGGACCCGTGCGGGGGCTGCCGGATCGGGCGTCGCCCCGCGTCCGGCGGACTCGGTCCGGCGGCTTTCCACGGCGGATGTGAGAAGGGTCGCTGCGGCGCACAGCGCCACCAGGGCGGCGGCCGGCCAGGCCAGCGGACCGAGCGGCACGTGGAGTCCGCCCCGGTCCCGCAGGGTGAGGGCCGTCAGGGCCCCGGCGGCCACGGAGCACAGCACGCCCAGCGGCGGCCCGATACGGGAGGCCTGTCGTTGCAGGGACCGTCCGGCCAGCAGCCGGAGCGCGCCCGGGCGGACGGCCTGGACCAGGCTTCCGCAGGCGTAGGCCAGACCGGGTCCGGCGAGGGCGAGCCCGGCGGCGGTCAGCGTCCAGCCCGCGAGGACCCCGCCGCCGTTCCGGCCGGCGTAGGCCTCGGTGGCGAGCCCGCAGGCGGTGAGCGCGATGCCCCAGGGCAGGGCGGTCTGCGGAGCCAGCTGCCGGTGCGGACGCAGCGCGAGGACGGTGGCGGCCGACGCCGTCAGCGGGACGAGGGCCAGCAGCGTCAGGGCGGACGCGACGGGCAGCGGCTGCTCGGCGTGCAGGAGCAGGGCGCCGGAGCCGTCGAACGGCAGGCCGGAGAGGTCCCCGCGCAGGTGCAGGAAGAGGGCCAGGGCCAGGGCGCTGCCCAGGGCGCAGGCGACGGCCGTGGAGATCGCGGCGGTCAGGGCCAGGCGTACGGGTCCCAGTCCGGCGGCGTCCAGTCCCGCGCGGGGCCGGGTGGCCGGGTCGGCCCGGGCGACGGCGACGGCGAAGTGAACCGTCGCGGCCAGCGGGACCAGCGCCCACAGCAGGCGGGGGAACGATCCGGCGGGCCGGGCCGTGGCTCCGGCGAGTACGTAGAGCAGCAGGAACCCGGTCCCGGCCGAGGCGGTGGCGACGAGCAGCCGCCGCAGCTGGACGAGGGGCCGGGAGCCGCGGGCTAGGCGGAGAGCGAGCACGCTGCCTGGCCCTCCGGAGTGTCGGGGAGCGGGGACGCGGAGGTGTCCACCGTGAGGTGGCCGTCGACCAGGGGCAGACGGCGGTCCGCGACGGCCGCCGTGGCCTCGTCGCCGGTGGCCAGCAGCACGGTGATCCCGTGGGAGCGGGCCGCGGTGGTGAGCGCCCGCAGGAGCAGGGCCCGGTCGGCCCGGTGCAGCGGGGCCGTGGGCTCGTCCGCGTAGATCACCGAGGGCACGTGGACCAGGGCCCGGGCCAGGGCGACCCGCTGGCACTCGGCCCGGGTCAGGGCCGCCGGACGCTTGCGAGCGAGGGCACCGATGTCGAGCCGGTCGAGCCAGGCGCAGGCGGCGTGCTTGGCGCTGCGGTGGGAGGCCCCGGCGAGCAGCAGCGGCAGGGCGGCGTTCTCCCAGATCTTCAGCTCGGGCAACAGCCCCGGTTCGGGACCGAGCCAGCCGAAGCGGTCGCGCCGCAGGCGCTCGCGGGACAGCTCTCCCAGGGTGTGCACGGGGACGCTGTTGAACCAGACCTCGCCCTCGGAGGGGAGCAGCTGCCCGGACAGGCAGCGCAGCAGCGTGGTCTTGCCGCTGCCGCGGGGTCCGGTCAGGGCCACGATCTCGCCCTGGCGGACTCCGAGGGAGACACCGACGAGAGCGGGCGCACCGTCGTGCGCGTAGTGAAGGGACCGAGCCCAGAGCACGTCGTTGTCCGGCGGGGCATTCTCCGGTGGGGCCACCATGGCGTACACCTCCGTCCGAGGGAACGAAACGGAGCCCTTCCGGTCACTGGCGCCGCAATGAGATGTAAAGAGATGAACCGCTTGAATGCTGACAGCACGCGGCCCGGACCCCCGCGTTCTCACTCGAACGGAGGATCCGGGCCGGGTGTTCGGACGGTCGCGCCCCGGGCTGGCCGACGGTCGTGCCCGAGGGCTGTCTAGGGACCGGTCAGAGCTTGGTCCAGGCCTCGGTGAGCACCGAGCGCAGGATGCCCTCGATCTCGTCGAAGGTGCCCTGGTCCGCCGTCAGCGGCGGCGCCAGCTGGATGACCGGGTCGCCGCGGTCGTCGGCCCGGCAGTACAGGCCGTTCTCGAAGAGCGCCTTGGAGAGGAAGCCGTAGAGCACGCGCTCGGTCTCCTCGTCCGTGAAGGACTCCTTCGTGACCTTGTCCTTGACGAGCTCGATGCCGTAGAAGTAGCCGTTGCCGCGGACGTCGCCGACGATCGGCAGGTCGTGCAGCTTCTGCAGCGTCTGCAGGAAGGCGCTCTCGTTGTCCAGCACGTGCTGGTTGAGGCCTTCCTTGTCGAAGATGTCGAGGTTGGCGAGGGCCACGGCGGAGGACACCGGGTGTCCGCCGAAGGTGTAGCCGTGCAGGAAGGTGTTCTCGCCCTTGTAGAACGGCTCGGCGATGCGGTCCGAGACGATGCAGGCGCCGATCGGGGAGTAGCCCGAGGTCATGCCCTTGGCGCAGGTGATCATGTCCGGCACGTAGCCGAACTTGTCGCAGGCGAACATCGTGCCGAGGCGGCCGAAGGCGCAGATCGTCTCGTCGGAGACGAGGAGCACGTCGTACTCGTCGCAGATCTCGCGGACCCGCTGGAAGTAGCCGGGCGGCGGCGGGAAGCAGCCGCCGGCGTTCTGCACCGGCTCCAGGAAGACGGCGGCGACGGTGTCGGCGCCCTCGAAGAGGATCTGCTGCTCGATCTGGTCGGCGCACCAGCGGCCGAAGGCCTCGGGGTCGTCGCCGTAGATCGGGGCGCGGTAGATGTTGGTGTTGGGCACCTTGTGCGCGCCGGGCACCAGCGGCTCGAACGGAGCCTTGAGGGCCGGCAGACCCGTGATCGACAGGGCGCCCTGCGGGGTGCCGTGGTAAGCGACCGCGCGCGAGATGACCTTGTACTTGGTGGGCTTGCCCTGCAGCTTGTAGAACTGCTTGGCGAGCTTCCAGGCGGTCTCGACGGCCTCGCCGCCGCCGGTGGTGAAGAAGACCTTGTTCAGGTCGCCCGGGGCGTAGTCGGCCAGGCGCTCGGCGAGCTCGACGGCCATGGGGTGGGCGTAGGACCACACGGGGAAGAAGGCCAGTTCCTGCGCCTGCTTGTAGGCGACCTCGGCCAGTTCCTTGCGGCCGTGACCGGCGTTGACCACGAACAGGCCGGCGAGACCGTCGAGGTAGCGCTTGCCCTTGTCGTCGAAGATGTAGGTGCCCTCACCACGGACGATGGTCGGGACGGGGGAGTTCTCGTAGGACGACATGCGGGTGAAGTGCATCCACAAGTGGTCGTACGCGGTCTTGGACAGGTCCTGGGTCACGGTTATCGGGTTCCCCACATGTAGGTCTGCTTCTTCAGCTTCAGGTAAACGAAGCTTTCGGTAGACCGCACGCCGGGGAGCGTGCGGATCTTCTTGTTGATCGTTTCCAGCAGGTGGTCGTCGTCCTCGCAGACGATCTCCACCATCAGGTCGAACGAGCCGGCGGTCATCACCACGTACTCGCACTCGGCCATCGCGGTCAGCGCGTCGGCCACCGGGTCGAGGTCGCCCTCGACGTTGATGCCGACCATCGCCTGGCGCCGCAGGCCCACGGTGAGCGGGTCGGTGACGGCGACGATCTGCATGACGCCCTGGTCGAGCAGCTTCTGCACGCGCTGGCGCACGGCCGCCTCGGACAGGCCGACGGCCTTGCCGATCGATGCATAGGGACGGCGACCGTCCTCCTGCAGTTGCTCGATGATCGCCAGGGACACAGCATCGACCGAAGGGGACGGTTGTCTGTTCCTGGAATCTGCGCTTCGACTGACCACGACCTCACTGTGCACGAGGGTCGTCTGTTCCGCAAGACGGAATCGATGAAATTCGTTGTCTGCCGACTCTGATCTCACTGATTTCGTAGGTGGTGGCGTCCGGGTCTGTCGAAAGCCTCCGCCAAGGGGCTAGGCTTTGGTAAACGTCTCAATCGTTGGACATGTGATCAGGAGTGTGGCTGTAGTGACCACCGAACTGCGTCGTCTGCGCAACTACATCGGCGGGGAGTTCAAGGACGCCGCCGACGGGCGGACCACCGAGGTGGTCAACCCGGCCACCGGCGAGGTGTACGCCACCGCCCCGCTCTCGGGCCAGGCCGATGTCGACGCCGCCATGGCCGCGGCCGCGGCCGCGTTTCCCGGCTGGCGCGACACGACCCCCGCCGAGCGCCAGAAGGCCCTGCTGAAGATCGCGGACGCCTTCGAGGCGCGCGCCGACGAGCTGGTCGCCGCCGAGTCGGAGAACACCGGCAAGCCGCTGGGCCTCACGGCCAGCGAGGAGCTGCCGCCGATGGTGGACCAGATCCGCTTCTTCGCGGGTGCGGCCCGTCTGCTGGAGGGTCGCTCGGCCGGCGAGTACATGGACGGGATGACCTCGATCATCCGCCGCGAGCCGGTCGGCGTCTGTGCCCAGGTCGCGCCGTGGAACTACCCGATGATGATGGCCGTGTGGAAGTTCGCCCCGGCCATCGCGGCGGGCAACACGGTCGTGCTCAAGCCGTCCGACACCACTCCGGCGTCCACCGTCCTGATGGCGGAGATCATCGACTCGGTCCTGCCCAAGGGCGTCTTCAACGTCATCTGCGGCGACCGTGAGACCGGTCGGGCCATGGTCGAGCACGCGACCCCGGCGATGGCCTCCATCACCGGATCGGTGCGCGCCGGCATGCAGGTCGCCGAGAGCGCCTCCAAGGACGTCAAGCGCGTCCACCTGGAGCTCGGCGGCAAGGCGCCGGTCGTCGTCTTCGAGGACGCCGACATCCCCAAGGCCGTCGAGGACATCGCGGTCGCCGGTTACTTCAACGCCGGCCAGGACTGCACCGCGGCCACCCGCGTGCTCGTGCACGAGTCGATCCACGACGAGTTCGTGGCCGCGCTGGCCAAGGCCGCCGCTGACACGAAGACCGGCGCGCCGGACGACGAGGACGTGCTGTACGGCCCGCTGAACAACCCGAACCAGCTCCAGCAGGTCGCGGGCTTCATCGAGCGGCTCCCGGCCCACGCCAAGGTCGAGGCGGGCGGCCACCAGGTCGGCGAGAAGGGCTACTTCTACGCCCCGACCGTGGTCTCCGGCCTCAAGCAGGACGACGAGATCATCCAGAACGAGGTCTTCGGCCCCGTCATCACCGTCCAGTCCTTCACGGACGAGTCCCAGGCCCTGGAGTACGCGAACGGCGTCGAGTTCGCCCTCGCCTCCTCCGTGTGGACCAAGGACCACGGCCGCGCGATGCGGATGTCCAAGAACCTCGACTTCGGCTGCGTGTGGATCAACACCCACATTCCGCTGGTCGCCGAGATGCCGCACGGCGGTTTCAAGAAGTCCGGATACGGCAAGGACCTGTCCGCCTACGGCTTCGAGGACTACACCCGCATCAAGCACGTGATGACCTCGCTCGACGGCTGATCGGCAGCATCGATCACAGCAGGGCGTCGAAGGGGCGGGCAGTAGACAACATGTCTATTGCCCGCCCCTTCGGCGTTCGCTGAGGCTGTGCCCATGCCTCGACTCGCCTTCTCCCGCCGTGTCGCGCTCGCCGGAATCGGTGCCGCGGGCCTGTCTGCCGCCCTCGCCGGATGCGGTGTTCCCCCCGCCTACGTGCCCGAGGGAGGGCGCGTAGGCCCCGACCGCTCGGAGAGCGACCGCAGCGTCGCCTTCTCCAACTGGCCGCTCTACATCGACACCGACGAGGAGGACGGGGAGCGCCGCCCCACGCTGGAGGCCTTCTCGGAGCGGACCGGCATCGAGGTCCGCTACACCGAGGAGATCAACGACAACGACGAGTACTTCGGCAAGGTCAGCCCGGCCCTGATGAACCGCCAGGAGACCGGCCGCGACCTGGTCGTGGTCAGCGACTGGATGGCCGCCCGCTTCGTCCGTCTGGGCTGGGCCCAGAAGATGGACCGTTCGGCGCAGCCCAACGTCGTCGGCCACCTCGACCCGCAGCTGCGTTCCCCCGCCTTCGACGAGGGCCGGCTGCACACCGTGCCCTGGCAGTCGGGGATCACCGGCATCGCCTACAACCGCCGTGCTCTGGGGCGGGAGATCAGATCCGTCCAGGACCTGTGGCGCCCCGACCTGGCGGGCAGGGTCACGCTCTTCTCCGGGCTCGACGAATCCTTCGCCCTGCTGATGCAGGGCAACGGGGCCGACATCACGCGCTGGACCGAATCCGACTTCCACCGGGTGTGCGACCACGTGGAGGCTCTGGTGAGGAAGAAGCACATCCGCCGCTTCACCGGCAACGACTACACCTCCGACCTCAGCAAGGGAGACGTCCTGGCCTGTCAGGCGTACTCGGGCGATGCCATCCAACTCCAGGCCGACAACCCGGACATCGCATTCGTCGTCCCCGAGGAGGGCGGTGAGCTCTGGGCCGAGAGCCTCCTCGTGCCCAACCTCGCCCGACACAAGGCCAATGCCGAGGCGCTGGTCGACCACTACTACGACCCGGAGGTGGCCGCGCAGCTCGCCGCTTCCGTCAACTACGTCTGCCCCGTGCCGGCGGCCCGGGACGTCCTGGCCGCTTCCGGCGACCGGGAGACCGCCGAACTCGCCGAGAACCCGCTGATCTTCCCCGACGACGACCTGCGGGCGCGGCTCGCCGTCGCCCGGGACATCTCCTCGGCCGAGCGCCGTTCCCTCGCCCGGCGGTGGAACGCGATCGTCGGACTCTGAGCCGCGGTCGTCACGGTCCTGTCACTGATTGAACGGGTTCAACACATGGGCTGAACGTGTTCAAAAATAGGCGTAGGCTTCCCTCCATGAGCGAGAAAAGCGCCCTTGAGCGGCGGATCCGTGCCTGGCTGATCCTCTTCGTCGTCTGCCTCGTCCTCAGCGGGATCACGGCCTTCCCCTTGGTCAGCGAAGTCCGCTGGGGCAACGCCCTGGTCGACAACTCCTGGCTGCGACGGGTGGGCGAGGGGCTGGACCGGGCCGATGCCGACTACCCCTTCCTGCTGTACGGGAACGACTGGCTCGCCTTCGCCCATCTCGTCATCGCGGTCTTCTTCTACGGCGTGTACCGAGACCCCGTCCGCAACATCTGGATCGTCGAGGCCGGCATGATCGCCTGCGCCGGAGTGATTCCGCTCGCCCTGATCTGCGGGCCCATCCGGGGCATCCCCTTCTGGTGGAGCGTCATTGACATGTCGTTCGGCGTCTTCGGGGTGATCCCCCTCCTGGTCCTGCGCCGCATGATCAAGCGCCTGGAGGCCACAGCTACGTCGTGAAGGTCGCCACGGCGACGGTCTTGCCCCGGGCCACCGTGTCGTCCGCCAGGACGATCGCCGGCCCAGGGCTCCCGTGGCGGCACGAACGGCACGGTGACGGCCGGCGGGGCCGGCACGGTCAGGCCCGGGTCCACGACCCGCACGGGGCGCTGCGCAGCCGCCGGGCCCACCGGCCCGGCGCGGCCCTCACCGGCCGAACCGGGCCCGCACGGCCGTCAGCGCGTCCACCCGGTTCGTAGTGATCGCATCGACCCCCGCGGCAATCAGCCGCTTCATCGTCCGCTTGGTATCGGCGGTCCAGGCCGACACCAGCAGGCCGTCCCGGTGCAGGGCGTCGGCCAGCTCCCGGTTCACCAGCCCGAAGCGGTAGTTGAGCCAGCGCGGGGCCACCGCGTCGATCAGGACCCGGCGGGGCGGCGACAGCGTGGTCCAGGTCAGCGCGATCTCCGCGCCCGGGTCGGCGGCGCGGAGCGCCAGCATCGAGTCCGGTCCCGCGCAGTAGAACGTACGCTCGCGGGCGCCGCACTCCCGGACCAGGCCCACGACGGTGCGGACCGCCTCCGGCGTGGCGCCGGGGAGGTCGAGCATCAGCCGGCCCGCCCCGGTGTCCTCCAGTGCGTCGCGCAGCATCGGAACGGCGCCCTCCGTCATGTCCGCCAGCTGCGCCGCGGAGATCTCGTCGAGGCGCACGTCGTGGTTCCACAACCGCCGGAGCGACTCGTCGTGGAGCAGGACCGGCACCCCGTCACGGGTCAGCCGTACGTCGACCTCGACCGCGTCCGCCCCGCGGGCGAAGGCGGAGCGGATCGAGGGCAGGGTGTTCTCACGGACACGGTAGGGATCGCCGCGGTGGCCGACGGCAGTCAGGGTGCGCATGGCCCCATTCTCGTGGGGACTTCAGCGCGCGAGCCATCGCGTCGTGTACGTGTCGATCTCCGCATCGAGCTTCGCCTTGCCCTCCGCATCGAGGAAGGAGGCCTCGACGGCGTTCTTCGCGAGCTGCGCGAGCCCGCGCTCGTCGAGGTCGAGGAGCCGGGCGGCCACCGCGTACTCGTTGTTGAGGTCGGAGCCGAACATCGGCGGGTCGTCGCTGTTGATGGTGACGAGCACACCCGCCGCGACCATCTCCTTGACCGGGTGCCGGTCGAGGTCGGTCACCGCGCGGGTGGCGATGTTCGAGGTCGGGCAGACCTCCAGCGCGATCCGGTGCTCGGCCAGGTACGCGAGCAATTCCGGGTCCTTGACGGAACTCGTGCCGTGGCCGATGCGCTCGGCACCCAGCTCGCGGATGGCGTCCCAGACGGTCTCCGGGCCGGTGGTCTCGCCCGCGTGCGGCACGCTGTGCAGGCCGGCCGCCCGGGCCGCGTCGAAGTACGGCTTGAACTGCGGGCGCGGGACGCCGATCTCGGGGCCGCCCAGGCCGAAGGAGACGAGCCCCTCGGGGCGCAGATCGACGGCGAGCCGGGCGGTCTCGGCGGCGGCCTCCAGGCCGGCCTCGCCGGGGATGTCGAAGCACCAGCGCAGGATCACGCCGAGTTCCTTCTCGGCGGCCTTGCGGGCGTCCTCGATGGCCTCCATGAAGGCCTTCTCCTCGATGCCGCGGCGGGTGGAGGAGTACGGGGTGATGGTCAGCTCGGCGTAGCGGATGTTCTGGCGTGCCATGTCGCGGGCGACCTCGAAGGTCAGCAGCCGGACGTCTTCCGGGGTGCGCACGAGGTCGACGACCGACAGGTAGACCTCGATGAAGTGGGCGAAGTCCGTGAAGGTGAAGTAGTCGGCGAGGGCCTCCGGGTCCGTGGGCACCTTGGAGTCGGGGTGCCGGGAGGCGAGTTCGGCCACGATGCGCGGGGAGGCGGAGCCGACATGGTGGACGTGCAGTTCGGCCTTGGGCAGCCCCGCGATGAAGGGGTGCAGGTCGGTCATGGGGGGTGCCTCCGGAGGGCGGGGTGCGGGCAGGTCGCCCTCATCGTAGGCACGGCCGTGACTGTCCGTGGCAGCGCTTAGCATGGCTGTACGAGAGAGGGGGGCTCCGTATGAACGACAGCAGTCCCGAGCCGCGGGATCCTTGGGCGCCGCCGGAGCGGCCGGCGGTGGACCTGGGCACGTCGAAGGCCGGCCACGGCGCGCCGGGCGTATCCGGCCCGCAGCCCGTGCCGGACCGGCCCACACCCGGCGGGCATCCCGGCGAGCGGACGGCCGCTGCCGCGCCGGGCAACGCGGCGCCCCCGACCCCGCCGGCGGGCGGGCCGCCCCCGGCCGCCTACGGCCATCCGGTCGCCCCGCCCGGCTACGGATACCCCGGCGACGCGGGCTATCCCGGGTACCCCGCCGCCCAGCAGGGATACCCGTACTCCGCCCATCAGACGGGATACCCGTACCCCGGCGCGTACCCGCCCTACGGGCGCCGGCCCAGCAACGGCTTCGGCGTCACCGCGCTGGTCCTGGGGATTCTCGCGGTCGTCGGCTGCGTGACCAGCTTCCTGGCGGTGGCGCTCGGGATCGGGGCCGTCGTCTTCGGCGCCCTGGGCAAGGGCAAGGCCAACCGGGGCGAGGCCGACAACGGCGGGGTGGCGCTGGCCGGCATCATCTTGGGCGCGATCGGCATAGTCCTGGGCCTGCTGATGCTGTTCGCCCTGTTCGCCCCGGCCTTCGACGACGAGTGGGGCGACAGCCCGAAACGCGAGACCTCCTCATCGGATTCGCGGCTTCGCGAACGGGTCTGAGGCCGGGTCCGGTCGGCGGCCCGTCCGGCTGCATCCGCGTCAGACCTCGGCGGCCATCAGCAGCGTCGGCACCATGGCCGTGCCCTCGGCGGTTCCGCGCGCCAGCGGGACCCAGATCAGCCCGACCATCCGCGGGCAGTCGCACTCCAGGTCCGCGTCGATGCCGAGGACCGGATCGCCGGGTGCGACCTCCACGCGGAAGCAGGAGGTCCAGCCGGAGGGGTAGGGGGCTGCGTAGGCGAACCGCACCGCCAGGGCGCGCAGTCCCACCTCCTCGGCGACCTCCCGGCGCACCGCGTCCTCGGGCTCCTCGCCCTCCTCCAGACCGCCGCCCGGCAGCGTCCAGTACTCGGCCCCGTCATGGCGCCCCCCGGGTCCCAGGGCGTGCTCGCGCACCATGAGGACGCAGCCGTCCCGGACGATCACGGCGGCGACCCGGCGACGCTCGGTCACGCGCTGCCTTCGCGCAGCTGCTTCCGGGCCTCCATCAGGGCGAAGCCCAGCAGGTTCAGCCCGCGCCAGCGGGCCGGGTCCAGAGCGCGCTCGTCGTCGGCCGCCAGCCCGATGCCCCAGATCCGGTCCACGGGGCTCGCCTCCACCAGCACGCGGTCCCCGGTGCCCAGCAGGTAGCCGCGCAGGGCCGGGTCGGAGCCGAACTTGTGGACGCTGCCCTCCACGACCAGGGCGAACCGCTCCCGCTCCCATACGGCGTCGTCGAAGCCGCGCACGAGGCGACCGACCTTCTTCGCCTCGGCCGGGCTCTTGGCCCGCACCGCGGCGCGCTCGGACTCGGGGTCCGCGAACAGCCGGGCCTTGCCGGCCATCATCCAGTGCTCGGCCGTCGCATAACGGACGTCACCGACAGTGAAGGCAGACGGCCACCACTGACTCAGACAGCTCGGACCGAGCGTGCCGTCGGGCCGCGGCCGGTGCCCCCAGAACGGCAGGTACTTCACCCTCTCACCACGGCTGACCTGCTTGATCAGGTCGTCGATCATCTCCATGCACGCGAGTCTGGCACCCGCCACTGACACTTCGTACGGGATTTCCGGCGTGCCTGGACACATGGTCGACCGATTCCGTCGCGTAATCAAATGGCAACAACGGAATCACTTGGCCGAGGGCATCACCTCTGCCAGGATCGGCACTCAATTCGAGCTCTAGCTCGAACTGTAGCTACGGAGAGCGTGAGAGCGTGATGGGCAACCGCTTCCAGGTCAAGGACCGCTTCGCAGACGGCGCGCAGTACATCGACGGACGGCTCCGGGCCGGAACCTCCGGACGGTCACACACCGTCGTCGACCCGGCCACCGGCGAGGAGGTCCTGACCTACGAGCTGGCGAGTACCGCGGACGTCGACGAGGCCGTCGCCGCCGCCCAGCGCGCCTTCCCGGCCTGGGCCGGTGCCACCCCCGGCGAGCGGTCGGACGCCCTGCACCGGCTGGCGACCGTACTGGCCGGACAGGCCGAGGACTTCGCCCGCGCGGAGTCGCTCCAGTGCGGCAAACCGATCAAGCTGTCGACCGAGTTCGACGTCCCCGGGACCATCGACAACACCGCCTTCTTCGCGGGCGCCGCCCGGCACCTCCAGGGGCAGGCCGCCGCCGAGTACTCGGGCGACCACACCTCGTACGTACGCCGTGAGGCCATCGGTGTCATCGGCTCCATCGCCCCCTGGAACTATCCGCTCCAGATGGCTGCCTGGAAGATCCTGCCGGCGATCGCGGCGGGCAACACCATCGTGCTCAAGCCCGCCGAGCTCACCCCGCTGACCTCCCTGATGTTCGCCCAGGCGGCCAAGGAGGCGGGCCTGCCCGACGGCGTGATCAACATCGTGACCGGCGCCGGCCGTGACGCGGGGGAGCACCTGGTGGGCCACCCCGACGTCGTGATGACCTCGTTCACCGGCTCCACCGCCGTCGGCAAGCGGGTCGCGCAGATCGCCACCGCCACCGTGAAGCGCCTGCACCTGGAACTCGGCGGCAAGGCCCCCTTCCTGGTCTTCGACGACGCCGACCTGGAGGCCGCCGCGCACGGCGCCGTCGCCGCCTCCCTGATCAACACAGGCCAGGACTGCACGGCGGCGACCCGCGCCTACGTGCAGCGCCCCCTGCACGACGCCTTCGTCGCGCGGGTCGCCGAGCTGATGGAAACCGTCCGCCTCGGTGACCCCTTCGCACCCGGTACCGACCTCGGCCCGCTGGTCTCGCACGCCCAGCGCGACCGCGTCGCCGGCTTCGTCGAGCGCGCCCGCGGCTACGCCACCGTCGTCACCGGGGGCGAGATCCCCGGTGGCGAGCTCGCCGACGGCGCGTACTACCGGCCCACCCTCATCATCGGGGCCGCCCAGGACAGCGAGGTGGTGCAGTCGGAGATCTTCGGCCCCGTCCTCGTGGTCCTGCCCTTCGACAGCGACGACGAGGGCATCGCGCTCGCCAACGACACCCCGTACGGACTCGCCGCCTCCGCCTGGAGCCGCGACCTCTACCGGGCCGGCCGTGCCACCCGCGAGATCAAGGCGGGCTGCGTGTGGGTCAACGACCACATTCCGATCATCAGCGAGATGCCCCACGGGGGCTACAAGGCCAGCGGCTTCGGAAAGGACATGTCCGCCTACTCCTTCGAGGAGTACACGCAGGTCAAGCACGTGATGTACGACAACACCGCGGTGGCCGCGAAGGACTGGCACCGCACGATCTTCGGGGACCGACAGCCGACCACCGCCTGACCAGCGGTACACCTCCCGAAAGGCCTCAGCGCATGGAGCAGTTCGAACCCGACCGCCTCTCCGAGGCGCAGCTCGCCGCGATGCGGCGCAGCCTCACCAGTGGGCGCGGCGCCCTCACCCGCCGCTCGCTGCTGCGCGCATCCGGAGTCGGAGCGCTCACCCTCGGCGGCCTGGCCACCCTCGCCGGGTGCGGCATCCCGCCCGCCAAGCGGGAGGGGGACGCAGCCCTGGCCTCCGACGACCACTCGGACCGGGAAAAGGAGATCAACTTCTCCAACTGGACCGAGTACATGGACACCAGTGAGGACGAGAAGTCCCGCCCCACACTGGAGGAGTTCACCAAGCGGACCGGGATCAAGGTCAAGTACACCGAGGACATCAACGACAACGTCGAGTTCTTCGGCAAGATCAAACCTCAGCTCGCGGCCGGCCAGGACACCGGCCGCGACCTGATCGTCGTCACCGACTGGCTCGCCGCGCGCATCATCCGCCTCGGCTGGGCCCAGAAGCTCGACCCCTCGCACCTGCCGCATGCCTACGCCAACCTGTCCCCGCAGTTCCGCAGCCCCGACTGGGACCCGGGGCGCGCGTACAGCTACCCCTGGACCGGCATATCCACCGTCATCGCCTACAACGAGAAGGCGACCGGCGGCAAGAAGGTGGACTCCGTCACCCAGATGCTCGACGACCCCTCCCTCAAGGGTCGCGTCGGCTTCCTGACGGAGATGCGCGACAGCGTCGGCATGACCATGCTCGACCAGGGCAAGAATCCCTCCTCCTTCACGGACGCGGACTTCGACGAGGCGGTGGGCCGGCTCCAGAAGGGCGTCGACAAGAAGCAGATCCGGCGCTTCACGGGCAACGACTACACCTCCGACCTCGACAAGGGCGACCTCGCGGCCTGCCTCGCCTGGGCGGGCGACGTCATCCAGCTCCAGGCCGGCAACCCGGACATCAAGTTCGCGATCCCCGCCGCCGGCTACATCACCTCCAGCGACAACCTGCTGGTCCCCGTCAGGGCCCGGCACAAGGCCAACGCGGAGCGTCTGATCGACCACTACTACGAGCTTCCGGTCGCCGCGCAGCTCGCCGCGTACATCAGCTACGTCTGCCCCGTCGAGGGCGTGGGCGAGGAGCTCGCCAAGATCGATCCCGAGCTCGCAGAGAACACCCTGATCGTCCCGGACAAGGCGATGACCGCCAAGTCCCATGCCTTCCGCTCCCTCACCAGCGAGGAAGAGACGGCCTACGAGGAGAAGTTCGCCAAGCTCATCGGCGCCTAGCGGCTGCCCGCCGCGCCCGCGAGCCGCGGCCCGCCCCGCCTTCTCCTCCTGACCTCTTCGCCCACCCAACCCCGGGACCTCTCCATGACTGACACGACCGAAGGCGGCGACGTCCGCCTCTCCGGGATCAGCAAGCACTACGGCACCTTCACCGCCGTGCACCCGCTGGACCTCACCGTTCCCCAGGGCTCCTTCTTCGCCCTGCTCGGCGCCTCCGGCTGCGGCAAGACCACCACCCTGCGCATGATCGCGGGCCTGGAGGAGCCCTCCACGGGCACGGTCCACCTCGGCGACCGCGAGGTCACCCACCTGCCGCCCTACAAGCGCCCGGTCAACACGGTCTTCCAGAGCTACGCGCTCTTCCCGCACCTGAGCATCTTCGAGAACGTCGCCTTCGGCCTGCGCCGCCGCGGCATCACGTCCGTCAAGAAGCAGGTCGAGGAGATGCTGGAGCTGGTCCAGCTCGGCCAGTTCGCCCAGCGCAAGCCCCACCAGCTCTCCGGCGGCCAGCAGCAGCGCGTCGCCGTTGCCCGCGCCCTGATCAACCACCCCCAGGTGCTGCTCCTCGACGAGCCCCTGGGCGCCCTCGACCTCAAGCTGCGCCGCCAGATGCAGCTGGAGCTCAAGCGGATCCAGACCGAGGTCGGCATCACCTTCGTGCACGTCACGCACGACCAGGAGGAGGCCATGACCATGGCCGACACGGTCGCGGTCATGAACGGCGGCCGCGTCGAGCAGCTCGGCGCCCCCGCCGACCTCTACGAGAACCCGCGGACCACCTTCGTCGCCAACTTCCTGGGCACCTCCAACCTCATCGAGGCCGCCGTGGAGTCCGCCGGGTCCGACGTCGTCGTCTCGGCCTCCGGCACCACCCTGCGGCTGCCCGCCGCCCGATGCTCGACCACGCCCAGCGCCGGCGGGAAGCTGCTGGTCGGTGTGCGCCCGGAGAAGGTGTCCCTGGTCCCGGCCGAGGAGGAGAACGCCGTCGCGACGGGCCGGAACAAGATCACCGGCCGGATAGCCGCCTCCTCCTTCATCGGGGTCTCCACGCAGTTCGTCGTCGACAGCCCCGTCTGCCCCGAGCTCGAGGTCTACGTCCAAAACGTCGAGCGCGACAGCCGCCTGGTGCCGGGCGCCGAGGTGGTCCTGCACTGGAACCCGGAGCACACCTTCGGACTCGACGCGGCCCAGTCCATGCTCGCGGGGACGATGGGCGACGCGGGCATCGAGACCGTCGAGGAGAGCGCGTGACCGCCACCGCCGCGCCGCCCCAGGCGCCCGCCCCCGCCGGACCCCCGGTCCACAAGCCGGCCGTGCGCAAGCGGCTGGTCCCTTACTGGCTGCTGCTGCCCGGCATCCTGTGGTTGCTGGTCTTCTTCGTGCTGCCGATGATCTACCAGGCCTCCACCTCGGTGCAGACCGGCTCCCTCGAAGAGGGCTTCGAGGTCACCTGGCACTTCCGGACGTACTGGGACGCCTTCACCGAGTACCTGCCGCAGTTCCTGCGCTCCCTGCTCTACGCGGGCACCGCCACCGCTCTGTGCCTGCTGCTCGGGTACCCGCTGGCCTACTTGATCGCCTTCAAGGCGGGCCGCTGGCGCAACCTGCTGCTGGTCCTGGTCATCGCCCCGTTCTTCACCAGCTTCCTGATCCGCACACTGGCCTGGAAGACGATCCTCGCCGACGGCGGTCCGGTGGTCGCGGGCCTCAACGCGGTCGGCTTCCTCGACGTCACCAGCTGGCTCGGCATGACCGAGGGGGAGCGGGTGCTGGCCACGCCGCTCGCGGTCGTCTGCGGCCTGACCTACAACTTCCTCCCCTTCATGATCCTGCCGCTGTACTCCTCGCTGGAGCGCATCGACACCCGCCTCCACGAGGCGGCCGGGGACCTGTACGCCCGCCCCGTCACGGTCTTCCGGAAGGTGACCTTCCCGCTCTCCATGCCCGGCGTGGTCTCCGGGACCCTGCTCACCTTCATCCCGGCGAGCGGCGACTACGTGAACGCCGAGCTGCTCGGCTCCACGGACACCCGGATGATCGGCAGCGTCATCCAGTCGCAGTACCTGCGGATCCTCGACTACCCGACGGCGGCCGCGCTGTCCTTCATTCTCATGGCGACCGTGCTGATCATGGTCACCATCTACATCCGCCGAGCGGGGACGGAGGACCTGGTCTGATGCGCACACCCCTCGCCTGGCTGCGGCGCAATCTGGTCGTGATCGCCGGACTCGGCACGCTCGCGTACATGATCCTGCCGAACGTCGTGGTCACCGTCTTCTCCTTCAACAACCCCTCCGGGCGTTTCAACTACGCCTGGCAGGAGTTCTCGCTCGACGCGTGGAAGGACCCCTGCGGCGTCGCCGACATGTGCGGCTCCCTCGGGCTCTCACTGCAGATCGCCCTGTGGTCCACGCTCGTGGCGACCGCCCTGGGCACGGCCATGGCCTTCGCGCTCGTGCGCTACCGGTTCCGGGCGCGCGGCGCGGTCAACTCGCTGATCTTCCTGCCCATGGCGATGCCGGAGATCGTGATGGCGGCCTCGCTGCTCGCGCTGTTCCTCAACATGGGCATCCAGCTGGGCTTCTGGACGATCCTGATCGCCCACATCATGTTCTGTCTCAGCTTCGTCGTCGCCGCCGTCAAGGCCCGCGTCCTGTCCATGGACCCGCGGCTGGAGGAGGCCGCCCGGGACCTCTACGCGGGGCCGGTGCAGACCTTCCTGAGGGTGACCCTGCCCATCGCGGCACCGGGCATCGCGGCGGGCGCGCTGCTCTCCTTCGCGCTCTCCTTCGACGACTTCATCATCACCAACTTCAACTCGGGCAACACCGTCACCTTCCCCATGTTCGTGTGGGGATCGGCGCAGCGCGGTACCCCCGTGCAGATCAACGTCATCGGCACGGCGATGTTCGTCATCGCGGTGCTGGTGGTCCTCGCCGGCCAGACGGTCGGCAACCGCCGCAAGAAGGCACAACCGAAGTAATTCGGAAGAGCATGTCATCAGTTCCGTAGGGAGTTGGAAGCCATGGCCCCAGTCGCCATGCGTAGTGTTGCGAAATCCCTTTCCGAAGCGAAGCCGGTCTCGTACTGGCTGGACGACCCCGGCAAGCCCGCCCCCCAGCCGGCGCTCACCTCCGACGAGCGCTGCGACCTGCTGGTCATCGGCGGCGGCTACAGCGGACTGTGGACCGCGCTGCTCGCCAAGGAGCGCGACCCCGAGCGGGACGTCGTACTGATCGAGAGCAAGGAGGCGGGCTGGGCCGCCTCCGGCCGCAACGGCGGCTTCTGCGCCGCCTCCCTCACCCACGGCCTGGGCAACGGCATCGCCCGCTGGCCCGGCGAGCTGGCGAAGCTGGAGGAGCTGGGCGCGCGCAACCTCGACGCCATCGAGGAGGCGGTCGCCCGCTACGGCATCGCATGCGACTTCGAGCGGACCGGCGAGATCGACGTCGCCACCGAGCCGCACCAGGTCGAGGAGCTGCGCGAACTGCACGAGGAGGCGCTCCGGCTGGGCCTGGCGGGCGGCTCCGAATGGCTCGACCGGGACGCCGTGCGCGCCGAGGTGGACTCCCCGACCTTCCTCGCCGGCCTCTGGGACCGCGACGGCGTCGCCATGCTCAACCCGGCGAAGCTGGCCTGGGGCCTCAAGCAGGCGTGCCTGGACCTCGGGGTGCGGGTCTACGAGAACACGCGCGGCCTGAAGCTCGCCGCGGCCGGGCGCGGGATGACCGTGCAGACCCCCTACGGCACGATCCTCGCCCGCCGGGTCGCCCTGGGGACCAACATCTTCCCGTCACTGGTCCGCCGGATCCGCCCCTTCACCGTCCCGGTCTACGACTACGCCCTGATGAGCGAGCCGCTGGACGAGGCCCAGCTGGCCTCCGTCGGCTGGAAGAACCGCCAGGGCCTGGGTGACAGCGCCAACCAGTTCCACTACTTCCGGATCACCAAGGACAACCGGATCCTGTGGGGCGGCTACGACGCGATCTACCCGTACCGCGGCAAGCTCGACTCCGAGTACGACCACCGCCCGGAGACCTACCTCCGGCTGGCGGAGCACTTCTTCACCGCCTTCCCCCAACTGGAGGGGCTCAAGTTCAGCCATGCCTGGGGCGGTGCGATCGACACCTGCTCGCGCTTCTCCGCCTTCTTCGGGACGGCGCACTCCGGCAAGGTGGCGTACGCGGCTGGCTACACCGGCCTCGGGGTGGGCGCCACCCGCTTCGGGGCGGAGGTCATGCTCGACCTGCTCGACGGGCTCTCCACCGAGCGCACCCGGCTGGAGATGGTCCGGTCCAAGCCGATGCCGTTCCCGCCCGAACCGTTCGCCTGGACCGGCATCGCGCTCACCAAGTGGTCGCTGGCCCGGGCGGACGCCCGCGGCGGGCACCGGAACCTGTGGCTGAAGGCGATGGACAAGCTCGGCCTCGGTTTCGACAGCTGAGCCGCCCCGGTCGGAGCGCCCGGAGCGCCCGGAGCGCACCGCCGCCGGCCGTGTGACCCGGTTCACCACCACGGGGTGGGGAAACCCGCGTCATCGCCGGCCCCGGCCCCGCTCTCTGTGGGTGAGGACACCTCACCCACACGGAACGGAGGCCGGGCGATGACGACCCCGGGGGAGAAGGCAGCGGTGGCATGGCTGGCGTCGGCGGCGCCGGATCCCGACGCCAGCCGAAGGGCATGGGAGCGCAACCCCCTCGGGGTCGCACTGCTGCCCGCGGGACGGCTCTGGGACGTACTGATCCTGCCGGGGGAGCTGGGGCGGACCACCCTCGGCGTACTCGATCCGGCGGTCGGACGGCCCGGCCCGGTGCTCGCCGACTTCGGCGCATCGCGGCTGGGCTTCTTCGTGCCCCCGGGCACCGCCTCCCACTGGATCGGTACGGGCGTGCGGGGAGTCGGGCACGGGGCGTGGATCGTGGTCCCCCACCCGGGCCGGGCGACCGGGGGAGTGCGCTGGGCGGTGCCCCCGGACGGCCGCGGGACCCTCACGGACCCGGTCCTGCTGGAGCTCGCCATGCACGAGGCGGCCGCACGCGGGAGGGAGAAAGCCCGGAACCGTTGACAACGGGATTGGTCTGGACCAGGTTGGGTGCCGCTGTTCCCGTTCGCAGCAGCCTGGCTCCATCCCCCATGTTCCGGAGGCAGTTGTGCGCAGAGCCTGGTCCTTCCTCACGGCCGCCGCCCTCGCGGCGGCCGGTTTCCTCGCCGCGGGCCCGCCGGCCGCGGCCGCGGACGCCGACCTCGTCCGCAACGGCGGCTTCGAAGCCGGACTCGACGGCTGGAACTGCTCGGCCGGCAGCGGCACGGCCGTCAGCACCCCCGTCCACGGCGGCACCTCCGCCCTCCGGGCCACCCCGACGGGGCAGGACAACGCCCGCTGCTCCCAGACCGTCACCGTCAAGCCGGACTCCACGTACACGCTCGGCGCCTGGCTGCAGGGCGCGTACGTCTACCTCGGCGCGACCGGGACCGGCACCACCGACGTGTCGACCTGGACGCAGAGCCCCGGCGCCTGGAAGCAGCTGACGGCCACCTTCCGCACCGGCCCGTCCACCACCTCGGTGACCGTCCACACCCACGGCTGGTACGGCCAGCCCGCCCACGTCACCGACGACGTCACCCTGGTCGGACCCGATCCCGGAGGCCCCGGCCAGCCCCTGCCGCCGGCCGCCCCCACCGGCCTGACCGCCTCGGCGACCTCGGCGACCTCGGTCCGGCTGTCCTGGGCGGCGGTGGCCGGCGCCACCTCGTACACCGTCCACCGGGACGGTGCCGCGCCCCTCCCGGCAGCCGCCGCCACGGCGGCGGTGACCGGCCTCGCCGCCTCCACCACCTACACCTTCCGGGTCCGCGCGGTGAACGCGTCGGGGGAGTCCCCGCTCAGCGCGCCCGTCTCCGTGACGACGGGCAGCGGCGGAGGCGGGGGCGGCGAGCTCCCCGAGCACGCGCTCGTCGGCTACCTGCACACGAGCTTCGCCAACGGCGCCGGCCATGTCCGCATGGCCGACGTGCCCTCCTCCTGGGACGTCATCAACCTCGCCTTCGGCGAACCGACCTCGGTGACCTCCGGCGACATCCGCTTCCGCCTCTGCCCCGTCGCGGAATGCCCGAACGTCGAATCCACGGAGGAGTTCAAGGCGGCGGTCAGGGCCAAGCAAGCCGCGGGCAAGAAGGTGCTGATCTCCATCGGCGGGCAGAACGGCCAGGTCCAGCTCCCGACCGTCGCCGCCCGCGACACCTTCGTCTCCTCCGTCGGCAAGATCATCGACGAGTACGGGCTCGACGGGCTGGACATCGACTTCGAGGGCCACTCCCTCTCCCTGGCCTCCGGCGACACGGACTTCCGCAACCCCACCACCCCGGGGATCGTCCACCTGATCTCCGCCGTCAAGGCCCTGAAGGCCCGCTACGGCCCCGGCTTCGTCCTCACCATGGCCCCGGAGACCTTCTTCGTTCAGCTCGGCTACCAGTTCTACGGCTCGGGCCCCTGGGGCGGCCAGGACCCGCGCGCCGGCGCGTACCTGCCGGTCATCCACGCCCTGCGCGACGACCTCACCCTGCTCCACGTCCAGGACTACAACTCCGGCCCGATCATGGGCCTCGACAACCAGTACCACTCCATGGGCGGCGCGGACTTCCACATCGCCATGACCGACATGCTGCTCACCGGCTTCCCGGTCGCCGGCGACGCCTCCCGCTTCTTCCCCGCCCTGCGCCCCGACCAGGTCGCCATCGGACTGCCCGCCACCACCCACGCGGGCAACGGCCACACCCCGCCGGCCGAGGTGGCCAAGGCGCTGAACTGCCTGACCAAGAAGACCGACTGCGGGACCTACCCGACCCACGGCACCTGGCCCGGCCTGCGCGGCCTGATGACCTGGTCGGTCAACTGGGACCGCTTCGGGGGCTGGGAGTTCAGCCGGAACTTCGACGCGTACTACGGCAGGACCCGCTGACCGCCAGCAGCAACGGCGTGCAGAGCAGCAGGCTGGCCGCGACGTCCAGCGGCCAGTGGAACCCCCGCAGCACCAGCCCGGCGGCCGTCGCCCCCGTCAGCACGAGGGCGGCGGCCGCAGGCCACCGCCGACGCGTGTACGGCCGCAGGAGCAGGGCCGCGCCCGCGTACGCCACGAAGGCCGTCGCGGTGTGCCCGGAGGGGAAGTAGCCGGCGGCCCACGGCTCCAGGGGCCCGGGTCGGGCAGTCCACTCCTTCAGCGGGACGACGAGCGCCGGCACCAGGGCCATCGCCGCCACCGCGGCCGCGGCGCCGCGGCGGTTCCCGCGCCGGGCGGCGTACCCGGCGGCGAGGAGCAGTACCGGCAGCGCGACCGGGATGTTCCCCAGGTCGGAGAGTGCTTCGGTGACCGGATCGGGGACGGTGCGCACGAGCGCGCCGCTGAGGCGGGCGTCCCAGGACAGCAGGGGGCCCCGCACCAGGACCTGCCAGGTGACCAGGGCGAGGAGGAGCGCGCAGAGCGCGGAGGCGGCGAGTGCGCCGAGAAGGGTGGCCGGCCGTCCCGGAACAGGGGGGATGGTTCCGGGACGGCCGCCCGGACCGGGTTGCCGCACGCCCCGGGGGGTTTGGGGCGGTCGGCCGTCCGATCGGCGAGGAGTGTGCGCGAACGCATGCCCGGTACGGCGCTGGGGAAGCCCGGTACCGGAATCGCCCCCGGTCTCCCGGGAGCGGGCTGTCTCACTCATCTGCAGAAACCGTACGGCAGTGGAAGGGGGACCGACAGCGGGAACGCGCTCCCGCCATCGGCCCCCCACAGCTTCTTCACAGCGTCCGCCCGTTACCGTCGGTATTCGGGCGTGCGCCGCGCTCGTACGTTCCCCACGTTCGAGCGGGGCGGTCCGCAGGCCGCGTCTCGACCGTTGCTCAGATGTCCGTGCCGATGGCCGCGAACGCGGCCTCGATCAGGTCCAGGCCCTCGTTCAGCAGGTCCTCGCCGATGACGAGCGGCGGGAGGAAGCGGAGCACGTTGCCGTAGGTGCCGCAGGTGAGGACGAGCAGGCCCTCGGCGTGGCAGGCCTTGGCGAGCGCGCCGGCCGCCTCCGGGAACGGGGTCTTGGAGACCGGGTCCTTGACCAGCTCGATGGCGATCATGGCGCCGCGGCCGCGGATGTCGCCGATGATCTCGTACTTCTCCTGCATGGCCGACAGGCGGGCCTTCATGACGGACTCGATCTTCTTGGCCTTGGCGTTGAGGTCGAGCTCCTTCATGGTTTCGATGGAGCCGAGCGCACCGGCGCATGCCACCGGGTTGCCGCCGTAGGTGCCGCCCAGGCCGCCCGCGTGGGCGGCGTCCATGATCTCGGCGCGGCCGGTCACGGCGGCGAGCGGCAGGCCGCCCGCGATGCCCTTGGCGGTGGTGATCAGGTCCGGGACGATGCCCTCGTCCTCGCACGCGAACCACTGACCGGTGCGGCAGAAGCCGGACTGGATCTCGTCGGCGACGAAGACGATGCCGTTCTCGTTGGCGAACTTCACGATCGCCGGCAGGAAGCCCTTGGCCGGCTCGATGAAGCCGCCCTCGCCGAGGACCGGCTCGATGATGATCGCGGCGACGTTCTCGGCGCCGATCTGCTTGGTGATCTGGTCGATCGCCTGGGCGGCGGCCTCGGGGCCGCAGTTCTCGGCACCGGTGGGCCAGCGGTAGCCGTAGGCGACCGGGACGCGGTAGACCTCGGGGGCGAACGGGCCGAAACCGTGCTTGTACGGCATGTTCTTCGCGGTCAGCGCCATGGTGAGGTTCGTCCGGCCGTGGTAGCCGTGGTCGAAGACGACGACGGCCTGGCGCTTGGTGTACGAACGGGCGATCTTGACGGCGTTCTCGACGGCCTCGGCGCCGGAGTTGAACAGGGCCGACTTCTTGGCGTGGTCGCCCGGGGTCAGCTCGGCGAGGGCCTCGCAGACCTCGACGTAGCCTTCGTAGGGCGTGACCATGAAGCAGGTGTGGGTGAAGTCGGCGAGCTGAGCGGAGGCGCGGCGCACGACGGCCTCGGCGGACGCGCCGACCGAGGTCACGGCGATGCCGGAGCCGAAGTCGATCAGCTGGTTGCCGTCGACGTCCTGGATGATGCCGCCACCCGCGCGGGCCGTGAAGACGGGCAGCACGGAGCCCACGCCGCCGGCCACCGTCTGCAGGCGGCGGGCCTGCAGCTCCTGCGACTTGGGGCCGGGGATCGCGGTGACGATCTTGCGCTCCTGCGGGACAGCGGTCATAGAGGGCTCCTGGGGGTGTTTTCGGACGCACTTGTGTCTTTGTCCGCAGGCTAGGCCCGGGGGCGGGGGTCCTGCATGCTCCGTTCGGTAGTGATCTCGGCGTGTCCTTGTCCGCGACGGACATAGAGCTCGGTGGCCCCCTCGCCCCGCCGGCCCGCGCGAGGGGACCCGGCCCGTAGACCGGGCCGGCGGCTCTTGACCTCGGCCGGTTCCGTACGTCACCTGGCTGATCGTCCCACCCTCGGCAGCCTTCATGCCTGTCGCGGTTTCGACTGCGTGTCATGACCACCGGTGCGAAGACGACCTGGGTCCACCCGCGGGGCCCCGACGGCCACTACATTGAGCGACGCAGCAGCGCAGGGACGGTCAGGGGGCAGGGGTTTCATGGACACCGACGGCACGCACGGGACGCGCCCGAACCGCACCGGCCACATCCCGAGACCGGCCGCTCCGCCGAAGCCGTTGCACGCACCGACGGCCGGGCCGACCCTGGGGGAGTGGCTGCGGGTAGTCCGCACTTCGGACGGGCCGGGTGTATGGACGTACGGGCACGTGGCGCGTGCTGCCGAGGAACCCGAGGTCACCCCCACCCGCCAGCTGGTCAGCGGAGCCCTGATCTCTCTGTTGGCCGGCCTGCTGCTGTGGTCGCTGCTGTGGAACGGCTACCTGGGCAGGTTCTGGCTCTGGCCGCTCTACATGTTCACGCCCGACTCCTGGGCCAATAACTTCCTGTCCGTGGTGGCCTCGTACAGCTGGTACGCCATCGTCGCGATCATCCTGATCGTCGGATTCGGGCGGCTCGGCCGATGGCCGGAGCTGCTGCGCAGGTTGCTTCGCAGCCGGGCCGCACAGCCCCTGCACTCCGCCGACCCCGCCCCCCGGCCCGGCGGGGAGGACGATCCCGTGCGATGGCCGCAGCTGCGGGCCGCCGGGCTGGCGGAGGCGGCCGACCGGCTTGAGGGGGAGGCCGGGGGCGGGCGGATGAACGACGTGGACTACGCCCGCATCCGCCGGGCCTGGGACTCCGTGCGGGTCGATCCCTCCCGCATGCGGGCCTTCGCGGACTCCGTCCGCGACAAGGGCGCCGGGGCCTGCGTGCACCCCTCCGGCGACCGGGACCTGCCCGTGCGGGCCGCCCGGCACGACCTGCTGGCCCGGCAGGTGTTGCTCGGCACCGTGGAGGACGGGGTCCGCAACCCGTACGCCCGCCGCGGCACCTCCCTGGCGCTCGACCCGGACGTGCTCGGCACCTCCCTGCTCGCCGTCGGCCCGTCCGGCACCGGCAAGACCCGGCACCTGGTGCGGCCCGTCGTGGAGTCCCTCGCGCTCCAGGCGCTGGCCGGCCAGGCCGCCGTCGTCGCCGTCGGCGCGGCCGGCGCCCAGCTCGGGCCCGACGACGCCTACGACGTCGTCGTCCGGGTCGGCGACCCCGCCTCGGTGTACGACCTCGACCTCTACGGCGGCGCCACCGATCCCGACGAGGCCGCCACCCTGCTCGCCGAGGCGTTCGTCGGGGACGTCCCCGGGATCGACGTACGCCGGGCCGCGACCGCCCTCGCCCAGCTGCTCGGGCCGTTCCGCGCGGCGTACGACCGCTTCCCGACGGTGCCCGAACTGCGCGAGCTGCTCGACCAGGTCCCGGCCGCCTTCGACGCGCTGCGCCGCGAGCTCGCCGCCGACGGCGCGGCCCGGCACACCATGCTGCGGGAGCTCGACGCCCGCGCCCGCCAGCACGGGGCGCACGGGGACCCCGGTCCGGCCCTCGCCGACCGGGTGGCGCTGCTGGACCGGCCCGCCTTCGCCGGCTTCTTCGACACCACGGGCCACGGCCGGCCGTTCTCGCTGCGCGCCCTGGAACACCCGATCCGGGTCCGCGTGGATCTGCCCGAACGCGGGCACGCCGACGCCTCCCGGATGCTGGCCAGGCTGCTGCTCGCCCAGTTCAACGCCGCCGCGGCCGCCCGCGCCGACCGCTCCCTCTTCGCGTTCCTCGCCTTCGACGACGCCTCGCACACGTTGACCGCCGAGACCGTGCGCGGCGTGCAGCGGCTGCGCTCGGCGCACGCGGGCGTCCTGCTCACCCTGCGCTCGCTGGACGACGTACCGGAGCCGCTGCGCACCCCCCTGCTCGGGGCGGTCGGCTGCCGGATGGCCTTCTCCGGGGTCACCACCTGGGACGGCAAGCGCTTCGCCGAGGCCTGGGGCACCGAGTGGGTGGAGACGCGCGACGTCACCCACCGCACGGTCTTCGCCGACCAGCCGCTGACCCGGGCCATCCACGCCTTCCGCAAGCTCGTCACAGGCAAGGCGGTCACCACGGACGCGGTGACCGTGCGGCAGGTGGAACGGGAGCGGTGGTCGGCCTCGGACCTGGCGCACGCCGTGCCACCGGGACACGCGGTGCTCTCGCTCACCTCCGTGCAGGGGGAGCGGGCGGCCCCGCTGCTGGTCCGGCTGTCCGGAACGGCCTGACCCGCGCCCCGACCCGTACGAGGTGGCAGAATCGAGGGGAGTCGTGCGTACGACACGGCGAAAAGGCGTCGACGGCTCCCGCGTTCCCGCCGTCCCCTCCCGCTAAGGCTCCTGGTAACCGATGCCGCTGACCCTCGCCTCCCTCGTCCAGCACTCGGCGCTCAAGCTCGGCGTCCGGGCGGGGGAGAACCGCCTGGACACCCCCGTGCGCTGGGCCCACGTCAGCGAACTCGCCGATCCCGTCCCCTATATGGAGGGCGGCGAACTGCTCCTGATCACGGCGATGAAGCTGGACGCCGACGACCCGCACGAGATGCGGGCCTACGTGCGCCGCCTCGCCGCGGCCGGAGTGGTCGGCATCGGCTTCGCGATCGGCGTCAACTACGAGGCGGTCCCCCAGGCGCTGGTCGAAGCGGCGCGGGCCGAGGACATGCCGCTGCTGGAGGTGCCGCGCCGGACGCCGTTCCTCGCCATCAGCAAGGCCGTCTCCGCGGCGCTCGCGGCCGACCAGTACCGGGCGGTGACCGCCGGTTTCGAGGCGCAGCGCGAACTGACCCGCGCCGCGCTCTCCGTCGACGGCCCCGCCGAACTGCTCGCGAAGCTCGCCGCGCACGTGCACGGCTGGGCGGCCCTCTACGACGCCTCCGGAGCGGTCGTGGCGGCGGCCCCCGACTGGGCGGCGCGCCGCGCCGCCCGGCTGACCCCGGACGTGGAGCGGCTGCGGGAACGCCCCGCACCCGCGAGCGCCGTGGTGGGAGGCTCCGAGGACCGCGTCGAGCTCCAGTCCCTGGGCACCGGCCGGCGGGCCCGGGGCGCGCTCGCCGTCGGCACGGGGGCCCCGCTGGGCACGGCCGAGAGGTACGCCGTCCACTCCGCGGTCGCGCTGCTGACGCTCACCACCGAGCGCTCACGCTCGCTGCACGACGCCGAGTCCCGGCTGGGGGCGGCGGTGCTGCGGATGCTGCTGGCCGACGAGCCGGACCACGCCCGGGCGGTGGCGGGCGACCTGTACGGGTCGCTGCTGGACGCGCCGTTCCGGCTGGTCGTGGCCGAGCCCGCGCTGGGGGGCACGGCGCGGCCGGAGGGCCTGGCGCTGCTGGCCGACGCGGTGGAGTCCGCCGCCGCCCGCACCGGGGAGGCGCTGCTGGTGGTACCGGAGCCCGGGAGGCTGGTGGTCCTCGCCGCCGACGCCGGCGCGGCCGTACGGGCGTGCACCGTCCACGCGGAGGCCCTGGAGGCCCGGCGCGGCCGCGACGCGGCCGGACCGGAGCCGGACGAACTGGTGGTCGGGCTTTCCGCACCCGCCGGGCCGGGCGGCGTCGCGGCCGCCCTGAAGCAGGCCGACCAGGCCCTCGCGGTGGCCCGTCGGCGCGGCCGCCCGCTGGTGGAGCACGAGGACATGGCGACGGGCTCGGTCCTGCCGCTACTGGCCGACGACGCCGTGCGGGCCTTCGCGGACGGCACCCTGCGTGCGCTGCGGGAGCACGACGCGACGGGCCGCGGGGACCTGGTGGCCTCCCTGCAGGCCTGGCTTTCCCGCCACGGCCAGTGGGACGCGGCCGCGGCCGACCTCGGCGTGCACCGGCACACCCTGCGCTACCGGATGAAGCGGGTCGAGGAGATCCTCGGCCGTTCCCTGGAGGACCCGGACGTCCGCATGGAACTGTGGCTCGCCCTCAAGGCCACCTCCACCCCGAGCTAAGGACCCGCACGGAGCCCGGCCGGGTGCGACAGTGACAAACCGGCGCGACCCCGGCGACCGGTACTACACGCCGGACAAACGCCGAATCCCCCGCGGAGTCCTACGGTGGAGGGGTCAGGACCCACCGCACACTTCCGAAGGGCCGGGATTCGCATGACTTCCACCCACGCCTTCTGGCTCGCCGGCCGCCAGGCCACCGGCGAGGACAGCTTCGACGTCCACTCCCCGTGGGACGGTCGACTGGTCGCCGCCGTCAGCGTGCCCACCGACGAGCAGGTCGAGGAGGCCGTGGCCGCGGCGTACGCCGTGACGGCGGAGTTCTCCGCAACCCCCGCCCACGTACGGGCCGCCGCCCTGGACCACGTGTCCAAGCGGCTCATCGAGCGCACCGAGGAGATCGCCCAGCTGATCTCCGCCGAGAACGGCAAGCCCGTCAAGTGGGCCCGCGGCGAGGTCGGCCGTGCGGTGTCCGTGTTCCGTTTCGCCGCGGAGGAGGCCCGCCGCTTCAACGGCGGCGAGGCCCAGCGCCTGGACACCGACGCCGGCGGTGTCGGTCGCCTCGCGCTGACCCGCCGCTTCGTCAAGGGCCCGGTCCTCGGCATCGCGCCGTTCAACTTCCCGCTGAACCTGTGCGCCCACAAGGTCGCCCCGGCCATCGCCGTCGGTGCGCCGATCATCCTCAAGCCGGCCCCGGCCACGCCGCTGTCCGGCCTGATCCTGGGCGAGCTGCTCGCCGAGACCGACCTCCCGGCCGGCTCCTGGTCGGTCCTGCCGGTCGCGAACGACAAGATGCCCGCCCTGGTGAAGGACGAGCGCCTCCCCGTCATTTCCTTCACCGGTTCCGACACCGTCGGGTACGCCATCCAGCAGTCGGTGCCCCACAAGCACTGCACCCTGGAGCTCGGCGGCAACGCCGCGGCCGTGGTCCTGGACGACTGGTCCTCCGAGGCGGACCTCGACTGGGCCGCGACCCGTATCGCGACCTTCTCGAACTACCAGGCCGGCCAGTCCTGCATCTCCGTACAGCGGGTCATCGCCGACGCCTCCGTCTACGACCGCCTCGTCGAGAAGGTCGTCGCGAAGGTCCAGGCCCAGGTCACCGGCGACCCCGGCGACGACGCCACCGACGTCGGCCCGCTCGTCTCCGAGGCCGCCGCCCAGCGCGTCGAGTCCTGGGTCGACGAGGCCGTCTCGGCCGGTGCCAAGCTGCTCACCGGCGGCAAGCGCGAAGGCGCCTCCTACGAGCCCACCGTCCTCGCGAACGTCCCCGACGGCGTCAAGCTCGCCACCGAGGAGGTCTTCGGCCCGGTCCTGACCCTGCTGCGGGTCGAGAACACCGACGAGGCCTTCGCCGCGGTGAACGACTCGAAGTTCGGTCTGCAGGCCGGTGTCTTCACGCACGACGTCCAGACCGCGTTCCGCGCCCACCGCGAGCTCGAGGTCGGCGGCGTGATCATCGGCGACGCGCCGTCCTACCGCGCCGACCAGATGCCGTACGGCGGCGTCAAGCAGTCCGGTGTGGGCCGCGAGGGCGTCCGCTACGCGATGGACGACTACACGTACGAGCGAGTCCTGGTCCTGACCGGCCTCGACATCTGATCTCGTACCGCCGAAAAGCCGACGGCCGGAGCCTACTGTGCGGGGGCTCCGGCCGTCCCCCTTTTCCATTCCGCGCACTTTGGGTACGACTCACAGGCAGCACCGGCCAGGAGGCCGGTACCCCCGACTCCAGCGGCGAGGTGAGTCCCCTCATGTCCGCAACACAGCCCGTACAGCCCAGCGGCACCCAGCCCAAGGTGACCGAGCGCGAGGCACGACAGGTCGCGGAAGCGGCCCGGGAGCAGGACTGGCGCAAACCCAGTTTCGCCAAGGAGCTGTTCCTGGGACGGTTCCGGCTCGACCTGATCCATCCCCACCCGCTCCCCGCCGAAGAGGACGTCCGCCGGGGCGAGGCCTTTCTCGCCCGGCTGCGCGAGTTCTGCGAGACCCGTGTCGACGGCGCGCTCATCGAGCGCGAGGCGAAGATCCCGGACGAGACCGTGCGAGGGCTCAAGGAGCTCGGCGCCCTCGGGATGAAGATCGACCCCAAGTACGGGGGGCTCGGCCTCACCCAGGTGTACTACAACAAGGCGCTCGCCCTGGTCGGCTCGGTCAGCCCGGCCATCGGGGCCCTGCTCTCCGCTCACCAGTCGATCGGCGTGCCCCAGCCCCTGAAGATGTTCGGCACGCAGGCGCAGAAGGACGCCTACCTGCCGCGCTGCGCCACCACCGCCATCAGCGCCTTCCTGCTCACCGAGCCCGACGTGGGTTCCGACCCGGCGCGCCTGGCCACCACCGCGGTCCCGGACGGCGACGACTACGTCCTCGACGGGGTGAAGCTGTGGACCACCAACGGGGTCGTCGCGGACCTGCTCGTGGTCATGGCCCGGGTGCCGAAGTCGGAGAACCACCGCGGCGGTATCACCGCCTTCGTCGTCGAGGCGGACTCGCCCGGCATCACCGTCGAGCATCGCAACGCCTTCATGGGCCTGCGCGGCCTGGAGAACGGCGTCACCCGCTTCCACCGGGTACGTGTCCCCGCCGACCAGCGCATCGGCGCCGAGGGCGCCGGGCTCAAGATCGCCCTCACCACGCTCAACACCGGCCGGCTCTCCCTGCCCGCCATGTGCGTCGGCGCCGGCAAGTGGTGCCTGAAGATCGCCCGTGAATGGTCCGGCGTACGCGAGCAATGGGGCCGGCCGGTCGCCCGGCACGAGGCGGTCGGCGCCAAGATCTCCTTCATCGCCGCCACCACCTTCGCCCTCGAAGCGGTCGTCGACCTCGCCTCCCAGATGGCCGACGAGGACCGCAACGACATCCGCATCGAAGCCGCCCTCGCCAAGCTCTACGGTTCCGAGATGGCCTGCCTGATGGCCGACGAGCTGGTCCAGATCCGCGGCGGACGCGGCTTCGAGACGGCCGAGTCCCTGGCCGCCCGGGGCGAGCGTGCCGTCCCCGCCGAGCAGCTGCTCCGCGACCTGCGCATCAACCGGATCTTCGAGGGCTCGACGGAGATCATGCACCTGCTGATCGCCCGCGAGGCCGTCGACGCCCACCTGTCGGTGGCCGGCGACCTCATCGACCCCGAGAAGGCACTCGGCGACAAGGCCAGGGCCGGTGCCCGCGCCGCCGGCTTCTACGCCCGCTGGCTGCCCCGGCTGGCCACCGGACCCGGCCACGTCCCCGGCACCTACCGGGCCTTCCACCCCGCGGGCCACCCCGACCTCTCCACCCACCTGCGCCACGTGGAGCGCAGCGCCCGCAAACTCGCCCGGTCCACCTTCTACGCCATGTCCCGCTGGCAGGGCCGCATGGAGACCAGGCAGGGCTTCCTCGGCCGGATCGTCGACATCGGAGCCGAGCTCTTCGCGATGAGCGCGGCCTGCGTCCGCGCCGAGCACCTGCGCGCCTCGGGTGAGCACGGCCGCGAGGCGTACCAGCTCGCCGACGCCTTCTGCGAGCAGTCCCGGCTGCGCGTCGAGGAGCTCTTCGGGCGGCTCTGGTCCAACACCGACGACCTCGACCGCAAGGTGGTCGCCGGAGTCCTGTCCGGGACCTACGCCTGGCTGGAGGAGGGCGTCCTCGATCCCTCGGACGACGGCCCCTGGATCGCGGACGCCGCCCCCGGACCCTCGAACCGGAAAAACGTGCACCGCCCCATCCGCTGACCTGCGATCATCGCCGCACGTCGGACAGACGTACGAGGATGAGTACGCGTGCGGATCCGGCACGCGTACGCGCACAGCACAGGGCGGACGAGAACGATGCCGACGGCCGAGCAGGACCGCACCAGCCGACGGCTGGCCTGGTGCGTGGCGCACCTCCTGCGCCACGCACCGGACCACGTCGTCGTCGACATGATCCGCCGCCTCGACCGGCCGACCCTGAAGTACCTCTGCCGCGACGCATGGCTGGCGGGTTCCACCGTCACCCTGCTGTTGCGCCACGGCGGCGCGGACGACCGCGGCCACATCGCCCACAACCCGCGGGTCCTGGGCCGGCCGCTGCCCGGCCTGCCCGGGCCGGCCCGCTACGCTCGCCGCCGCACACCGCCGGAACTCCTGCCCGTCCTGCGCGCCGAGCTCGGCCGGGACCCCGCCGCAGGGCCCCTCGCCACCGCCGAGCTGACCGGCCTGCTGCGCCGGCACGGCAGGCGCGGGCCGCGGGTCCCGCTGGACATCCTGGCGCTGCCCCACGCGACCGATCCCGGGCTGCTCCTCGCCGAGCACACCCGCCGGCCGCTGCCCGCGGGCTCCGTCGAGGCCCTGCTGCTCGTGGCCGACCTGCCCCGGGAGACCGTTCTCGGGCTGCTCGCCACCGCCGCGGAGACACCCGCGGACCGCGGCTCCTGGCACCGGCCCGCCGTCCGCGCCGTACGGATGGGCCGGCTCACCCACCAGGAACTCGTCGCCCACGTCGCCCCCGCGCGCCACACCCTGCTCCTCGGCCACCTCCCCGAACGCCGCTCCCTGCGCTGGACCCTGCCCGAACAGGCAGGCATGCAGACCGCCGTGATGCGGGCCCTGCGCCCGCTGGGGGACGACCCGCGGCTGTGGGCGGAGCTGCTGCGGTACGCCCCCGGGTACCGCGGACCGCTGCCCGCCCTGGTGGCGGGCGTCGCCGACGGGACCCTGCCCGGACCGGCCGGCACGGGAGAGCCGGACCCGGGGCTCGACCGGGCCGTGCGCCACCTGGCCCCTACGGCCGCCGAGCCCTCCGGGGACGTGGAGCGCGAACTGGCCCTCGCGAGCCTGGCCGTGCCCATGGAGAGCGCCGAGGAGGACATCCGCTGGGTGCGCGACTGCCTCGACCGCGGCCTGCTCACCGGTACCGACGTGATCCGGCACAAGCTGCCGGCCTGCTGGGCCCTCGACGAGGACCACTGGCTCGGCGAGGTGGACCGCCCCGACCGGCACGACCACCCGGAGGCCGTCCTCGCCGCGCACGCGGAGGCGTACCGGCTGCTCACCGCCGCCCTCGGCGAGGCCCCGGAGGCCTGGTGGCGCACCGCCCGCACGCTCCCCGACTTCGCCGGAACGCTCCCGCACCTCCTCCTGCGCGTCACAGAAGGGGGCTCCGTGTCGGGCCGCCCCTGACGTGCCGCGACAATGGGGGGCATGAGCGACCGTCCAGCCCCCCTCGCCGACCCGCACCTCCTCTTCGACCCCGCGGCCGGCCGCCGGGACATCGTGATCCTCGGGTCCACCGGCTCCATCGGCACCCAGGCCATCGACCTCGCCCTGCGCAACCCGGACCGGTTCCGGGTCACCGCCCTGTCCGCCGCCGGCGGCCGGGTGGCGCTGCTGGCCGAGCAGGCCCGGCTGCTGCGGGTGGAGAAGGTGGCCGTCGCCCGCGAAGACGCCGTACCGGCCCTGAAGGAGGCGCTGAGCGCCCAGCACGGCCCGGGCGAGACACTGCCCGAGATCCTGGCCGGGCCGGACGCGGCGACCGAGCTCGCCGCCTCCGAATGCCACACCGTCCTCAACGGCATCACCGGCTCCATCGGCCTCGCGCCGACCCTCGCAGCCCTGCGGGCCGGCCGCACCCTGGCGCTGGCCAACAAGGAGTCGCTGATCGTCGGCGGCCCGCTGGTCAAGGCCCTGGCCGGGCCCGGCCAGATCATCCCCGTGGACTCCGAGCACGCGGCCCTCTTCCAGGCGCTGGCCGCCGGCACCCGCGCGGACGTGCGCAAGCTCGTGGTGACCGCCTCCGGCGGCCCCTTCCGCGGCCGCACCCGCGCCGAGCTGGCGGAGGTGACCGTCGAGGACGCGCTCGCCCACCCCACCTGGGCCATGGGCCCGGTGATCACCGTCAACTCGGCGACCCTGGTCAACAAGGGACTGGAGGTCATCGAGGCGCACCTGCTCTACGACATCCCGTTCGAGCAGATCGAGGTCGTGGTCCACCCGCAGTCGTACGTGCACTCGATGGTGGAGTTCACCGACGGCTCCACACTCGCCCAGGCCACCCCGCCGGACATGCGCGGCCCCATCGCGATCGGCCTCGGCTGGCCCCAGCGGATCCCGGATGCCGCCCCCGCCTTCGACTGGACCAGGGCCTCCGCCTGGGAGTTCTTCCCGCTGGACACCGAGGCCTTCCCCGCCGTGGGCATCGCCCGGCACGTGGGCGCCCTCGGCGGTACCGCCCCGGCCGTCTTCAACGCGGCGAACGAGGAGTGCGTCGAGGCATTCCTGGCCGGTCGGCTGCCGTTCACAGCAATCATGGATACGGTCTCTGCCGTGGTCGATGAGCACGGGACGCCGCAGTCGGGAACCTCCCTGACCGTGCGGGACGTCCTTGAAGCAGAGGCCTGGGCCAGGGCCCGGGCGCGGGAGATGGCGGCTCGGGCCGCCGCGGAGGCGCGCGCATGACACTTCTGATGACGGTGCTCGGAATCGTGATCTTCGCGGTCGGCCTGCTGGTCTCCATCGCGTGGCACGAGCTGGGGCACCTCTCCACGGCCAAGATGTTCGGCATTCGGGTGCCGCAGTACATGGTGGGCTTCGGGCCGACCGTCTGGTCGCGGAGGAAGGGCGAGACCGAGTACGGGATCAAGGCCATCCCCATGGGCGGCTACATCCGCATGATCGGGATGTTCCCGCCCGGCGAGGACGGCAGGGTCACCGCCCGGTCCACCTCGCCGTTCCGGTCGATGATCGAGGACGCGCGCTCGGCGGCGTACGAGGAGCTCCAGCCCGGCGACGAGACCCGGCTCTTCTACACGCGCAAGCCGTGGAAGCGCGTGATCGTGATGTTCGCCGGCCCGTTCATGAACCTGGTCCTGGCCGTGGCGATCTTCCTCACCACCCTGATGACCTTCGGGCTGAACACCCAGACCACCTCGGTCGCCACCGTCTCGGACTGCGTCATCCAGCAGAGCGAGAAGCGGGACACCTGCCGGCCCGGCGACCCGGCCGCCCCCGCCAAGGCCGCGGGCCTCCAGGCCGGCGACAAGATCGTCGCCTTCAACGGCCGCGCGGTCGACGACTGGTCGGCCCTGCAGAAGGACATCCGCTCCACCGTGGGGCCTGCCACCATCACCGTCGTGCGCGCGGGGGAGCGCCTTGACCTCACCGCGAACCTGATCGAGAACAAGGTCGCCAAGACCGACGGCAGCGGCAGGTACGTCAAGGACGAGTACGTCACCGCCGGGTTCCTCGGATTCGCACCCGCCTCCGGCTACGTACCGCAGTCCTTCGGCCAGTCCGCCGAGCGCATGGGCGAGATGATGGAGGCCGGTGTGCAGTCGCTGGTCGCCCTGCCGTCCAAGGTCCCGGACTTGTGGAACGCCGCCTTCAACGGGGGCGAGCGCAAGCAGGACAGCCCGATGGGCGTCGTCGGTGCGGCGCGCGTCAGCGGCGAGATCTTCGCCCTCGACATCCCCGCACAGCACCAGCTGGTGTTCTTCCTGAACCTGCTGGCCGGCTTCAACCTCTCGCTGTTCCTCTTCAACATGCTGCCGCTGCTCCCGCTCGACGGCGGGCACATCGCCGGCGCGCTGTGGGAGTCCGTCCGGCGGGGCGTGGCGCGGATCTTCCGCCGCCCCGACCCCGGCCCGTTCGACGTGGCGACGCTGATGCCCGTCGCCTACGTGGTCGCGGGCCTGTTCATCTGCTTCACCCTGCTGGTGATGGTCGCGGACGTGGTGAACCCCATCAAGATCACCTAGCCCTCACGGCACACCGCGACGGGCCGTCGGGGGCCGGGCACACATCGGGCCCGGCCCCCGACGTTCGGGCCGTGCGCCCCCTCGGATGCACGGGGCGTGCCGTGGTTGGCGTAATCTCGAAGCCTGGAGCCCGCCGATATCGGGACCTCGATCCACACCTTGGGGTTGCACAGCAGATGACTGCCATCTCTCTCGGAATGCCGTCCGTGCCGACGAAGCTTGCCGACCGCAGGGTCAGCCGCAAGATCCAGGTCGGTTCCGTGGCCGTCGGAGGCGACGCACCCATCTCGGTGCAGTCGATGACCACGACCCGCACCTCCGACATCGGCGCCACGCTCCAGCAGATCGCCGAGCTCACCGCTTCCGGCTGCAACATCGTCCGCGTCGCCTGCCCGACCCAGGACGACGCCGACGCCCTCGCGGTGATCGCCAAGAAGTCGCAGATCCCGGTGATCGCCGACATCCACTTCCAGCCGAAGTACGTGTTCGCCGCGATCGACGCCGGCTGCGCCGCGGTCCGCGTGAACCCCGGCAACATCAAGCAGTTCGACGACAAGGTCAAGGAGATCGCGAAGGCCGCGAACGACGCGGGTACCCCGATCCGCATCGGCGTCAACGCCGGCTCCCTCGACGCCCGCCTGCTGAAGAAGTACGGCAAGGCCACCCCCGAGGCGCTCGTCGAGTCCGCGCTGTGGGAGGCGTCGCTCTTCGAGGAGCACGGCTTCAGCGACATCAAGATCTCGGTCAAGCACAACGACCCGGTCGTCATGGTCAACGCCTACCGCCAGCTGGCCGCCGCCTGCGACTACCCGCTGCACCTGGGCGTCACGGAGGCCGGCCCCGCCTTCCAGGGCACCATCAAGTCCGCGGTCGCCTTCGGCGCCCTGCTCTCCGAGGGCATCGGCGACACCATCCGCGTCTCCCTCTCCGCCCCGCCGGCGGAGGAGGTCAAGGTCGGCATCCAGATCCTGGAGTCGCTGAACCTCAAGCCGCGCCGCCTGGAGATCGTCTCCTGCCCGTCCTGCGGCCGCGCCCAGGTCGACGTCTACAAGCTGGCCGAGGAGGTCACGGCGGGCCTGGAGGGCATGGAGGTCCCGCTGCGCGTCGCCGTCATGGGCTGCGTCGTCAACGGCCCGGGCGAGGCCCGCGAGGCCGACCTCGGCGTCGCCTCCGGCAACGGCAAGGGCCAGATCTTCGTGAAGGGCGAGGTCATCAAGACCGTACCGGAGTCGAAGATCGTCGAGACCCTCATCGAAGAGGCGATGAAGATCGCGGCGCAGATGGAGGCCGACGGCGTCGCCAGCGGCGAGCCGACCGTCGCCATCGGCGTCTGACGCACCGGTCCGGCGCACCGCCCGCGCTGTCCGGCGAGGGCGCCGCAGTCGTCCGGCCCCGGCCCCGTTCCCGCAGTTCGGGAGCGGGGCCGGGGCCTTTTCGTGACCCGTGGACGCGGCACGGTCCGGTGCCGCCGGGTACAGTGCGGAGATCAGCAGACTTGCATGGTGAGGCCCCAGTGTTGACGCAGACCACCACCCGGGTCCTTGAACCCAGTGATCTCGACGCCGCGCTCGACGTCCTCGGACGCGAGCCGGTGGAGAACGCTTTCGTCACCTCCAGGGTCCAGGTCGCCGGACTCGACCCCTGGCGTCTGGGCGGCGAGATGTGGGGCTGGTACGCCGACGGCGAGCTCCGCTCGCTCTGCTACGCCGGAGCCAACCTCGTCCCCGTCTGCGCCGAGCCCGACGCGGTACGCGCCTTCGCCGACCGGGCCCGCCGCACCGGCCGCCGCTGCTCCTCCATCGTCGGCCCCGCCGCGCCCACCCGGCTGCTGTGGCAGCTCCTGGAGCCCAGCTGGGGGCCGGCCCGCGAGGTCCGCGCCCACCAGCCCCTCATGGTCATCGAGCACCCGTCCACCACGGTCGAGCCGGATCCGCAGGTCCGCCGGATCCGCAAGAACGAGATGGACCTGATCATGCCCGCCTGCGTGGCGATGTTCACCGAGGAGGTCGGCGTCTCGCCGATGGCCGGTGACGGCGGCCTGCTGTACCAGGCCCGCGTCGCCGAGCTCGTCGCCGGCGGCCGATCCTTCGCCCGCGTCGAGGACGACAAGATCGTCTTCAAGGCGGAGATCGGCGCCGCCACCTCCCGCGCCTGCCAGATCCAGGGCGTCTGGGTCGCCCCCGAGTTCCGCGGTCGGGGCCATTCCGAGACCGGAATGGCTGCCGTCGTCGCGTACGCGCTGCGCGACGTGGCGCCCGTGGTCAGCCTCTACGTCAACGACTTCAACACCGCGGCGCGGGCCGCGTACCACCGGGTGGGCTTCCGCGAGGTCGGTGCGTTCATGAGCGTGCTGTTCTGAACCGGGAGGAGACCGGGGGCGGGGCATTCCGGCACACCCTTACCGCGAAGTAAGGTCACCGCATGCTGCCTTCCGGAGTCCGTATCGGCCCCCTCGACCTCGCCGCCCGCGTGGACGAGGCCCTGCGCGTGCAGGCCGTCGCCTTCGGCCTGAGCGAGGAGGAGGTCGGCATCCGGCGCTACATCGTCCAGCGCCACATGACCTGCAAGGGAGCCCGCGCGCTCGGGGCCTTCGCCGAGGACGGCGCGCTCACCGGATTCGTCTACGGGATGCCCAACGACCGCACGCACTGGTGGTCCACCGTCGTCGAGCCCTACCTGCGGGCCGGAGGCCACGAGGAATGGCTCGACGGCTCCTTCGTCATCACCGAGCTGCACGTCCACCCCGGCTTCCAGGGCCACGGCATCGGCCGCTCACTGATCACCGCCCTCACCGACGACGCCGCCGAACCCCGCTCGATCCTCTCCGCCATCGACACCGAGAGTCCCGCCCGCGGCCTCTACCGGTCCCTCGGCTATGCCGACCTCGCCCGCCGGGTGCACTTCCCGAGCGCGAGCCTCCCGTACGCGGTCATGGGTGCCACCCTGCCGCTGACCAGGCCCTGAAACGGCTTATCGGGCTCCACCGCGACCCCGGTACGCTCCGGGGATGTCCACACATCACGTACAGCGCATGTCCCGCCTCATGGCCAAGACCCTCCGAGAGGACCCGGCCGACGCCGAGACCCTCAGCCACCGGCTCCTGGTCCGCGCCGGATACGTCCGGCGCAGCTCGGCCGGGGTGTGGACGTGGCTCCCGCTCGGCAAGCGGGTCCTGGACAACGTCAGCCGCATCGTCCGCGAGGAGATGGACGCCATCGGCGCCCAGGAGGTGCTGCTGCCGGCCCTGCTGCCCCGGGAACCGTACGAGGTGAGCGGCCGCTGGTCGGAGTACGGCGACCTGCTGTTCCGGCTCAGGGACCGCAAGGGTGCGGACTACCTGCTCGGCCCCACCCACGAGGAGATCTTCACCCTGGTGGTGAAGGACCAGTGCACCTCCTACAAGGACCTGCCGGTCATGCTGTACCAGATCCAGACCAAGTACCGCGACGAGGCGCGGCCCCGGTCGGGCGTGCTGCGCGGCCGTGAGTTCCAGATGAAGGACTCCTACTCCTTCGACGTGTCCGACGAGGCGCTGGAGGAGTCCTACCGGCTCCACCGCGAGGCCTACGTCCGCATCTTCGAGCGGCTGGGCCTGGACCACCGGATCGTGTCGGCGGTGTCGGGGGCGATGGGCGGCTCCGCGTCCGAGGAGTTCCTGGCCCCGGCCGAGGCGGGCGAGGACACCTTCGTGGACTGCCCCTCCTGCGCCTACGCGGCCAACACGGAGGCCGTGACCTTCGCGCTGACCCCCGCCTCCGGGGAGCACCCGGCGCCGGAGGAGGTGGACACCCCCGACACCCCGACGATCGAGACCCTCGCCGCGCACCTGAGGGTCCCCGCCTCGGCGACCCTGAAGAACCTCCTGGTGAAGGTCGACGGCGAGATCGTGGCCGTGGGCGTGCCCGGGGACCGGGAGGTGGACCTCGGCAAGCTGGGCGAACACCTGGCCCCCGCGGTCGTGGAGCTCGTCACGGCAGAGGACTTCGCGGACCGGCCCGACCTCGTGCGCGGGTACGTGGGCCCGCAGGGCCTGGAGAAGGTCCGCTATCTGGCCGACCCGCGGGTCGCGCCGGGCACGGCCTGGGTGACGGGCGCCAACAAGCCCGACACCCACGCCCGCAACGTGGTCTGCGGACGTGACTTCGAGGTGGACCAGTACCTGGACGTGGCGGTCGTGGAGCCGGGCGACCCCTGCCCCTCCTGCGGAGCCGGCCTCCGCCTGGACCGTGCCATCGAGATCGGCCACATCTTCCAGCTCGGCCGCAAGTACGCGGACGCCTTCGGGCTGGACGTGCTGGGCCGCGAGGGCAAGCCGGTGCGGGTCACGATGGGCTCCTACGGCATCGGCGTCTCCCGAGCGGTGGCGGCCCTGGCCGAACAAACCGCGGACGAGCGCGGACTGTGCTGGCCGGCGGCGGTCGCCCCGGCCGACGTCCACGTGGTGGCGGCGGGCAAGGCGGTGCAGCTCGCGCTGGCCGAGCAGGCGGCGACGGCCCTGGCGGGATCGGGCCTGCGGGTCCTGCTGGACGACCGTCCGGGCCTCTCCCCGGGCGTGAAGCTCACCGACGCGGAGCTGATCGGCGTGCCCTGGATCCTGGTGGCGGGCCGCCGATCCGGTGACGGGGTCGTCGAGCTCCAGGACCGTGCGTCGGGCACCCGGGAAGAGCTCCCCCTGGCGGATGCCCTCGCCCGGCTGGCGGCAACGGCCTGACCCCGGCGCCGGGCACCAGCCGTCCGCTCCGGCGAACACGCGGGCGCACAAACGGGCCTGACGCCCGGTCGGGCGGCGTCGGACCGCGGCCGGACCGCGGCCGGACCGCGGCCGGGCCGACGGCGCAGGGGAGGCTGCACGGAGGCCGGGACGCCCGGCCCCACCGCCCCCGCACCGCGGCAGCGCCCTCTCCGGGCGCCTGCCGGGGCACGCGGGGCGAACGCCTTCCTCCCCTTCCCCGTTCCTCGCGAGGGCCGGAGGGCCTCAGGCGGCGTCCTCGCGCGGGCCGCCCCGACGGACGGACGCCTCTTGCCGCGGCGGCTCGTCCGGTCGTGCCGGTCGTGCCGGTCGTGCCGGTCGTGCGGGTCGCGCCGGTCCGAGGGCCGGACTCTCCGCCGCCGGGTCGACGGCCGGCGGGTCCTCGGCCCCCGGAGTGTCGACCTCGGCCGGCCCGGGGCCTTCGGAAGCCGGGCCGGCCGAGGCCGGTTCCGCCCGCGCCGGAGCCGCCGCGGCAGGTGGGGCGGCGCGCTCCAGGAAGCGCAGCAGCTCCACCGGGAACGGCAGGACCAGCGTGGAGTTCTTCTCGGCGGCGACCGCGACGACCGTGTGCAGCAGGCGCAGTTGGAGCGCCGCCGGCTGCTCCGACATCACCTCCGCTGCCTCGGCGAGCTTGTGCGAGGCCTGCAGTTCGGCGTCCGCGTTGATCACGCGGGCCCGGCGCTCACGGTCGGCCTCCGCCTGCCGCGCCATCGACCGCTTCATCGTCTCCGGCAGCGACACGTCCTTGATCTCGACCCGGTCGATCTGCACCCCCCAGCCCACCGCCGGGCTGTCGATCATCAGCTCCAGGCCCTGGTTGAGCATCTCCCGGTTGGAGAGCAGGTCGTCCAGGTCGGACTTTCCGATGATCGACCGCAGTGAGGTCTGGGCCATCTGGGACACGGCGAAGCGGTAGTCCTCCAACGCCACGACCGCGCTCGCCGGGTCCACGACCTTGAAGTACACGACCGCGTCCACCCGCACGGTGACGTTGTCCCGGGTGATGCCCTCCTGTGCGGGCACCGGCAGCGTCACGATCTGCATGTTCACCTTGCGGAGCCGGTCGATCACGGGAACGATCACCGTGAAGCCGGGAGGTCGTACCTGCTCCCGCAGCCGACCGAAGCGGAACACCAGGCCCCGCTCGTACTGCTTCACCACGCGGGCCGCCGCACCCAGGTAGACGGCGGCGCCCACGCCTGCGGCGACCACCGCTGTCAGCAGTTCCTCGACCATGACGGCCCCCTGCCGGACATATCGCTCTCTTTACGGTATGCCCAAAGAGGTCTCCGGCTACAACCAGGCGGCGAACTCCAGCAGCAGTTCCGCGTCCCGGCGCCGTCCGGCGGCCAGGGCACGGTGGCCCGATTCCACGGCCCGGAAGAGCGTCCAGCCCCGCAGCCGGTCCCGGTCCACGTCCAGCGCGTCCGCCAGCTTGTTCACCCGGCGCCGGGCTCCCGCCGCTCCGGCGGAGGAGGCGACCTGGTCCTCCAGCCGGTCCCTGACCAGCCGCGCCAGGTCGTACGCCCGCTCGCCGACCAGCGGGTCGGGGCCCACCGCCAGCCACGGCGCCCGCTCGCCCGCCAGGACCTTGCCCTGCCGGAAGTTCCCGTGCAGCAGCAGTTCCTCCGGCGGGGCCGCCACCAGCTCCTCCCGCAGGGCCAGGGCGGCGTCGGCGAGTGCGCGGGCCTCCGCCGGGGCCTCCCGCAGGGCCTGCGACTGCCGCGCGGTGCGTTCGGCCACCGACTCCCAGCCGTGCCCGGCGGGCGGCGCCACCCACAGCCGGCGCAGTGTGCCGGTCGCCTCCAGCTGGGCCTTCGCCTCCGGCAGGGACCGCAGCGACACCTCCGCGTGCAGCCGCTCCAGCAGCAGGGCCCCGTCGTCCTGGTGGTGGCGGGTGTCGAGGACGCGTACGGCGCCGAAACCGCCCCAGTGCGCCAGCGCGGCCAGCTCCCGGTCGGGCCGGGCGTGCGGGGGCGCCAGCTTCAGGGCGGCCGGGGTCCCGTCCGGGTAGGCGACGAGGACGACCAGACTGCTGCGGCCGCCCGGGGCCTGCACCCGCTGGGCCCGTACCCCCCGCCGGGAGAGCGCGGCCTCGGTGAGCCCGGGCAGCCGCCCCAGCCAGTCCGCGTCCTGCGCCGTCTCCGGCGTCTCGCCGAGCGCCCGTACAAGCCGCTGCGGCGGTTCGAAAGCCATGCGTGCGGGGTCCCTTTCAGCTGGTGAGGGCTCGCTCTGCGCGTTCCGCGAGCCCAGGGAAGGCTACGCCGACACCGCGCCAGCGTGCCGCGCGGACCGCCGCGCCGCTCAACGCGTCGGCCGCCTCGCGGCGCAGCGGGCCTTCCGCAGCCCGCACCAGATCGGAGTACGCGCCGGCCACCCGGTCCTCGATCACCGCGGCCAGCCGCTCGGCGTCGGAGGGATCGCGCACCTCGAACGGTAGGGCGTACGCGGCCTCCGAGGGTCGGGGCGCACCGCCCAGCTCGCGCACGGTCCGGGCCAGCGCGTCACGCCGCGCGAGGTGGTCGCCGTACGCCTCCCGGGCCTCCGTGGCCCGGGCGCCGGCGGTCCGCGCGCCGATCACCCCGTAGCCGTACGCGGCCGCGTGCTCGGCGGCGAGGGCCGCCTGGGCGGCCTCCAGGGCGGGTCCGACGGGGGCGGGTCCGGTGGGGGAGGGTCCGTGCTTCACGCCGTGGCTCCGGGGTCCGAGGTCAGCAGGTGGACGTGCACGGCGCCGCAGGCGGCCACCGAGGCCAGCAGCCGGGCCAGCTCGCCGGGCGCCCCGGCCAGGTCGATGGTCCGTGTCTCGGACAGGCTCCGCTCGGCGTCGGCGAGCGCGGTCAGGGCCTCGGCGGGCTTCGCGGGCACCGGCCCGCCCCCTGCCGCGGGCGCGGCGGCCCCCGTACCGCCGGACGGCGACGCAGAGGGGGACGGCGATCCCGCCCCAGCGGGGGAGAGGGCGGAGGCGTGCGCGGCGACGGCGGCGCGCAGCGGAGCGAGCCGCGCGGTCAGGTCCGGATGGACGGCGGCGGTGGCGTCGTAACGTTCCAGCAACCGGGCGCTGTCACGAACGGCCGCCTCCCGCATCCGCCGTTCGAGTGAAACGGCGGGCTCGGCGACCGCCGGGCGGCCGTCGGTGCACCCGGTCAGCAGCGCGACACCCGCCGCGCCGGCGGCACCGGCGAGCAGGCTCCTGCGCGAAGGTCTGGAATGCGGAGTCCAGGGCACGGCGACGTCCTCGTGGTGTGGGGCGGGGCAGGGTGTGATCACGGTACCCGGGGCCCTCCGCACAGGGCGGACGGCAACACCCTCCGACACCGGATACCCTTTGACCTGACACACGACGGAAACCACAACAGCACACGCGGCCGAGGAGTCACCCGGATGAGCACCACCCAGAGCGACAGGCTGCGCGGACTGCTGGAGCCGCTCGTCGCCGCCAAGGGCCTGGACCTCGAAGAGATCGAGCTGTCGCGCGCGGGCAGGCGCCGGATGCTGCGGATCATCGTGGACTCCGACGAGGGCGTGGAGCTGGACGCGTGTGCCGAGCTGAGCCGTGAGGTCTCCGACAGTCTCGACGCATCCGACGTGATGGGCGAGGACGAGTACGTCCTCGAGGTGAGCTCCCCGGGCGCGGACCGTCCGCTGACCGAGCACCGCCACTACGTACGGGCCATCGGCCGCCTCGTGAAGTTCCAGCTGTCCGCCGAGGACGGCAAGGGCGCCGGCGAACTGGTCGCCCGGATCCTCGACGTCGACGACGAGGGCATGGACCTCGAAGTACCGGGCGTGAAGGGCCGCAAGGCGACCGCCCGCCGCATTGCTTTCACCGACATCGCCAGGGCGCGTGTCGAGATCGAGTTCAACCGCAAGGACAAGAAGGAAGAGGAGGCGTAGCCGTGGACATCGACATGAGTGCCCTGCGGGGTCTGGTCCGGGAGAAGGAGATCTCCTTCGACCTGCTCGTCGAGGCGATCGAGTCGGCCCTCCTCATCGCGTACCACCGCACCGAGGGGAGCTTCCGCCGCGCCCGCGTCGTGCTGGACCGCACCAACGGTCACGTGGTCGTGTGGGCGACGGAAGACCCGAGGGACCTCGAAGAGGGGCAGGAACCCAAGGAGTTCGACGACACGCCGTCGGACTTCGGCCGCATCGCCGCGACGACCGCGAAGCAGGTGATCCTCCAGCGTCTGCGCGACGCCGAGGACGACCTGACCTTCGGCGAGTTCGCCGGCCGTGAGGGCGACGTCATCACCGGCGTCGTGCAGCAGGGCAAGGACCCCAAGAACGTCCTCGTCGACATCGGCAAGCTGGAGGCCATCCTGCCGGTGCAGGAGCAGGTCCCCGGTGAGGAGTACCCGCACGGTCTGCGCCTGAAGGCGTACGTCGTGCGCGTGGCGAAGGGTGTCCGCGGTCCGTCCGTGACCCTCTCGCGCACCCACCCGAACCTGGTGAAGAAGCTGTTCTCGCTGGAGGTCCCGGAGATCGCCGACGGCAGCGTCGAGATCTCGGCGATCGCCCGTGAGGCCGGTCACCGCACCAAGATCGCCGTCCGGTCCACCCGTTCGGGCCTGAATCCCAAGGGTGCCTGCATCGGCCCGATGGGCAGCCGCGTGCGCAACGTGATGGCCGAACTGCACGGCGAGAAGATCGACATCGTCGACTGGTCGGACGACCCGGCGGAGATGGTCGCCAACGCGCTGTCACCCGCCCGGGTGAGCAAGGTCGAGGTCGTCGACTGGGACTCCCGCTCCGCCCGGGTGACCGTGCCCGATTACCAGCTGTCCCTGGCCATCGGCAAGGAGGGCCAGAACGCCCGCCTCGCAGCGCGGCTCACCGGCTGGCGCATCGACATCCGTCCCGACACCGAGGCGTCCCCGGACGCGGAGCGGGACCGGGGCGGGGAATAAACCGTTACCGGCCGGGGCTGTCCCGACGGTAGACAGGGTTCACACGGCCGCTGCCCGGGCAGCGGATCAGGACAACACAACGTCCGTTCGGTCTCTCCTCCGATACTTGTCGGGGGAGAGGTCGGTGCGGGGAGGTAGACTTAGGCGTGTCTGGCCGGACGCAAGCCCGCGCATGCCCCGAACGCACCTGTGTGGGGTGTCGGGAGCGAGCGGCCAAGAGCGATCTGCTGCGGATCGTGGCGATCGAGGACGAATGCGTCCCCGATCCTCGCGGTACGCTGCCCGGCCGGGGTGCGTACGTGCACCCTGCCGTGGTCTGTCTCGACCAGGCGGTCCGCCGACGCGCGTTCCCCCGGGCCCTCCGGTCCGCCGGAGCGCTCGACACGGCGAACCTGCGCAATGCCGTGGCCGGGAAAGCCGGGACCACAGCGTAGAGAAGTAGTACGGCACGGATACCCCGTGCGGTCAGGTACCTCGCGAGTTGGAAGTAGGTCGAGATTGCGATGAGCACTCGATGAGTACGCGATGAGTACGCCCATGAAGTAGCGACGGTCCGGCGTAACCCGGACCTAAAAGGAGCGAAGTGGCTAAGGTCCGGGTATACGAACTCGCCAAGGAGTTCGGGGTGGAGAGCAAGGTCGTCATGGCCAAGCTCCAAGAACTCGGTGAATTCGTCCGTTCGGCGTCCTCGACGATCGAGGCGCCGGTTGTACGCAAGTTGACTGACGCACTGCAGGGGCCCGGCGGCAACGCCGGCAAGTCCGCTGCGAAGCCCGGCGCGCCCCGCAAGGCCGCGCCCGCCAAGCCCGCAGCGCCGTCCCCGGCCGCTGCGGCACGTCCCGCTGCCCCGAAGCCCGGCGCACCGGCCCCCAAGCCGGCCGCTGCCGAGGCCCCGGCCGCAGCCCCCGTGACGCCCGCCTCCCCCGGCCCGCGTCCCGGCCCGAAGGCTTCGGCCGCCCCGAAGCCCGCTCCGGCGGCGCCCGTGGCGACCGAGTTCTCCGCGCCTCCGGCGGCTCCGGCCGCCCCGGCGCGTCCCGCCGCGGCCCCCGGTCCCCGTCCGGCGCAGCAGCGTCCGGCGGCCCCGGGTCAGGGCGGTGCCCGTCCCGGTGCCCCGCGCCCGTCCGGTGCCACCCCCGGTGCCCCGCGCCCCGGCGCGACCCCCGGCGGCCAGGCCCCGCGTCCGCAGGGCGCCCGTCCGGCCGGTCCCCGTCCGGGCAACAACCCGTTCACCTCTGGTGGCTCCACCGGTATGGCGCGCCCGCAGGCGCCCCGTCCGGCCGGCGGCCCGCGTCCCGGTGCCCCCGGCGCCGGCGGCCAGGGTGCTCCCCGTCCGCAGGGCGGCCCCGGCGGCGCTCCGCGTCCGCAGGGTCCCGGCGGCGCCCGTCCGACCCCGGGCGGCATGCCCCGCCCGCAGGGCGGCGCTCCGCGTCCGGCCCCCGGCGGCAACCGTCCGAACCCGGGCATGATGCCGCAGCGTCCCGCTGCCGGTGGTCCCGGTCCCCGTCCCGGCGGCGGTCCCGGTGGCCGTGGTCCCGGTGCGGGCGGCCCCCGTCCCGGCGGCGCCGGTCGTCCCGGCGGCGGCTTCGCCGGCCGTCCGGCCGGTCCCGGCTCGCGTCCCGCGGGCGGCGGCTTCGGCGGTCCCCGTCCGGGCGGCGGCTTCGGCGGCGGCCCGGCCGGCGCCGGCGGCGGCGGTCGTCCCGGCTTCGGCGGTCGTCCCGGCGGTCCCGGTGCCCGTGGCGGCACGCAGGGTGCCTTCGGCCGTCCCGGTGGTCCGGCCCGTCGCGGCCGCAAGTCGAAGCGTCAGAGGCGCCAGGAGTACGAGGCCATGCAGGCCCCGTCCGTGGGCGGCGTGATGCTGCCCCGCGGCAACGGCGAGACCGTTCGCCTGTCGCGCGGTGCGTCCCTGACCGACTTCGCGGAGAAGATCAACGCCAACCCGGCGTCGCTGGTCGCGGTCATGATGAACCTCGGCGAGATGGTCACTGCCACGCAGTCCGTCTCCGACGAGACCCTCCAGCTCCTCGCGGGCGAGATGAACTACGAGGTTCAGATCGTCAGCCCGGAGGAGGAGGACCGCGAGCTCCTGGAGACCTTCGACATCGAGTTCGGCGAGGACGAGGGCGGCGAGGAGTACCTGCTGCCGCGTCCGCCGGTCGTGACCGTCATGGGTCACGTCGACCACGGTAAGACCCGACTGCTCGACGCCATCCGCAAGACGAACGTCGTCGCGGGCGAGGCCGGCGGCATTACGCAGCACATCGGTGCGTACCAGGTCACCACCCAGGTCAACGACGAAGACCGCAAGATCACCTTCATCGACACCCCGGGTCACGAGGCGTTCACCGCCATGCGTGCCCGTGGTGCCAAGTCGACCGACATCGCGATCCTCGTGGTCGCGGCCAACGACGGCGTCATGCCGCAGACGATCGAGGCGCTCAACCACGCCAAGGCCGCCGGCGTCCCGATCGTGGTCGCGGTCAACAAGATCGACGTCGAGGGTGCCGACCCGACCAAGGTCCGCGGTCAGCTCACCGAGTTCGGTCTGGTCGCCGAGGAGTACGGCGGCGACACGATGTTCGTCGACATCTCCGCCAAGCAGGGTCTGCACATCGACTCCCTGCTGGAGGCCGTCGTCCTCACCGCCGACGCCTCGCTCGACCTGCGCGCCAACCCGGAGCAGGACGCTCAGGGTATTGCGATCGAGTCCCACCTCGACCGCGGCCGCGGTGCCGTCGCCACCGTCCTCGTCCAGCGCGGTACCCTCCGCGTCGGCGACACGATGGTCGTGGGCGACGCCTACGGCCGTGTGCGCGCCATGCTCGACGACAAGGGCAACAACGTCGAGGAAGCGGGTCCCTCGACCCCCGTCCTGGTCCTGGGTCTCACCAACGTCCCCGGCGCCGGCGACAACTTCCTCGTCGTCGACGAGGACCGCACGGCCCGCCAGATCGCCGAGAAGCGTGCTGCGCGCGAGCGCAACGCCAACTTCGCCAAGCGCGTGCGCCGTGTGTCCCTGGAGGACCTCGACTCCGTGCTCAAGGCCGGTCTGGTCCAGGAACTCAACCTCATCATCAAGGGCGACGCGTCCGGTGCGGTCGAGGCCCTCGAGTCCTCGCTGCTCCAGCTCGACGTCGGTGAAGAGGTCGACATCCGGGTCCTGCACCGCGGTGTGGGTGCGGTCACCGAGTCCGACATCGCCCTGGCGATGGGCTCCGACGCCATCGTCATCGGCTACAACGTCCGTGCTGCCGGCCGCGCCGCGCAGATGGCGGACCGCGAGGGCGTCGACGTCCGCTACTACTCGGTGATCTACCAGGCCATCGAGGAGATCGAGGCGGCCCTGAAGGGTCTCCTCAAGCCGGAGTACGAAGAGGTCGAGCTCGGTACGGCGGAGGTCCGCGAGATCTTCCGCTCGTCCAAGCTGGGCAACATCGCCGGTGTCCTCATCCGGTCCGGCGAGGTCAAGCGCAACACCAAGGCGCGCCTGCTGCGCGATGGCAAGGTCATCGCGGAGAACCTCACCATCTCCGGTCTGCGCCGCTTCAAGGACGACGTCACCGAGATCCGCGAAGGCTTCGAGGGCGGTATCAACCTCGGCTCCTTCAACGACATCAAGGTCGACGACGTCATCGCGACGTACGAGATGCGCGAGAAGCCCCGCGCGTAAGCGCGAGGCGGTTCGCACCGTGTCGTAACGCGTAACACCGGGGCCGGTCGGCGGAATATCCGTCGATCGGCCCCGGCCGTTGCGTGTACGGTTCTGGTGACCCGGCCGCACGAGCGCCGGGTGATCCTGCCGGGCGACGGCCCGGCAGGCCATCGAACCCGCACCGGCGGGACATCCGGAACTGCATGTACGTGGGGACTCTGTCCTTCGACCTGCTCCTCGGCGACGTCCACTCGCTGAAGGAGAAACGCTCCGTCGTCCGGCCCATCGTCGCCGAGCTCCAGCGGAAGTTCTCCGTGAGCGCGGCAGAGGTGGGCGACCAGGATCTGCACCGCAGGACCCGCATAGGGGTCGCGCTGGTGAGTGGGGACGCGGGGTTCCTCTCGGACGTACTGGACCGCTGCGAGCGGCTGGTCGCGGCACGTCCCGAAGTGGAGCTGCTGTCCGTGCGACGGCGCCTCCACGGTGATGAAGACTGATTGCTTGTCTGCAAGAAAAGAAGGAGACGGACCAGTGGCCGACAATGCGCGGGCGAAGAAGCTGGCGGACCTCATCCGGGAGGTGGTGGCGGAGAAGCTGCAGCGCGGTGTCAAGGACCCCCGCCTCGGTACGCACGTGACCATCACGGACACCAGGGTCACCGGCGACCTGCGGGAGGCCACGGTCTTCTACACGGTCTACGGCGACGACGAGGACCGCGCCAGTGCGGCGGCGGGCCTGGAGAGCGCCAAGGGCGTTCTGCGCTCCGCGGTGGGCCGGGCGGCGGGGACCAAGTTCACGCCCACCCTGACCTTCGTGGCGGACGCCCTCCCGGAGAACGCCCGCACCATCGAGGACCTCCTCGACAAGGCGCGCGCCTCCGACGCCCAGGTGCGGGAGGTGTCCTCCGGCGCCCAGTACGCCGGCGACGCCGACCCGTACAAGAAGCCCGGCGAGGACGACGAGGACGCAGCCGCGGAATGAGCACCAATGCAGGGAAGACGCCTGGCGGTCCCTCCCGGCCCGAGGCCGGGGGCGGACTCGTCATCGTCGACAAGCCCGCAGGCTTCACCTCGCACGACGTGGTCGCCAAGATGCGCGGGATCGCCAAGACCCGCCGCGTCGGCCACGCCGGCACCCTCGACCCGATGGCGACCGGCGTCCTGGTCCTCGGAGTGGAGAAGGCCACCAAGCTCCTCGGCCACCTCGCGCTCACGGAGAAGGAGTACGTCGGCACCATCCGCCTGGGACAGAACACCCTGACGGACGACGCCGAGGGCGAGATCACCACCTCCACGGACGCCACCGGGGTCACCCGGGACGCCGTGGACGCGGGCGTCGCCAAGCTCTCGGGCGAGATCATGCAGGTCCCGTCCAAGGTCAGCGCCATCAAGATCAAGGGCGTACGCTCCTACAAGCGCGCCCGCGACGGCGAGGACTTCGAGATCCCGGCCAGGCCGGTGACCATCTCGTCGTTCCAGGTGTACGACATGCGGGAGGCGGAGGCCGAGGACGGCACCAAGGTCGTCGACCTCGTCGTCTCCGTGGTCTGCTCCAGCGGGACGTACATCCGGGCCCTCGCCCGCGACCTCGGCGCCGACCTCGGCGTCGGCGGACACCTGACCGCGCTGCGCCGCACGCGGGTGGGCCCGTACAAGCTCGACCGCGCCCGGACCCTGGACCAGCTCCAGGAGGAGCTGACCGTCATGCCGATCGGGGAGGCGGCCGCGGCGGCCTTCCCGCGCTGGGACCTGGACACCCGGCGGGCGTCGCTGCTCGCCAACGGCGTGCGGATCGACATGCCGGAGGAGTACGGGGACGGCCGTACCGTCGCGGTCTTCGGACCGCAGGGGCAGCTCCTCGGGCTCGTCGAGAGCAAGAACGGGAAGGCGAAGTCCCTCGCGGTCTTCGTCTGATCCGTTGACGTGGAGCGGTGAGCGCACGTGCCGTGCCGCTCACCGCTCCACGACCCCCCTCGGGTAGGTCTCTATCCACCCTGACACCGCTATTCACCCGTCCGAGCAGGCGCTCGGAGTGAATGGAGGGAGCGTAAGGGGGCGCGTTCGCCGCACGTGCTTTCCTGCCGATCTTGACCTGCCTACCGTCGTGAGCACGGGGTGCAGCGGGGGAGCGGTGCGGGGAGTGGTGCGGCCATGGCGGAACTCGTCACGATCTGCGATCCGGCGGGGCGCGAACGGGGCAGCGGGTTCGTCGCGGACGACCGCGGGACGGTCGTCACCAGCCACGAGGCCGTCGACGGCCTGTCCCGGGTCATGGTGCGGGCCTCGGGGCGGACCTGGCTGGCCGACGCGGCCGACGTGACCGAACTGCCCGGCGTCGCCCTGGCCCTCATCCGCACGGACGGACTCGGGGTGCGGCCGCTGCCGGTGGCGCAGCGCGAGGCGATCGATCCGGGGACCTACGTACGGGTGCCGGCGCAAGGCTGGCGGCAGGCGCGGGTACTGGGCGGCGCGCAGGTCACCTACCCGGCGGCCGGCGGGCTGCGGGTGTACGCGGTGCCCCCCGGAGCGGCGGTGGAGCTGGCGATCGGCACCGACGGCCGCGACGCGCTCGCACAGGGCGGGGAGGCCTGCGGGGCGCCGGTCCTGGACGCCGTCACCGGGGCGGTGCTCGCGGTACTGGGCACCGCTCTGCGCGCGGAGCACCGCCGCGGAGGCTTCGCGGTGGCGCTGCGGGCCGCGGCCGGCGCCGACCCGCGGGGCCCGTTGGCCGCGCTGCTGGAACGCAACGCGGCGGTCGTGCCGGGCCGCGGCGCCGACCTGAACCTCGCCGGGGCGCTGGAACTGACCGCGACCACCATGCGCTCCGCTCTCCTGCCCGACCCGCTGGTGGAGCGGCCCGCCATTGCCGCCGAACTGGAGGCCTTCACGACGGGGGACCGCCGGGTGCTGGGCCTCGTCGGGCACCCCGGCACGGGCCGCACCACGGAGCTGGCGGCGCTGGCCGCCCGCCGGGCGCGCGGCCCCCGACCCGCACCCACGCTGTGGCTGCGCGGGGCGGACCTGCACCCCGACGACACCTCCCTGGCGGATGCGGCGGCACGCGCCCTCACGGCGGCGTCGCACGTCGCCGCCGAGGGTCCCGTCGACCGGGCCCCGGCCGCACCGGAGGGCGACGGCCCCGGGGCCCGGTACGAACGGTCCCGGTCGGGCGAGTGGCGCAGCCGGGCGGCGCCCGACCCGGTCGGGTCCACACCGGGCGAGTCCGGGGGCCGGCCGGTGCCCGGCCCCCGGGGATCCCCGCCCGACGGGTGGCACGGACGGCCGGTGTCCGGCTCCGGCGGGACCTCGGCCAACCGGTGGCAACCGGACTCCAGCCGCGCGGACACGGCGGGAGACGGCGCGGGTCCGGCGGGTCCGGACACCGGAGGGGAGAACGGGGACCCCGAGGGAGTCGCCGTGCGGCTCGCCGGGGTCGTCGCCCGCGCCGGTCGGACCCTGCTCATCGTGCTGGACGCGCCCGAGGAGATGCCGCCCGGGCTCGCCCACCGGCTCGGGCCGTGGACCGAGGCCACCGACGCGTGGCTGAGCGGAACCGGGGCCCGCCTGGTCGTCGCCGCCCGCCCCGAGTACTGGGAGCGGGCCGGCGCCCTCCACCGGCCCGAGTCGCTGCACGTCCCGGCCCGGGCGGCCCGCCGACTGCCGCCCGCCCTCCTTCTCGGCGACCTCACCACCGCCGAGGCGGAGACCGCCCGGGCCCGCCTCGGCATCCCCGCCGACGCCGTCGGCGAGGCCGACGCCCGGCATCCGCTCACCCTGCACCTACTCGCCGGGATTCGCGCCGCCGAGGTCACCGCGGGCCGCCCCGGCCGCGACGAGGTGTTCGCCGCCCACCTGGACCTGCTGTGCCTGCGCAGCGCGGTCCGCATCGCCGCCGCAGGCACCGACGCCGGGGGCGCCCGCGTGCACGGGCCCGGTGTCAGGAGGCTCGCCGCCCGCGTCGCCGGCCGTGTGCACGAAGCGGCCCGCCGCTGCCTGGGACCCGGGCGGGGGCAACTGGACCGCGCCTCCTTCGAGGAACTGTTCCCGTGGCGCACCGGCTGGGCCTGCGCCGTCCTCGCCGAGGGCCTGCTGGAGCCCGCCGGGTCCGGCTACCGCTTCGCCCACGAGGAACTGTCCGACTGGATCCAGGCCTGCCACCTCGACGTCGCCACAGCGCTCGGTACCCTCGTCCACGGCCCCGCCCGGCCCGGGCCGGCCGTGCCCCGGCACCGTATCGGGCCCGTCCTGGAAGCCCTGCTCCGCCTTCCCCCGGACCGGCTGGGCGAGGAACTCACCCGGCTGGTCCGTGCCCTGGGCGGCTGCACCGACGTCCCGGCCGGGGTCCGGGCCGACGTCCGGACGGCAGTCCCGGCCGACGTCCCGGCCGACGGCGCCCGCGACGGTGACGCCGACCGCGCCTGGTGGGCCGACCGGCTGCTGCGCGAGACCTTGCTGCGCCTCCCCGACGCGCACCCCCACCTCGCCGTTCTGCACGCCCTCGCCGAGCACGTGGCCCGGGCCGGCCCGGGCGAGTACGACGGCTGGTTCTGGAACCGGCTCCGGCTGGCCGAGCCGGTCCGTCTCGACCTGCTGCGCCGCCTGCTGCCCGCGGACCCCGCCGAGGCGGTCCCCGGCGACCGCTACCTCGACGCCGTGGCCCGCCGACTGGTCCGGGATCCCCGGCGGACCCAGCCGCTGCTCTGCGCCTGGTTCGCCGACGGCCGCCGGCTGCGCGGACGCCCGGGGGCCACCGTCGCCACCGCCGCGCAGGCCCTGCTGCACACCCACCGCCACCTCGCCCCGGACGACCTCACCGAAGCGCTCGTCACCGCCGCGCACCCGCGCGCCGACGAGTTGCTCGCCGTACTCGCCGAGGAGGAGCCCTCCGCGCTGTGCCGGGCGGTGGACCGCTGGGCACACGACGAACGGCCCTCGCGCAGGGTCGCCGCAGCCGCCTACGGCCTCGCCACCGCCCCGCACGTCCGCACCCCCGCCGACCGGGAGCTGCTGCGCCGCGCGGCCCGGGCGCTACTCGCCCGCCCCGGTGACGCCACCCTGCACGGCAGTGCGCTCGCCGTGCTGCTGCGCGACCCGCAGGTGCGGGCCCGCTACCTGCCCGACGCCCTCGCGTCGTTCCGCGACCCCGAGCCCGGCTCCCGGCTGCCCGCCGCCGCGCTGGTCGCGGCCCTGCCTGTGCTGCCGGACCAGGACGCGGTACTCGCCGCCCTGCGGGACCGCGCCGACGGCGAGGTGCTGCGGTCCCTGGCCGAGCTGAACACGCCGGGGCTGGCCCGGCGCGCGGCCGAGCTCGTGAGGGAGCACCTGGCCCGTAGCCCCGGGGACGCGCCGCACGCCGCGGCGTTCGTGAACCGGCGGCTGGAGCAGGGGCCTGCAGCCGGCCCCGCGCTGCGCCCGCTCGTGCTGGACCTGCTGCGGACCGCGCCGGCCGGGGTGCGCGCGGAGCTCGCCGTCGTGCTGGGCGCGCCGGGCGGGGAGCACTCGCACGCGCTGCGCGGCGATCTGGCCGCCGTACTGCTGCGGGAGGAGAAGGACCCGCGGGTGCTGGACGCCTTCCTCGGTGCGGTCGCGGCCGGTGCCGCGGTACGCCCGGAGGAACGCACGCGGGAACTGCTGCGGCGCACCGGGCGGCAGCTGCTGGGGGTTCCCGGCGGTCCGGCCGTCTTCGAGCGGCGCACGGTGGAGCTGGCCCTGGCCCAGCCGGCCTTCGGGGAGCTCGTGGCCCGCTGGCTGGCCCAGGCGGCCACGGAGGCGGCGGCCCTGCTGGGGCCCGGTGCCCGGCGGGCGGTGGAGACGCTCGGCCGGGCCGCCGCGGATGTGACATGAGGACGGTCCGGCGGCCCCGCCGGGCCCGTCCGGCCCGGATGCCGATGCGTGGCACCGGCCCCCGGCATGGCAGTCTTAGACCTGCAATCGGCAATCAGTTCAAGGACCAACCGGGTTCGGGCGAGGAGCGGTCACAGTGCAGCGGTGGCGTGGCTTGGAGGACATCCCCCAGGACTGGGGACGCAGCGTCGTCACCATCGGCTCCTACGACGGCGTGCACCGGGGACATCAGCTGATCATCGGACGGGCCGTGGCCGCTGCGCGCGAGCTCGGCGTCCCGTCCGTCGTCGTCACCTTCGACCCGCACCCGAGCGAGGTCGTCCGCCCCGGCAGCCACCCGCCGATCCTGGCCCCCTACGACCGCCGCGCCGAGCTGATGGCCGGACTGGGCGTGGACGCGCTGCTGATCCTGCCGTTCACCGCGGAGTTCTCGCAGCTGTCCCCGGCCGACTTCATCGTGAAGGTGCTCGTCGACAAGCTGCACGCCCTGGCCGTGATCGAGGGCCCGAACTTCCGCTTCGGCCACCGGGCCGCAGGGAACGTCGACTTCCTGCGCGAGCTGGGTTCCACGTACGACTACCGGGTCGAGGTCGTCGACCTCGTGGAGCGCGGCGAGGCGGGCGGCGGCGTGCCCTTCTCGTCGACGCTGGCGCGCCGGCTGGTCGCCGAGGGCGACATGGACGGTGCGGCCGAGGTCCTGGGGCGTCCGCACCGGGTCGAGGGCGTGGTGGTGCGCGGAGCGCAGCGCGGGCGGGAACTCGGCTACCCGACGGCGAACGTGGAGACGCAGCCGCACACCGCGATCCCGGCGGACGGGGTCTACGCGGGCTGGCTGACGGCGGACGGCGAGCGGATGCCCGCGGCGATCTCGGTGGGGACGAACGTGCAGTTCGACGCGACCGAGCGGACGGTCGAGGCGTACGCGATCGACCGGGTCGGGTTGGACCTGTACGGAAAGCACGTGGCCGTCGACTTCCTCGCGTACGTGCGGGGGATGGCGAAGTTCGAGTCGCTGGACGGGCTGCTGGAGGCGATCGCCGACGACGTCAAGCGGGCACGGGTGCTGACCGACGCGTACGACATCAAGCGCTGACGCGCTGACGCCGCTACGGGCGAGGGCCCGTACCGCCACCTGTCCCGGGGCGGTACGGGCCCTCGCCCGTAGCGGTCGGCCCGAACGGCGCTGCCGTCAGCCCAGGCGCGGGTCGCGCGGCGGCTGCTGCCAGGGCTGGCCGGGCTGCGGCTGCTGCGGGTACGGCTGGCCGTAGGGCCCCGGCTGCGGGGCCGGCTGCTGGTACGGGGGCTGGCCCTGGGGCTGTCCGTACGGCTGGGGCGGCGGCTGCGGCTGGTGGTGCTGCGGCTGCTGGGGGTGGGGCTGCTGGGGCTGCTGCGGCGCCCCCCAGTGGTTCTGCGGCGCCTGCTGCTGGGCCCGCAGGAAGTCCTCGGCCACCAGGGCGGACAGGTTGAAGTACGCCTCACGGGTCTTGGGTCGCATCATGTCGAGATCGACCTCGGCGCCGGCCGCGAGGTGTTCGTCGAACGGCACCACGACGACACCTCGGCAGCGGGTCTCGAAGTGCTGCACGATGTCCTCGGTCTTGATCATCTTGGCGGTCTCGCGGACGCCGGAGATGACGGTGATGGAACGGGAGACGAGGTCCGCGTACCCGTGGGCGGAGAGCCAGTCGAGGGTGGTGCTGGCACTGCTGGCGCCGTCCACGGACGGGGTCGAGATGATGATCAGCTGGTCGGCCAGGTCCAGGACGCCGCGCATGGCGGAGTAGAGGAGACCGGTGCCCGAATCGGTCAGGATGATCGGGTACTGCCGCCCCAGCGTCTCGATGACACGGCGGTAGTCCTCGTCGTTGAAGGTCGTGGAGACCGCCGGGTCCACGTCGTTGGCGATGATCTCCAGGCCGGAGGGCGCCTGCGAGGTGAAGCGGCGAATGTCCATGTACGAGTTCAGGTACGGGATCGCCTGGACCAGGTCCCGGATCGTCGCGCCGGTCTCGCGCCGGACACGGCGGCCGAGCGTGCCGGCGTCGGGGTTCGCGTCGATGGCCAGGATCTTGTCCTGGCGCTCGGTGGCGAGGGTGGCGCCGAGGGCGGTGGTGGTCGTGGTCTTGCCGACGCCGCCCTTGAGGCTGATGACGGCGATGCGGTAGCAGGACATGACCGGGGTGCGGATCAGCTCCAGCTTGCGGCGGCGCTCCGCTTCGGCCGCCTTGCCACCGAAGCGGAACAGGCCGCCGCCCGCGCCGTTGTTGTTGCTCCTGGGCTTCTGCTTGTTGCGCAGCAGCCGGTCCGAGGACAGCTCGACGGCGGCGGTGTAGCCGAGCGGCGCGCCGCCGCCGGTGGGGCCGGCCGCGTACCGCGGGTCGTGCGGCTGGGGCTGCGGCGGCTGCTGGCCCGGGCCGCCGACGGGCCACTGACCGGCGTTACGGGGATCGGGCTGGGGCTGGGGCTGCGGGGGCTGCTGCGGCGCGGGCGCTGGCGGCGGGAAGCCGTAGGCGCCGCCCTGGTGCGCGAACGCGTTCGGCAGCGGGGGCAGTTCACCGGGCGGAGCGCCGAAGGGGCTCTCCCCCTCGACCGGGGCAGCGGCGATGGCCGGCTCCGCGGCGGGCGCGGGCGCGGGCGTGGGCGCGGGGTACGGCGGGGCCTCGGCCGGAGGCGCCGGCGGAGCAGGGGCCGCGAACGCCGCGGGCACGGCATCGGCCGGCTCCGGGGCGGCCTCCTCGGCCGGGGCCGCGAACGCAGGGAAGGGAGTCGGGGCCTCGGGGACCGAGGCAGCGGCGTCTGCCACGGCGGGCCCGGCCGCGGCCGCCGGGAACGGCGCCGCGGGCTCGGGCGCCGGAGGAGTCGCCTCCACGGGGGCCGGAACTGGTGCCGGGTCCGTGTACGGCTCGGGCGCGGGGGCCTGTACCGGTGCCGGAGCGATCGGGGCCGGAGCGGGGGGCGCGGGCGGCGTGGGCGCTGCCTCGGCGGGGGCCGGTGCTGGTGCGGGTGCGGCGGCGTACGGGTCCGGGGTCGGAGCGGCCGGTGCCGGAGCGATCGGGGTCGGAGCGGGGGGCGCGGGCGGGGTGGGGGCTGCCTCGACGGGCGCCGGTGCGGGTGCGGGTGCGGCGTACGGGTCCGGGGCCGGAGCGGGGGGCGCGGGCGCTGCCTCGACGGGCGCCGGTGCCGGTGCCGGTGCGGGTGTCGCGTACGGAAGCTCGGGGGCCGTGATCGGCTCGGGAGCCGCGTACGGCGGCTCCGCGGCCGGTGCCGGAGCCTCGGCCGTGCCGGGGAGCGGGAACGGCGGGGGCGTACCGGTACCGGCGGACGGTGTCCGCGGCGCCGGCGGAGCGATCCGCATGGTCGAGGGCGACTCCAGGTCCGACGGTCGGTGCGGCTCGAAGCCGCTCCCCTCGGGGAGCCCCGGCACCTGCGCGGGCGCGGCCGACCCCGTGCTCTGCGTGTACCAGGCCGGTGGTGTGTAGTCGATGGTGAACTCGCCCGTCATCTCGGGCTCCGCGTCGGACTGATCGTCCGTCGGGACGTCCCACGTCCCGCCGCGCCTCTCGTTCCGATCGCCGCTCACTGGTCCTCCTGGTCTGTCGAACACTGCTCCGGCGTCCACCCACGCCACGCCGGCGTCCAGCCTAATCGGGGCGCGCCACCCCTGTCCGCCGCGTCCCGCTCCGCGGGGAGGGCAGGCGGTCGCCCGGGGCCCGCCCTGTCAGTCGATGCGGCGCGCCGCGCCCAACAGGCCGGTCTCCGCCTCGGTCCCCTGGGTCATCACGAACTGCCGGTCCCGTGGCGTGCACCACAGGGTCACCCCGTCACCCAGGGTCGGCAGGGACGCAATGGCCTGCGCGGGCAGTTGCATCAGGCGGCCGATCTGCTCCGCCTCGTCCGGCGACACCCGCTGCACGCCCACGAGTGACGCCTGCTGGAGCAGCCTCGGCGCCGTCGGGCTCAGGTACGGCAGCAGGGTCAGTACCGACTGCCAGGGGCCGGCCACCACGCGACCGCGCGGCGGCCGCATCCCGCAGTCGCGGATCACCAGCACCGGGCTGCCCGCGGACGCGCCCTGCGGCGGTATCCGGCCCACCTCGTGCAGGGTCACGCACTGCTGCCCGCCGCCCGCGGCCCGGGCCAGCCCGGACCACACCTGTCCGCGTCCGGTCTCCACGGCGACGCGCGCACCGGTGGCCGCCGCGCGCAGCGCCAGCACCTGCGCCGTCCACAGCCCGCCGATCAGGGTCACCTCGTACGGCGTCGGCCGGTTGATGCCGAGCACCGCCGACCGTCCCTCGGCGTCGACGCCGATCACGACGCCGTCGTCCCCGACGGGCACGGCCAGCGCGTCCAGGTCCGCTGCGGGCACCACCTGTCGCTCCCGCCGCGGGCCGACCAGCCCGAAACCGCCCCTCATCGCGCGCCTCCCAGCGGCAGCGAAGCCAGCAGCCCCGGCACCTGTTCGCGGTCGAGCCGCACCAGCCCGGTCTTCACGCCCCGCGCCGTCCTCTCCAACTCCCTTCGTGCAGCGACCAGTTCCTCGTCGCTGCGCCCTGTCACCCGTACGTGTCCGGTCAGCGTCACGCCCTGCCGCTCCGCAGCGGCCATCGTCAGGCTGAAGTTCGTGGCGAGCGCGGGCATGGACGTGAGCAGTGCCACGAACTGCGGTAGCGCCGCCGCCCCGGCGCCGCCCAACTGGGGCCAGCGGCCGATCCAGTAGGTGGTGTGCCGGCGGTCGTCGCAGCGCCAGGTCCGCGAGGTCTCCTCGGTGCGCCGCCCGGTGCTGGCGGAGCGCCCGGCCTGGGTGATCGCCATCGGGTTCGCGCACGAAGACGTGGCCAGAGCTGCCGTCAGCTCCTGCTCGGTCAGGACGGTGGCCTTGAACCCGGCCCCGGCCAGCCGGCTCGCCAGCTGGTCCGCCACCCGCGCCACACACCGCTGCGCGCCGGCCAGTCCGCCGCCGCGGGCGGCGACCGCCTCGGGGCACAGCTCCGGGTCGAGCTTGAGCGCGATCCAGGTCAGCCGCACCGCCGGGGTGCCCGTGCGGGCCTGCAGTGGGGCGTAGTTGCGCGCGGCCATCGACTGCGCCGGCAGGTGAGGGGCCGGTGCCGGCTGGGTGTGCTGCACCAGTTGGGCGGACTCCAGTCGGATGCCGTCCACTTCGAGGACGTCCCGTACGGCACCGAGCGGCAGCGGTCGTGCCGCCCGCTCGGGCCGGAGCGCGGTGGCGTCGGTGTCCACCTGGACCACCGCGGTCAGGAAGGTGCCGTCGCCGACCATGCCGACGGGCCGCCGGTCGCGATCGCTGAAGGTCAGCGTGCGCAGCGCCGGATCGGCTTCCACCAGTGGGGCCAGCCCCGGCTCGGTGCCCGCGGGCACGGTGGAGGCCGCGGCCCGGCGGCGCCGGGCCCGCAGGGCGAGCACACCGCCGATCCACTCCGGCAGGGAGCGCTGGTGGCGGCGTACGACCGCGAGGACCACCAGCGCCAGCGCCAGCACACCGGCCGGCACCAGGAGCAGGGGGTCGACCACCCACGCCACGAGCAGCGCGGCCGCCGCGAGCTGGAGCAGTACGAGTTGTTGCAGTCGGAACGGGCCGAACCGGCCGGGGCTCGACCGAGGGTGCGGTGCCACCCCACCTCGTGCGGGTGCGGGCGCGCCGGTCTGCGGCTCCGTCGCCGTGGCCATCACTCGCGCACTTCCCCTCTCACGGGCCGGACCTGACGACTTCCGGCGTTGCGCGACACCCGTCACGGAACCCCGGAACCTCCCCAATCCACCCCAACAAGCCCTGATTACCCCGGTGCGGAAGGTCCTGAGCGGCTGCCTCACCCTACCCGGCCCCTGCGTACCGTCCGTCAAGAGGCATAGTAGGTGCCCGGTCCGACTATCGAGGCCCGGGGACCGTACTCACCGGCCGGGCCGTGCGGGGAGAAGCAGACGGTCATGGCATCACGACGCGATGAGCTCAACGCGTACACCTTTGCGAAGCGGCGGACGGTGGCCGCGTTCCTCCAGCCCTCCGCCACGGGTACCGAGGAGGGAGCCCCCCGTCCCCTGCGCGCGGTCCTGCCGGGGATGATCGTCGGAGCCCTCGTGCTCGCCGGGTTCGGCGCCTGGGGCATGTTCAAGCCGACCGCCCCCAAGGGCTGGGACGAGCCCGGAACGAGGGTCATCGTCGGCAAGGACTCCACGACCCGGTACGTGGTCTTGACGACGAAGGTGGACGGCAAGGACCAGACCCGCCTGCACCCGGTGCTGAACCTGGCCTCGGCCCGACTCCTGCTGGACCCGCAGAAGTTCAAGGTGGTCCAGGTCGAGGACAAGGTCCTGGACGCAGGCACGCCGCCACGCGGCCCCATCATCGGCATCCCGTACGCCCCCGACCGGCTCCCCTCCAAGTCCGAGGCCGGCAAGGCCAAGCGCTGGGCCGTCTGCCAGCAGCCCGGCGGGAACGGCCGCGGCGTCCAGACCGCCACCTTCGTCCTCGCGGACCGCGAGGCGTCCGTGACGGACGACGCGCGCAGGCTCGCGGACACCCAGTCGCTGTACGTGGAGAGCACCGGCCCCGGCAAGGAGCGGTACCTGGTCGACGCGAGCGGGACCAAGTACAGGTTCCCCGAGGGCGGCCCGGCCGCCGGCACCATGACCAACGCCCTGGTCGGCACCGGAGCCACCCCGCAGCAGGTGACCCCCGAATGGCTCGGCACCCTCAACTCCGGTGCCGACCTGGCCTTCCCGCCCCTGCCCGGCAGGGCGGGAGCCGCCGCCGACGTCAAGGGTCTGACCACCGCCGACAACAAGGTCGGCATGGTGCTCAAGGCCCAGACCGGCTCCGGCGCCCAGCACTATGTGGTCCTGCCCGGCAAGGTCGCGCCGGTCTCCGACTTCGTCGCCTGGCTGCTGATCTCGGCGCCGGCGACCGACGGCCTCAACATGCACGGCAAGGCCCGCGAGGTCGACCTCCAGTCCCTCGACCCGGATGCCACCCCGTTCGCCGGCGACGTCAGGTGGCCGCAGGCGAAGACCGAGCGGATCAACCGGACGACGCCGTCCGCAGGCACCCGGACGAGCGGGTCCAACAACCGCGACACCGTCTGCAACGTCCTGCGCTCGGTCGACGGCCAGGGCAACCAGACCCTGAGTACTTGGGCCGGCACCAGCTACCCCGTCGACATCACGGCCAGCGGCACGAGCGCGTACGTCACCCCCGGCACGGGCCTGCTCTACACCCAGGTGCAGGGCAAGCAGACCACGGCCGGCGGCTCCCTCTTCCTGGTCACCGACACCGGCCTGCGGTACGCCGTCCAGGCCAACGGCGACAGCGACGCCGAGCAGTCCGGGATCGGCGCCCCCGACCAGTCCACGGCGGGCGGGGACGGTCGCCCCGAGGCCAGCCAGGCACAGGTCAGGCTGGGCTACGGCGGTGTCACCCCGGCCATGGTGCCCATCGCCTGGTCGGAGTTCCTCTCCAAGGGGCCCCGGCTCGACACCAACTCCGCTCGCCAGCCCCAGGGTTCGTGAGGAAGCCGCCGATGCCCCAGAACCGCAAGCCCCGGCGCGCGCTGCTCATCGCGGCCTGCGCCCTCACCCTGACCTCCGCCTCCGCCTCCGCCTCCGCCTCCGCCTCCGCCTCTGCGGCCGGGGCCGCCCCGACCCGCACCGCCCCGCCGCACGCCCCGTACGGGCTGCGCCTGGACGGCGCGGGGGAGTGCACCTTCCCCATGAAGAAGCAGATCGAAGACCGCCCCTGGGCCCTCCAGCGGCTCCTCCTCGACGAGCTCTGGGCGCAGACCAAGGGCAAGGACAAGAGCGGCGCGAGCATCCGGGTGGCCGTCATCGACACCGGTGTGGACCGGGCGAACCCGCAGCTCAGCGGCGCCGTCGACGTCGGTGCGGGCAGGGACTTCGTCGATCCCAAGGGCGGTGACGGCACGACCGACACCGTAGGCCACGGCACCAAGGTCGCCGGGCTGATCGCGGCCCGCCCCCAGGCCGGCACGGGCTTCGTCGGCCTGGCCCCGGACGCCACGATCATCCCCATCCGGCAGAACGACGGGCAGGGCAAGGGCAACGCCCTCTCGCTGAGTCAGGCGATCGACCACGCGGTGGCCAAGGGCGCCCAGGTCATCAACATCTCGCAGGACACCGACGTCCCGTTGACCGCGGACTCCGAGCTCGGCAGGTCCGTCCAGAAGGCCGTCGCCGCCGACATCGTGGTCGTCGCCTCGGCGGGCAACGACGGCTTGAGCGGCCAGAAGCGCAAAACCTATCCGGCCGCCTTCCCCGGCGTCCTCGCGGTCGGCGCCTCCGACCGCAACAACGAGCGCGCCGCCTTCTCCCAGCCCGGCGACTTCATCGGGGTCGCCGCGCCCGGAGTGGACATGGTCTCCACCGTCCCCGGCTTCGGCCAGTGCATCGACAACGGCACCAGCTTCTCCGCGCCTTATGTCGCCGGGGTCGCTGCCCTGCTGCGCGCCGAGCATCGGGACTGGTCCGCCCAGCAGATCGTCTGGCAGATCCAGAACACGGCCGAGCGCACCGTCAACGGGCGTGACGACTACGTCGGTTGGGGAGTGGTGGATCCGGTGCGCGCGCTCAGCCAGGACCAGGAGGCCCCGAAGGCGCCCGTCCCGGACCCCGGCCCGGCCCCGGCGGCGGCGCCGCAGGCCGCACCCCTCCGGCTCACCGAGACGGCCCAGGAGCGGCAGGAGCGCTACGGCACGTACGCTCTCGGCATCGGCGCCGTCCTGATCGCCGTCATCGCGGGCACGGCGACCGTCGTCCGCGACGCGCGCGGCCGCCGACGCCGTTTGCAGTGAACAGCCATGGTTCGTCCGAGGAAGCAGACCACCGGTGTTGGGACAGTTTCGTGAACTGACTAGAGTGGCAGCAGCTTCACGAGTGTGATCGGGGGATCGCGTGAAGCGGAGGGGGACTGCACCGAGCGCGTGACTCACAGCCGCGCCGGGCACGCCCTCCCCGCTGCGCAATCCGCCGGTTCTGCCGGCGAATTGAGAAGTGAGGAGCTTCGATGAGCACGAACACCTTCGGACTTGCGGACGATCCGGTCGTCCAGGCGAAGAACAAGATCCAGGAGACGGGAACCGCCGTCTCCAAGCAGGCCCGCGAGCTGGCCGACATCATCGCCACCGTGAGCGCGGGCTGGACCGGTGTGGGCGCCTCGGGCTTCATCACGGCCCAGACGACGCTCAACGACAGCCACGACGAGATCCGCCGGCTCCTCGGTGTCCTGCACAACGCAGTGGCGCAGACCAAGAACCTCAGCAACGCGCAGGACGAGGAGGTGCGGGCCGCGTTCAAGAACGCCGTCCAGCCGACGTCCGCCTCGGGCCCGCGTTCGGGCCTCGACGGCATCTGATCAACGCCCCCCATCCACGAGGCCGTAGCGAGAAGGAGAAGAACATGACGGCGAACGACGGGACCCGGGTCCGGTACGAGACCGTTCAGCAGATGGCGGACCGCATCCGGGTCGTCTCCGGGAACATCCTCAAGGACCTGGCCGAGATGGAGCAGGCCGTGAAGGTCGTCACGGACACCTGGGACGGTGAGGCGCACCGGGAGTACGTCGCCCTGCAGAAGAAGTACAAGGCCAAGGCCGACACCATGCACGCGGAGCTGGAGAAGGTCGCCAAGCTCATCGAGCGCGGCAAGGACGACTACCGGGCCACCGACAAGCGGGCCTCGACCCTCTTCACCGAGGCCTACTGAGCCCTGCGGGAGCCGGTGTCCGGCGTCCCGACACGCCGAAGGGGCGCACCCGTACCGGGCGCGCCCCTTCGGCGTGTCCTGCCGCCTCAGGGCTCGTGCCGGTCCAGGTCGAACTCGCCGTCCCTGGCACCGAGTACGAAGGCCTCCCACTCGGCGGCCGTGTAGCGCAGCACCGTCTCTCGGTCCAGTGAAGACCGCATCGCCACCGCCCCGTCGGGAAGCCGCGCGATCTCCACCCGCTCCTCGTCCGGGCTGGTCCCCGGCGGCCCCTCCCACTCCACGCCACTGATGTCGAGCGCGTACAGCTCGTCCTTCTCCTGCTGAGTGCCCATGGGCGGCCCTTCCTTCGGTGGAGCGGTCTTCCCCGCCGATTATCGGGGAGCCGCCGCCGGTCGGGACGGGTTTCCCCCCGATCCGGCCGGCGCCCGGGATTCCCCCGACCTCACATGCCGCCCGGCATCCGGCCGAGCTGGACCAGCGACGTTCCCCTCCGGCGCGAGGCGAAGTAGCCCCGGCCCGGCGGCATCGGACGCGGCCGGACGGTGCCGACCAGATCGCCCTCGGCCGGATCACCGGACAGCACGACGCCCTGCGCGCCCAGCTCCTTGATCCGTTGCATGAACGACTCGTACATCGATCGGGAGGCGCCCGCCGAGCTGCGCGCGATGATGAAGCGCACCCCCGTGTCGCGGGCGAACGGCAGGTACTCCACCAGCGGCGCGAGCGGATTGCCCTGGCTCGTGGCCACCAGGTCGAAGTCGTCGATGATGATGAAGACGTCCGGTCCCGTCCACCAGCTGCGGTCGCGCAGCTGCTGCGGGGTGACGTCCGGCGGAGGTTGCCGCCGCGAGAACACCCCGCCCAGCGCCTCCATGTGCATCTGCAGGGAGCTCGCCATCGGCGCGTACTCCAGCAGGTGCTCCTCCGGCAGCGCCCCGAGCAGGGTCCGCCGGTAGTCGCCCACGACCAGCCGAGCCTGGTCCGGTGTGTAGCGCTCCGCGATCTGCTTGGCGATGAGCCGCAACAGGTTCGTCTTGCCGGACTCGCTCTCGCCGAAGACGAGCAGGAAGGGGTCGGTCTCGAAGTCGACGAACACCGGCTCCAGATCGGTCTCGTCGATGCCGATCGCGATCCCGCGCTCGGGGAACTCCCCACCCTTGGGCAGGTGGTCGCTGTGCAGCAGCCGCGGGAGCAGCCGTACGCCGGGAGCCGCCGGCCCCGCCCAGTTCTGCCGGACCGCCTCCACGAAGGCAGCCGTGGCCTCCGAGAGGTCTTCGGCCTCGTGCGAGCCGTCGATCCGCGGGAGCGCGCCCAGGAAGTGCAGCTTCTCCGCCACCTGACCGCGGCCCGGCATCCCCGTGGGGACGTTCGCCGCGACCTTCCGGTCGAACTCCGAGTCCATCGTGTCGCCGAGCCGCAGCTCCAGCCGACTGAGCATCTGGTCCTTCAGCGCCGCCCGTACCTCCATGTACCGGCCCGCGGTGATCACCACGTGGATGCCGTAGCCCAGGCCGCGCGCCGCGATGTCCGTGACGACCTGCTCCAGGACCTCGTACTCGCCGCGGAAGTTGCCCCAGCCGTCGACGATCAGGAACACGTCGCCCCACGGCTCGTTCGGCAGCTCGCCCGCCGCGCGCCGCCGCCGGTAGGTGGCGATCGAGTCGATGTTGTTCGCGCGGAAGAACTCCTCGCGGCGGTTGAGGATGCCCCCCACCTCCGCGACCGTGCGCCGGACCCGCTCCGGGTCCAGACGCGAGGCGATACCGCCCACGTGCGGCAGGTCGGAGACCCCCGACAGGCTGCCACCGCCGAAGTCCAAACCGTAGAACTGCACCTCGCGCGGGGTGTGCGTCAGAGCGAAGGAGGAGATCAGCGTCCGCATCAGCGTCGACTTGCCCGACTGCGGGCCGCCGACCACCATCATGTGGCCCGCCGCGCCGGAGAAGTCCCGGTACAGCACCTCGCGCCGCTGCTCGAACGGCTTGTCGATCAGGCCCAGCGGCACGATCAGCCCGCCCGGCCGTGTGTAGCCCTCCGCGTGCAGCCCGCGCTCCGCGCTCGGTGCCAGCGCCGGAAGCAGCTGGTCCAGCGGCGGAGCCTGGTCGAGCGGCGGCAGCCACACCTGGTGCGCCGGCACCCCCTGGCCCTCCAGCCGGCTCACGATCACGTCCAGCACGGTGTCCGCGAGCGCGTCGTCCTCGCGCGCCGACTGCGCCGCCAGGTACGCCGGGTCCGGGGCGGCGTACACCACCGGCACCGGCGCCGCCGTGAACAGCGCGGGCCGCCGCTCCACCGGGAACTGCCCCACCGACAGGTCCGGCCCGCCCGAGCGGTAGGTGCCCGACACGTACGCCGCCTTGAAGCGCACCATCTCGTCGGTACCGAACTTCAGATAGCCCGAACCGGGCACCGACGGCAGGTGGTAGGCGTCCGGCACGCCGATCGCGGTGCGGGACTCCGCCGCCGAGAAGGTCCGCAGACCGATCCGGTAGGACAGGTACGTGTCCAGGCCGCGCAGCTTGCCCTCTTCCAGCCGCTGGGACGCCAGCAGCAGGTGGACACCCAGCGAACGGCCGATGCGGCCGATCTGGATGAACATGTCGATGAAGTCGGGCTTCGCCGTCAGCAGCTCGCTGAACTCGTCGATGACCAGCACCAGCGAAGCCAGCGGCTCCAGCGGGGCGCCGGCCGCGCGGGCCTTCTCGTAGTCGTGGATGTTCGCGTAGTTGCCCGCCGAACGCAGCAGTTCCTGCCTGCGCTGCAGCTCGCCGCGGATCGAGTCGCCCATGCGGTCCACGAGCGTGAGGTCGTCCGCCAGGTTCGTGATCACCGCGGCGACGTGCGGCATCTGGCCCATGCCGGTGAAGGTCGCACCGCCCTTGAAGTCGGCGAGCACGAAGTTCAGCGTCTCCGAGGTGTGGGTGACCGCCAGACCCAGCACCAGCGTGCGCAGCAGCTCCGACTTGCCGGAACCGGTCGCACCCACGCACAGGCCGTGCGGCCCCATGCCCTCCTGCGCAGCCTCCTTCAGGTCCAGCATCACCGGGGCGCCGTCCTCCCCGACGCCGATCGGCACGCGCAGCCGCTCGCCGGCGGACCGCGGCCGCCAGGTCCGCGCCACGTCGACCGCGGCGGCGTCACCCAGGTTCAGCAGGTCGGTGAAGTCCAGGTTCGCCAGCAGCGGCTCGTCGTCGTCCCCGCCACCCGTGCGCAGCGGCGCCAGCTGCCGTGCCAGAGCCTCCGCCGCGGGCAGCGACAGACTGTCCGGCACGCCCTCGTACGCGAGGCCGCCGCCCGATTCCAGGAGCAGCCGGCCCGGACGCACCACGACCGACAGGCCGCCGCGCGGCTCGTCCAGCTCGCCCGCGACCACCTCGACGATGGTGACGCCCTGCAGGCCCTCGGCCGCCGCGAACACCGAGTCCGGGGGCACCATGCCCCCGTCCAGCACCACCACCAGGTGCGGCTGGTCCAGTACGGGGGACACGTCGCGGCTGAACCGCGGGCGCCCCTCCAGCCGCGACGCCAGCATCCCCTCCAGTTCGGCGAGGTCGTCGCCGAACAGCCGCTTCGTACCCGCCCCGTCGACCTGCCCTGGCAGCTGGGTGTGGGGCAACCACTTCGTCCAGTCCCACGAGGGCACCGCACCGGGCGCGGCCACCACGGCCACCATCAGGTCCTCGGGGGAGTGCAGCGTCGCCAGCTGCGCGACCATCGCCCGCGCCGCACCGCGCGCCGACTCCGGCTCCCCCGACACGGCCACGTGGTAGAAGGCGCGCATCGACACCGCCATCGGCAGCCCGTCCAGCGAGGAGTGCACCTTCAGGAAGCGCTGCATCGCGCCCGCCGTCAGCGGCTCCAGCTCGTCCACCGGCGCGGTCTCGGGCGCCACCAGAGGGGTCGCCAGACGCTGCGCACCCAGCCCCAGCCGGGCCTGGCCGAAGTCCGGATCGCCGACCCGCCGCTCCCACAGCCGCGATCCGTCGGCCACCACCGACCACAACTGCTCCGGAGACGGGTGCAGGTACAGCTGCGCGTCACGCTGCGCCCGGGCGGTCCGCCGCACCTGACGGCGCGTCTGGGCGAGGTACTTGAGATAGTCCCGGCGTACATCGGCCATTTGCCCCTGCGTACCGCGCCGGTAGCGCACCAGCTGTGCCACGACCATGCCCACCGTCGACGCCAGCATCAGCACGCCCATGATGCGCATGAAGGGGGCCGCACCCGGCATGAAGAAGAAGACGACGGACGAGCCCATGCCGAGCATCGGCAGGAGCTGCATCAGCATGCCCTCCTGCTGCCCGCGCGGAAGTTCGGGAGGCGCCTCCAGCCGCAGCTCCTCCGAGGGGACCTCGGGCGGCAGGGACCGCGGCGGGCGTTTGACGACGATCTGGCTCACCGGAGCATCAATCCCTCGAAAACGGACGGGACGTCGCAACCGGCGCCCCCAAGTCCCGGGCGCGCAGGGGGTATCCCCAGCGCGACGGTGATCCTACTTGCCGACTGTCGCTCATACGCCCGGTAGGGTGTCGCGCGCAGCATGCGCATCCGCGAATCGAGTACGGACGCGGACACCAACCAAGGGGGTCACGCAGGTGAGTACGGCCGGGACGACGGGTTTCTGCAGGGTCACCGTCGTGGCCCCCGACAGCCGCATCGACGTCGCCCTCCCCGAGGACATCGCCGTCGCCGACGTCTACCCCGAGCTGCTCCGCCTCACCGGCCAGACCCAGCCCGTCGGCGCCCCCACCGGCTTCCATCTCGTACGCCGCTCCGGAACCGTCCTGGACGGCGCCCGCACCCTCGCCGCCCAGCAGGTCCTCGACGGCGAGGTGCTCAGCCTGCGCCCGTTCGCCGAGTCCCTGCCGCCGGCCGTCTTCGACGACGTCTCCGACGCCGTTGCCTCGGCCGTCGTCCGCGACCGGCACCGCTGGAGCGACGACATGCTGCGCGCCGCGGGCCTCGCCGGCTCCGCCGTGCTGCTGGTCATGCTGGGCTTCGTCCTCTGGTACGCGGACCCCGTCCGCCACGACATGCACGGCCTGCCCGGGATCATCGCCGGCGCCGTCGGCATCCTGCTCACCGCCGTGGCCGGGGTGCGCGCCCGCGTATACCGGGACCGCCTCTCCGCCGTCGCCCTCGGCCTCGGAGCCCTCCCGCACCTGCTGATCGCCGGATCCGGGATCATCGGCCCCGCCACCGGCCAGGGGCCCGGCCGACTGCAGTTCCTCCTGGGGTGCGTCTGCGTCCTGGTCGCCTCCGTCGCCCTCGTCGCGCTCACCCCCAGCGGCGACGCCCCCTTCGTCGCGGCCACCTTCGTCGCCGCCACCGGCACCCTGGCGACCTTCGCCGCGATCGCCACCGAGGCCTCCGCTACCTACGCGGCCGCCGTCTGCGCGCCCGTCGCCATCGGCCTCGTCGCCTTCCTCCCCGGCCTCTCCGCGCGCTTCGCCCGCCTGCCCATCGGCTACGCGGCCCCGCAGAGCGCGGTCGACGAGTACGTCGATCACGCGGTGGCCCCGGACCGCTACGACACCGAGCCCTACGGCGACCAGGCCGGCGCGGACCACAACGAGCAGGGTGCCCCGCTCGACGCCGAGGCGATCGCCGCCCAGGCCCGCCGGGGCCACGAGATGCTGCTCGGCCTCGTCGGCGGCTGTGCCGCCGTCGCCGTCGGCGCCGCCGCCGTCCTGGGCTTCTCCGACAACACCTGGGGCCGCCTGCTGGCCCTGGCCACCGGGCTCGCCATGCTGCTGCGCGCCCGCCTCTTCCGCTATACCTCCCAGGTCGTGTGCGCCCTGGCCGCCGGCCTCGCCGCCGTCGCGCTGCTGATCCTCGGCCTGTCGCTGCACCCGCCGCAGGCCCTGCTCGACGCCCTCGTGATGGAGCAGGACCGCAGCGGACTGGACCTCCGCACGATCTGGCTCACCGCGGCCGTCGCCGCCGGCGCCGCCCTCCTCGCGGGAATTGCGCTTGTCATCCCCCGCAAGGGCCTGTCACCCTTCTGGGGAAGGCTGCTCGACCTCACCGAGGCGGCGGTCCTGCTCAGCCTGGTGCCGCTGACCCTTGCCGTGCTCGACGTGTACGCCCGGGCCCGGGCTCTCACCAGCTGAGACGGGGCGGAGCGGCAGCCTGGTACGCTGTGTGACGGCCGTATGTGTACGCGTCTCCCGGATTCCCCTCGGAGGGTCTGTGGACTGCGCTCAGCGGACCCCGCCTCCCGAGTAACGGAAGCTCCCCAGAGACTCAGACCTGGGGCACTCGGTGGCAACGAAGACCAAACGAGGAGTACGCGTGCCGCTCGACGCCGCTACGAAGAAGCAGATCATCACCGAGTTCGGTGCCAAGGAGGGCGACACCGGCTCCCCCGAGGTCCAGGTCGCGATGCTGTCCCGCCGCATCTCGGACCTGACCGAGCACCTCAAGACCCACAAGCACGACCACCACTCCCGTCGTGGTCTGCTGATCCTGGTCGGCCAGCGTCGCCGCCTGCTGCAGTACCTGGCCAAGAAGGACATCCAGCGCTTCCGTACGCTGGTCGAGCGCCTCGGCATCCGCCGCGGTGCGGCCGGCGCCAAGTAAGACGCCGTGAAGGGAGCGGTTCCCACATCCGGGGGCCGCTCCCTTTGCTGTACGTGCGGTACGGACCGGTCCCTTTGTAGTCTGGAACGGACGCACGTGTACGTCCGACGACGAGACGTGCACAACTGAAGAGGAGGAGCGCCCTCCCACGCCGCCGGTCCTCGGTAGTGGCACCCGGAATGCCCCGCACGGGCAACGGACCGGGTGCTTCGATCGAAGACCGGCCAGCACCCCAGGAGCGCTTCTCCGCAACCGTCCTCCGCCACACGGGCGGCGGACGGAGACGACGAAAATGGAGAAAACGCTAGTGGAGAACGAGACCCACTACGCCGAGGCCGTCATTGACAACGGTTCCTTCGGCACCCGCACCATCCGCTTCGAGACGGGCCGCCTGGCCCGCCAGGCCGCCGGCTCCGCCGTCGCCTACCTGGACGACGACACGATGGTGCTGTCCGCCACCACCGCGTCGAAGAAGCCCAAGGACCAGCTCGACTTCTTCCCCCTGACGGTGGACGTCGAGGAGCGCCAGTACGCGGCCGGCAAGATCCCCGGCTCCTTCTTCCGCCGTGAGGGCCGCCCTTCCGAGGACGCGATCCTCACCTGCCGCCTGATCGACCGCCCGCTGCGCCCGTCCTTCAAGAAGGGCCTGCGCAACGAGATCCAGGTCGTCGCCACCGTCATGGCGCTCAACCCGGACCACCTGTACGACGTCATCGCGATCAACGCCGCGTCCGCGTCCACGCAGCTCGCCGGCCTGCCCTTCTCCGGCCCGATCGGCGGCGTCCGCGTCGCGCTGATCCGCGGCCAGTGGGTGGCGTTCCCGACGCACACCGAGCTCGAGGACGCCGTCTTCGACATGGTGGTCGCCGGCCGCACCCTGGAGGACGGCGACGTCGCGATCATGATGGTCGAGGCCGAGGCCACCGAGAAGACCATCGCCCTCGTCAAGGGCGGCGCCGAGGCGCCGACCGAGGAGATCGTGGCCGCGGGCCTCGAAGCCGCGAAGCCGTTCATCAAGGTCCTCTGCAAGGCCCAGGCCGACCTGGCCGCCAAGGCCGCCAAGCCCGAGGGCGAGTTCCCGGTCTTCCTGGACTACCAGGACGACGTCTACGAGGCCCTCGCGGCCGCCGTCAAGGGCGAGCTCTCCCAGGCGCTGACCATCGCGGGCAAGCAGGACCGCGAGGCCGAGCTGGACCGCGTCAAGGAGATCGCCGCCGAGAAGCTCCTCCCGGCCTTCGAGGGCCGCGAGAAGGAGATCTCCGCCGCCTACCGCAGCCTGACCAAGGCCCTGGTGCGCGAGCGCGTCATCAAGGACAAGGTCCGCATCGACGGCCGCGGGATCACCGACATCCGCACCCTCGCCGCCGAGGTCGAGGCCATCCCGCGCGTGCACGGCTCGGCGCTCTTCGAGCGTGGCGAGACCCAGATCCTGGGCGTCACCACCCTCAACATGCTCCGCATGGAGCAGCAGCTGGACACCCTCTCCCCGGTGACCCGCAAGCGCTACATGCACAACTACAACTTCCCGCCGTACTCCGTCGGCGAGACCGGCCGCGTCGGTTCGCCCAAGCGCCGCGAGATCGGCCACGGCGCGCTCGCCGAGCGCGCGATCGTGCCGGTCCTGCCCACCCGCGAGGAGTTCCCCTACGCGATCCGCCAGGTGTCCGAGGCCCTCGGCTCCAACGGCTCGACGTCCATGGGCTCGGTCTGCGCCTCCACCATGTCGCTGCTGAACGCCGGTGTGCCCCTCAAGGCCCCCGTCGCCGGTATCGCCATGGGCCTGATCTCCCAGGAGATCGACGGCAAGACCCACTACGTCGCCCTCACCGACATCCTCGGTGCGGAGGACGCCTTCGGCGACATGGACTTCAAGGTCGCCGGCACCAAGGAGTTCGTCACCGCGCTCCAGCTGGACACCAAGCTCGACGGCATCCCGGCCTCCGTCCTGGCCGCCGCCCTCAAGCAGGCCCGCGACGCCCGTCTCCACATCCTCGACGTGATGATGGAAGCGATCGACACGCCGGACGAGATGTCCCCGAACGCCCCGCGGATCATCACCGTCAAGATCCCGGTGGACAAGATCGGTGAGGTCATCGGCCCCAAGGGCAAGATGATCAACCAGATCCAGGAGGACACCGGCGCCGAGATCACGATCGAGGACGACGGCACCATCTACATCGGTGCCGCGGACGGACCGGCCGCCGAGGCCGCCCGCGCCACGATCAACGGCATCGCCAACCCGACCATGCCGGAGGTCGGCGAGCGCTACCTGGGTACGGTCGTCAAGACCACCACCTTCGGTGCCTTCGTCTCCCTGCTCCCCGGCAAGGACGGCCTGCTGCACATCTCGCAGATCCGCAAGCTCGCCGGTGGCAAGCGCGTGGAGAACGTCGAGGACGTGCTCGGGGTCGGCGCCAAGGTCCAGGTCGAGATCGCCGAGATCGACCAGCGCGGCAAGCTCTCCCTGATCCCCGTGATCGAGGGCGAGGACGCCGCCGACGAGGCTGACAAGGACGACTCCGACAAGTGACGTCGCGTAGTTCCCGTGTGACGGCCCGCCCCTCTTCGGAGGGGCGGGCCGTCGCCCGTACCCAAACCCTGCTCAAGGGGCAGAACGGCATCGGCACCGTGCGCCGCACCGTCCTGCCCGGCGGACTGCGCGTCGTCACCGAGACGCTGCCCTCCGTCCGCTCCGCCACCTTCGGCATCTGGGCGCACGTCGGCTCCCGCGACGAGACGCCCACGCTGAACGGCGCCACGCACTACCTGGAGCACCTCCTCTTCAAGGGCACCGCCAGGCGCAGCGCCCTCGACATCTCCTCCGCGATCGATGCGGTCGGCGGCGAGATGAACGCCTTCACGGCGAAGGAGTACACCTGCTACTACGCACGGGTGCTCGACACCGACCTGCCGCTCGCCATCGACGTGGTCTGCGACATGCTCACCGGCTCGCTGATCCGCGAGGAGGACGTCGACGCCGAGCGCGGGGTCATCCTCGAAGAGATCGCGATGACCGAGGACGACCCGGGCGACATGGTCCACGACCTGTTTGCGCAGACCATGTACGGTGACACCCCGCTGGGCCGGCCCGTCCTGGGCACCGTCGACACGATCAACGCCCTCGGCGCCGACCGGATCCGCCGCTTCTACAAGAAGCACTACGACCCGACCCACCTGGTCGTGGCCGCCGCAGGCAACGTCGACCACAACAAGGTCGTACGCCAGGTCCGCGCCGCCTTCGAGAGGGCCGGCGCCCTGACCCGCACCGACGCGGAGCCGATCGGCCCGCGCACCGGCACCCGGCGCATCCGCTCCGCCGGCCGGGTCGACCTGGTGAGCCGCAAGACCGAGCAGGCGCACGTGGTCCTCGGCATGCCCGGCCTGGCTCGCACGGACGGGCGCCGCTGGGCGCTCGGTGTGCTGAACACCGCCCTCGGTGGCGGCATGTCCTCCCGCCTCTTCCAGGAGGTCCGCGAGAAGCGGGGCCTGGCCTACAGCGTGTACTCGTACACCTCGGGCTTCGCCGACACCGGCCTCTTCGGCGTGTACGCGGGCTGCCGGCCCAGCCAGGTCCACGACGTCCTGCGGATCTGCCGCGACGAGCTCGACAAGGTCGCCGCCGACGGGATCGGCGACGAGGAGATCAAGCGGGCCATCGGCCAGCTCTCGGGCTCCACCGTCCTCGGCCTGGAGGACACCGGCGCGCTCATGAACCGGATCGGCAAGAGCGAGCTGTGCTGGGGCGACCAGATGTCGGTCGACGACATGCTCGCCCAGATCGCTGCCGTGACCCCGGACGACGTCCGCGCGGTCGCCCAGGACGTGCTGGCCCAGCGGCCCTCGCTGGCGGTCATCGGCCCGCTGAAGGAGAAGCAGGCCGCCCGCCTCGACGGGGTCGTCGCCTAGGGGGTGCCTCGCCGATCATGCCGTGCTCGCGGAGCCTGGCGCTCGATCCGGCCTGATCGGCAAGACACCCCCCGATTCCGTACACAGGTAAGGAAGTGACTATGAGCAAGCTGCGCGTGGCAGTCCTCGGGGCCCGGGGCCGGATCGGCTCCGAGGCCGTCAAGGCCATCGAGGCGGCGGAGGACATGGAGCTGGTTGCGGCGCTCGGCCGCGGTGACAGCCTCCAGACGTTGGCCGAGACCGGCGCCCAGGTCGCGGTCGAGCTGACCACCCCCGCCTCCGTGATGGACAACCTTGAGTTTCTCGTCCGCCACGGCATCCACGGGGTGGTCGGCACCACCGGCTGGACCGAGGACCGCCTCGCCCGGCTGGACACCTGGCTCGCCGCTTCCCCGAAGACCGGTGTGCTCATCGCGCCGAACTTCTCCATCGGTGCCGTCCTCACCATGAAGTTCGCCGCCCAGGCCGCCCGCTACTTCGAGTCCGTCGAGGTCGTCGAGCTGCACCACCCCAACAAGGCCGACGCCCCCTCCGGCACGGCGACCCGTACCGCGCAGCTGATCGCGGCCGCCCGTGCCGAGGCCGGCCTGGGCGCGCAGCCCGACGCCACGGCCACCGCCCTCGACGGTGCGCGCGGGGCGGACGTCGACGGCGTACCGGTCCACGCGGTCCGCCTGCGCGGCCTGCTCGCGCACCAGGAGGTCCTCCTCGGCGGCGAGGGCGAAACCCTGACCATCCGCCACGACTCCCTGCACCACAGCAGCTTCATGCCGGGCATCCTGCTCGGCGCGCGCCGCGTGGCGCAGACCCCGGGCCTCACCTTCGGCCTGGAAAACTTCCTCGACCTGGGCTGACCGGACTGATTCACGATGCGCGCGAAGATCACGTATTTCATCACGGCCGCCGTGCTGGTCGTCTACTTCGTCCTGGTCGGCAGCCGGGGACTGCTGCTGATCCGACAGGGCACCTGGCTCACCGTCACCTTCGGGGTGGCCGTGCTGATCCTGCCGTTCATCGGCGTCTGGTTCCTGTGGAAGAACACGCAGTTCGTCACCAGGGCCAACCAGCTGGCCGTTGAGCTGGAGGCCGAGGGCGGACTGCCCGTGGACGAGCTGGAGCGCGACCAGTACGGCCGGATCCTGCGGGATTCCGCCGACGAGGTCTTCGCACGCCGCAAGGCCGAGACCGAGGACGCGCCGGGGGACTGGCGCAGCTGGTTCCGGCTGGCCGTCGCCTACCACGACGCCCGGGACACCCCGCGGGCGCGCAAGGCCATGCAGCGGGCGATCGCCCTGCACGACAAGAAGCCCGTACAGGTCTGACACCTGTACGGGCCCTTCGCGGCGTGTCCCGTCGTACCCCGCGACCCGGGGTCAGGCGGGCACCGGCCGGTACTCCTCGGCCCAGGCTTCGACCGCGTCCGCGGCCCGGTCGAAGGCCTCGGCCCGTGACAGGAAGTCGGCGCTGTGGTCGGTCAGCAGCACCGGCGGCTCCTCGACGCCCCGGGCGGACACCGTCAGTGCCTGCCCCTGAACGGTCCGCGGCAGGCCGAGCCAGCGCACCGGCTGCTGCACCGTGCGGATCTCGGTGACAGCGTTCCAGGCGATCGTCCGGGTGACGAAGAAGCCGACCCTGCGCAGGCCCGTACGGCTGACCCATACGCCCACGCGCAGCATCTGCAGCGCCGAAGCGAGGACGGCGAGTGCGGCGACCAGGCACGCGCCCGCGCCGCCCCAGCCGCCGCCGGCGAAGGCGACGATCATGGTGGCCAGGAGCATGAAGGCGGACAGCAGCAGCAGCACCGCGGAGATGGCCACGCGCCAGGGGCCGGGCCGGTAGGGGCGTTGCCAGCGGTCGTCGTCGGCGTGGGCCAGGACCTCGTCGCCGTCGTCGTCCGCGTCGGACACGCCGTCGGCCGTCAGGAAGGGCAGGGGCACGGCTGGACCTCACTCACATGCACGTTCGGTAGGGCTGTGCCCGTGAGGCTACCGCCCCTCGGACGCAGTCGACTGCTGCGACTTCTCCGGGGCCTTGTTCGGCTGCAGTGCGGGTATCCCGAAGAGCAGCGAGCCGGCGAGCCCCGCGACCACGGTCAGGCCGACCAGACTACGGGCGGTCAACTGGGCCCTGCCCAGGCGCTCGCGCGGCGGTGGAGTGACATTGCTGCGGAAGCGGTCGGCCTCGGCGACGAAGGCGAACGGGACGGGTTCGCTCCGGCGAAACATGAGAGGCAATCTCCTCGGGCTCGATGCGGGTGCGTTCTGTCCTGTAGGACGTACGAGCCGCCCAATCCGTGCCGGATATGCGGACATCGACCGGAATTCGTGGCTGCGCGTCAGCTGCGCCGGTGCACCGGCGGCAGGTGAGCGTGCACGGGGACCGGCGAGGCGCGCCGTAGAGTGGGCGCGCCCCAGGACGCACGTTTGGAAGGACCCCCGGTGAGCGAGACCGCCGCTTCAGATCTGAAACCCAGCTTCCGCAGCGACGTGACGGTGGAGCTGGTAAAGCACTCCGCTGCCGACTCCGACGTGCTCTGGGCGGCTCGTGTCTCCACGGCCGGCGAGCAGTCGCTGGAGGAGCTCCAGAAGGACCCGGAGCGCTCGAAGGGGCTCATCAACTACCTGATGCGGGACCGTCACGGCAGCCCCTTCGAGCACAACTCGATGACCTTCTTCATCAGCGCCCCGATCTTCGTCTTCCGCGAGTTCATGCGGCACCGCGTGGGCTGGTCGTACAACGAGGAGTCGGGCCGCTACAGGGAGCTCGAACCGGTCTTCTACGTCCCCGACGCCGAGCGCAAGCTCGTCCAGGAGGGCCGCCCCGGCAAGTACGTCTTCGTCGAGGGCACCCAGGCGCAGCAAGAGCTGACCGCGCGCGTCATGGAGGACTCGTACGTGCAGGCGTACGAGGCCTACCGGGAGATGCTCGCCGCGGGCGTGGCCCGAGAGGTGGCCCGTTCGGTCCTGCCGGTCGGCCTGTTCTCCTCGATGTACGCCACCTGCAACGCGCGCTCGCTGATGCACTTCCTCGGTCTGCGCACCCAGCACGAGCTCGCCACCGTCCCGTCCTTCCCGCAGCGGGAGATCGAGATGGTCGGCGAGAAGATGGAGCAGCACTGGGCCCGGCTCATGCCGCTGACGTACGCCGCGTACAACGGCAACGGTCGCGTTGCCCCGTAAGAGCCGTTGCAGGCCGATGTGCCCGCAGCGTACAGATGTACGGAGTCAAGTCCGAAGTGTCCGTATTGCGACGTTTCGTAAACTTCATCTAGGCTGATCAAACGGACCCGGCACTGCCTGAACCCCCGAGCAGGCAGTGCCGGCGTCCAACACCCTGTTGACGTCCCCCGAGGGGACACCGCGAGCATGGCAGCGAGTAGCGTGTTACCCATGGCTCCGATCTCGACTCCGCAGACCCCCTTCGGGCGGGTCCTCACCGCCATGATCACGCCGTTCGCGGCGGATGGCGCTCTCGATCTCGACGGCGCGCAGCAGCTCGCCGTCCACCTGGTGGACGCAGGCAACGACGGTCTGATCATCAACGGCACCACCGGCGAGTCGCCCACCACCACCGACGCGGAGAAAAACGACCTCGTACGAGCCGTCCTCGAAGCCGTCGGAGACCGCGCCCACGTGGTCGCCGGCATCGGTACGAACGACACCCGCCACACGCTGGAGCTGGCCCGCCAGGCCGAGCGCACCGGCGCACACGGCCTGCTCGCCGTGACCCCGTACTACAGCAAGCCCCCGCAGGAGGGCCTCTACCGGCACTTCACGGCGATCGCCGACGCCACCGAGCTGCCGGTCATGCTCTACGACATTCCCGGCCGCAGCGGTGTCCCGATCGAGACCGAAACCCTGGTCCGGCTGGCCGAGCACCCCCGTATCGTGGCCAACAAGGACGCCAAGGGCGACCTCGGCCAGGCCGGCTGGGCGATCGCACGCAGCGGCCTCGCCTGGTACTCGGGCGACGACATGCTGAACCTGCCGCTCCTGTCAGTGGGCGCCGTCGGCTTCGTCTCCGTCGTGGGCCACCTGGTCACGCCCGAGCTGCGGGCGATGCTGGAGGCCCACCTCGCCGGGGACGTCCAGAAGGCTGCCGAGATCCACCAGAAGCTGCTCCCCGTCTTCACCGGGATGTTCCGCACCCAGGGTGTGATGACGACCAAGGGCGCGCTGAAGCTCCAGGGCCTGCCGGCCGGCCCGCTGCGACTCCCGCTGATCGAACTGACCGACGAAGAGACGGCCCAGCTCAAGATCGATCTTGCCGCGGGCGGGGTACAGCTCTGACAACAGACTTCACAACTCAATAAGCACCACCGAACAAATACAGAGCAGACAACAGCAAGTGCACGAATGACATGCGCGCCACGTGCCTTCCGGGTACGTGGCGTGTGTGGTGAGGAGACACTTTTGAGCCATCCGCATCCGGAACTCGGTCCGCCGCCGAAGCTGCCCAAGGGCGGCCTCAGGGTCACCCCCCTGGGTGGCCTCGGCGAGATCGGCCGCAACATGACCGTCTTCGAGTACGACGGCCGCCTCCTGATCGTCGACTGCGGTGTCCTCTTTCCCGAGGAGGAGCAGCCCGGCATCGACCTGATCCTGCCGGACTTCTCGTCCATCCGGGACCGCCTCGACGACATCGAGGGCATCGTCCTCACCCACGGCCACGAAGACCACATCGGCGCCGTCCCCTACCTCCTGCGGGAGAAGCCGGACATCCCGCTGATCGGCTCCAAGCTGACGCTGGCCCTCATCGAGGCCAAGCT